>JBFLVU010000355.1:0-1518 GCA_040758175.1 Acidobacteriota bacterium | reverse complement strand
GAGGGACAGCCACCCATTTCCTGATGGAAAGGGTTCTCTGGCGCGGCGGCCCGCCTGGGAGGAGCCGTCTCCCCTCCGGTGGGAGCCGGTAATTCGGCCGATGCACGCATCGGCCGCACCATAGGCCCTCGCCTCACGCCTCACGCCTCACGCCTCACGTCTCTCGTCTCACGTCTCTCGTCTCTCGTCTCTCGTCTCTCGTCTCACGTCTCTCGTCTCACGCCTCACGTCTCGCGTCTCCCTTCTCCCGTCTCCCCGATGGTAGGATGGGCGAAACGAAGGAGCCTGCCATGAACGGACGCCCGGCCAAGTCCCGACGCACCCATTGGATCCCCTTCTCCCTCTGCCTCCTCGCCGCCTGCGCCGTGAACCCCGTGACGCGCCAGAGCGAGATCATGCTCATCTCGGAGGCCCAGGAGGCCCAGATCGGCGCCGAGGCCGCCAAGCAGATCCAGCAGGAGTTCGGCCACTACCAGGGGCTTCCCGGCCTCAACAAGTACGTAGGCGAAGTCGGTCAGAAGCTCGCCGCCCATTCCCGGCGCAAGAACGTGACCTACCGCTTTCAGGTCCTCGACACCCCCGTCATCAACGCCTTCGCCCTCCCGGGAGGATACGTCTACGTCACGCGGGGCATCCTCGCCCGCATGTCCTCGGAGGACGAACTGGCGGCGGTCCTCGGCCACGAGATGACCCACGTGGACGCCCGCCATTCGGCCTCCCAGCTCTCCAAGCAGGCCCTCGCGGGCTTCGGGCTCACGGCCCTTTCGATCCTGAGCCCCGAGGTCGCCCAGAAGGCCGGCGGCCTCGTGGACGCCTCCCTCCAACTCGCCTTCCTCGGCTATTCGAGGGAGGACGAGCGCGAGGCCGACGAGGGCGGCATCACCTACATGGAGTCCGCCGGCTACACCCCCCGGGGCGCCGCCAAGATGTTCCACATGTTCCTGGCCCTGGAGGAGAAGGAACCCAGCTCCATGGAGCGGTTTCTCCTGAGCCACCCGCCCACGCCGGAGCGTCTCCGGTACGCCGAATCTCGCATCGCCAGGCTGGCCTCCTCCCATCCCAAGCAGGCCGCCAAGGACCTGCGCCGCGAGGCCTTCCTCCGCAAGATCGAAGGCCTCGACTTGGGCCAGAGCCGCGGGGACAAGGTCATCGCCGGAGGCGTCCTCACGCTGAAGACCTCCCGCGCCGCCGTGGACGCCCCCGAGGCCTACACGCCCAACCTGAGTCCCCCAGAGGGCGAGGCCCTCCTGGTCCGCGACGTCAAGCTCTCGGGCGGGAACTCGACGCGCTACACACTCGGCGTGGAGGTGATCCCCACCAAGGGCCTGGGGCGCCAGGCCTTCATCCAGGACTACCTCAAGAAGGTGGACGTGCCCCACCAGGTGCGGAACTCCGACACCCTGTCCACGAAGGGCGCCGGAGCCATGGACCTGCGGGTCCTGGACCTGACCGTCGAAGGGGGGACGCTCCGGGCCATGATGGGCTTCGCCTTCCGCGAGGGGACGGCCTTCGTCCTCT
>JBFLVU010000354.1:0-1524 GCA_040758175.1 Acidobacteriota bacterium | reverse complement strand
CCCTGCTCCCGGAGGGGTGGCGGCGGCGCTGGCCCTGGCCCCTCCCCGCCACCCCGGGCGTCCTGGCCCACGCCTCCGCCTACCTCTGCGCCGTGGCGTCCATCGTCTCCTGGTTCGGCGCCTTCGTCCTCTTCCAGATGGACTACGCCGAACAGGTCACGGCCCTCATCGCCGAGTCGGACCGGGAGCCGGGGGCCATCACCTGGTACGGCCTCCCCATGTTCTTCTCGTTCTTCTTCACTCCCCAGGGGGCCCTGCTCTCCCTCTGGATCGGCGACTCGGTGGCGCGCCTGGTGACGGCCCTGGCCACCGGAGAGCCCCTGGGGACCCTCTTCCTCTGGGCGCCCCTCCGGATCCTGGACGGTGGGCTTCGGGCCGCCGAAGAGGGGCGGCGCACCCGGGAGTACGGCCCCGCGACGGAGCCCGACCGCATCGAGGTCGGGGAGGGGTTTCTCGCGGTGCGCGCAAACCGGCCCCACCGGGACTGGAACGCGTTCCTGACCTTCGCCTACGGGGGCCGGTTCTACCGCCTGGAGGCCATGTCCGAGGCCCCCGACGGGCGGACGAAGAGCTTCGTCTACCGGATGGGCCCCTGGCCCGACGCCGAGCCCATCCGCCGGATCGTCCGTCTGGGCTGAGGAAGCGTCCCGGCGCGAACAGAGGCGGGCATCACCGGACGAAGGTGTAGCAGGTCGAGGAAGCGCCCCCGGGGTTGACCACCGAGACGCACACCGGCTGGCCGAAGGGCATCATGGCCTTGAGGGCCGTGCCGCCCTTGGCCACGAGGAGCCCCGAGTGCTTGTACTTCACCGTGGGGACGGCCTGGCCGTCCACGTACACCCAGGCCCCCGGGAGGAAGCCCGCCCCGTAGACGAAGAGCCGGAAGGGGCCGCCCTTCTTGTAGACGGAGTCCACGGCGAGGGACCCGGTCGAGAGGGAGAGGCTGTCCACCCGCGCCCCGAAGCCGTGGAAGCCCGCGGGCGTCACGGAGTCCGATTGGAAGGCGAAGGCCAGCGCGAAGTGGGGGTGGGCCGTGAGGTCGCCCAGTCCGGACCAGCGCCTCAGGTCCTGGCTGAAGGCGTACCAGACGTCGGAGAAGTCCCCCGAGAGCCTGTATCCGTAGTAGTCCACGCCGTCCAGGGAGGCGAGGTAGTAGAAGGAGTCGTAGCCGGCCTCGGAGAGAAGGCGCCCGTAGAAGGAGAGGTCGGCTGTGGGCGCCCCGTAGGCGCACGTGATCCAGGGGGCGTACTCCAGCCACGAGTCCGTCAGATCGGCGTAGTCGGCCCAGCAGGGAAGCTGGAGGCCCAGGTCCCCGCCCAGCACGGCGTCGGCGCTCCACGACCCGCCGAAGGCGTCGCAGTCCGCGTCCTGCCAGAAGTAGTCGCCCACGGCGTTGTAGGGCTGTCCCCCCTGGTAGTGCCACCAGGAGCCCCCGTCCTCCTCCCAGATGGGAAGGGCCTCGAAGCCCTCGAAGAGGCAGGTGGACTCGGTCCGGGAGGGCGCTCCCGCCTCCGGCCGCTCGGT
>JBFLVU010000353.1:0-1528 GCA_040758175.1 Acidobacteriota bacterium | reverse complement strand
CGATCTCGGCGGGGCCCTCGCCGCCCGGCCCCGAACCCGGGCGCGGTGGGAGGCCCTCTCCTTCACGCGACGGAAGGAACACGTCCGGTCCCTCGAAGAGGCCAAGAAACCTGAAACCCGTTCCAGGCGGCTGGAGCGCATCCTGTCGGACCTGGACGGTTCCCCGCCCTGACGCGTACCGGGAGGCCGCCATGTCGTCCATGCCCGAGTTTCTCGTCCGCGACCAGCTCCAGACCCGCCGCCGGTGGCTCAGCCAGGCCATCGAAACGGGCGGGGAAGACCCGGAGATCCACCGCCTCCTCTCCGCCGTGGACGCCGCCCTGAGCCGGCTGGACCAAGGCACGTTCGGCCTCTGCAGGTCCTGCGGAGACCCCATCGAGCAGGACCGATTGGCGGCGGACCCCCTCCTCGAATTCTGCCTCGACCACCTCTCCCTGGAGGAACAGCGGGCTCTGGAGGCGGACATGGACCTCGCCTCCCGGGTCCAGGCCGAACTCCTTCCCCGCCGCAGTTTCTCCTCCACCGGGTGGCGCGCCGGCCACGTCTACGAGCCGGCGGGGCCCGTCAGCGGGGACTACTGCGACGTCCTGACCCTTCCCGACGGGCGGCTCTTCTTCGCCGTGGGCGACGCCTCGGGGAAGGGCGTTTCCGCGTCCCTGCTCATGGCCCAGCTTCACGCGCTCCTCAGGGCCCTCCTGCCCCTCGGCCTCCCGCCCGGGGAGACGGCGGCGCGGGCCAGCCACGTCCTCTGCGAGAGCACCCTCCCATCCCACTACGCCACCCTGGCCTGCGGGTGGGCCTCGCCGGAAGGGATAGTGACCCTGGTCAACGCGGGCCACGTGCCGCCCCTCTGCGTGGGAGGGGAGGAGCTTCGGTGGATCGGCGCCTCGGGTCTCCCCCTGGGCCTCTTCTGCGACCAGGGCTTCAAGGCCGTGGAGGTGGCGCTCCGTCCTGGGGAACTCCTCGTCCTTTGCACCGACGGGCTGACGGAGACACGGAGCCCCTCGGGCGAAGAGTTCGGCCGGGGCCGCCTCGAAGAGGCCGCCCGGGCGCTCCAGGGCCTCGCGCCCGAAGAGGTGGCCGCCGGCCTCGCCGCGGCGGCGGGCGCCTTTCGGGGAGGCGGGCGCCGCGCCGACGACCTCACCGTCCTCGTGATCCAGCGGACCGCCTGAGCGGCAAGGGGAGACCTGCCGGAGACGGCGCTATTGTGGCGTCCGACTTCGCGGTCCGGGACGCTCCGCCGCGCCGCTTAGCCCTACCATTGACCAGGCCCTTCGGGGGAACAGGGCTAGGTCTTGGTTCCAAGGAGCCCCGGCGCGTCAGCACCGCAAGCACGAGGAGGCGGAACCGGTAGACACGGGAGAGGCCTAGGTGTTACCTATGTCCTGAACCAAATGTGTTACCCATGTCCTGACTGCACCACCTTTTTCACGTCTCCCGTCTAACGTTTTCCGTCTCCCGTCTCACGTCTAACGTCTCCCTTTTTCTCAAGTCCCGCTTTCCAAATCCCTCATGCCCCTTCTTTCTC
>JBFLVU010000352.1:0-1537 GCA_040758175.1 Acidobacteriota bacterium | reverse complement strand
CCGAACCC
The DNA here is from genome assembly GCA_040758175.1 of Acidobacteriota bacterium. GTDB lineage: Bacteria > Acidobacteriota > UBA4820 > UBA4820 > DSQY01 > JBFLVU01. The sequence continues at coordinate 1,529 of JBFLVU010000352.1, read as the reverse complement.
CCCGTTTCCGAGGGGCTTGTCGATGCGGTATTTCCCGACGCGCTGGTCTTTAAGGAACATTCCCTCCCCGCCGCCAGCAGTATACTACGCCGGCCCCTTCGATGAACCCCCAGGTGAGGCGGGGGGCTTGCGCGAGGAGAGCGTCCGTATCAAACTCTTACCTTTCCGCTTCTGGAGGTGTGCATGCAGATCGTCCGCCCCGTCGCCGCCGTGCTTCTTCTCAGCCTCTGTCTGGGCGCCTATGCCCAGGTGCCTCCTTCTCTGGCCAGGGCCGTTCCGCAGGTGCAGGAGGCGGGGGCCGGTGCGGCAGGCGATTCGGCCATCTGGCCTGGATTCTCCTTTACGCAGGTCTGCATGATCGTCTACGACCCCGCGTCCAAGTCGGCGCTCCTGTTCCACGTGGACCCGCTGCCCCCGGAGTTCCGGCCGGCGGACCCTTCGGTCCCCAAAGTGGGAATCGGTCCCATTCCCTCCGAAGAGCCGCCGAAGGAAGGAACGGGTCCGGTGGCGGGCCGCCTGGGCCAGTGGATCGCGGCGGACAGGCTGCCAGAGACGCCGGGGCCGTCCGCGACGGAGTTCCTGTATTCCCGCGCGTTCCAGGTCTTTGAGGCCTACAGGGGCTTTCCTCAGCCCGTGGGCATCTCCGAGACGGAGTTTCCACTGTACGACGCCGAATTCAACGCCCTTTCGAGGGCCGAGGGCGCCGTTCTGTTGCGAGCGCTGAGTGCCCAGAAGATTGAACTCCCCGGCTTGGTGGCCGCGTTTTTGGGCCTTCGCGAGCGCCGCCAGTCGGTGCTGAGCGAAGCCGCCCGCTCCTACGAGTGGCGGACCGAAGCCGACGCGGGGCTCGCCGCCTACGCGGGATTCGTGGCGCGGAGCAGGACGGATGCGGGCGGCGCGGCCGCCGACCTGGGCCGGCGGCTGTCGGACGGCGGCCGGGACGGGGCCGGCATCACCGGATCCCGCTTCGCCGCGACGGGTTGCGCCCTGGCCCTGATCCTCGACCGGATCGGCGTGAACTGGAAGGCCGAATTCGAGAAGACCTCCCGAGAATCCCTGCGCCCAACCCTGGCCATGGTCTCCGGCGCGGCGGCACCCGCCGATCTCGCCTTTGCGGGCATGGCGGACCTTCGCAGGGAGGAGGGCGAGGCCCTGGCGCGGTCCCAGGCCGAGCGCGACGCCAGGCTGCGTTCCATCGCCCAAGCCGACGGACTCGTCGTGAGGATCGACCTGGAGGCGGCCCTCGTGAATCCCGGGGTTCGCTGGAGCAACCGGTACGCTCCGAACGGCATCCTGAAACTGGACCGGACACGGGAAATTCGTGAGAGGTACTACAGCCTCGTGGGGGAGGGGCACTTCGAGTTCGCCTCCTCCCGGCCGATCCTGATCGAGACCCGCAAGGGCATGACAGCGGGATTCTCAGCCACCGAGGTCCCCTACATGACCCTTGACGGCCAGCCCCTGTCGCTATCGGCAGGACAGGTTCTGGAGGGGGCCTTGGAAATCCGGGGCAACCAGCTGACCCTCAA
>JBFLVU010000351.1:0-1562 GCA_040758175.1 Acidobacteriota bacterium | reverse complement strand
CCGCGGCGGGCGACGCCGCCCGTCCAGGGGCCGGCCCGGCCATCGTCCTCTCCTTCCTCATCACCGGACTGGCCTGCGCCTTCGCGGGCCTCTGCTACGCCGAGTTCGCCAGCGTCGTTCCCATCTCCGGTAGCGCGTACACGTACGCTTACGCGACGCTGGGCGAGCTCGTGGCCTGGATCATCGGGTGGGACCTCATCCTCGAATACGCGGTGGGCAACGTCGCCGTCGCCGTCTCCTGGTCGGGCTACTTCTGCGAACTCCTCCGGGGCTTCGGGTTGGAGTTTCCCCGGTGGCTGTCCACGGACCTGCGAACGGCGCTCCACACGCCCGAGATCCTTGCCCAGGCCCCGAGAATCCTGGGGGTGCCCATCGCCTTGAACCTCCCCGCATTCTTCATCGTCGCTTTCCTGACGACGATCCTCGTCCTGGGAATCCGCGAGAGCGCCCGCTTCAACGCCATCATGGTGGGCATCAAACTCCTGGTTTTGGGCTTCTTCGTCTTCGTCGGCCTCGCCTACGTGCGCCCCGAGAACTGGCACCCCTTCGCGCCGAACGGCTGGCCGGGGATCCAGGCGGGGGCGGCCGTCATCTTCTTCGCCTACATCGGCTTCGACGCGGTCTCGACGGCCGCCGAGGAGTGCCGCCGGCCCGAAAGGGACCTCCCCATCGGCATCCTCGGCTCCCTGGCCGTGTGCACGGTGATCTACATCGTCGTGGCGGCGGTGCTGACGGGGATGGTGCCCTGGAACCTGCTGAACACGGCGGAGCCCCTCTCTGTCGCCATGCGGGGGGTGCAGATGGACTGGGCCGCCGGCGTGGTGGCTTTCGGCTCCGTGATCGCCCACACGGCCGTACTCCTCGTCTTCCAGTTGGGGCAGCCCCGCATTTTCTACTCCATGGCGCGCGACGGGCTCCTCCCGCCGGCCTTCGCCAAGGTTCATCCCCGGTACAAGACTCCCCATGTCACGACGCTTCTGTCGGGCCTGTTCGTGGGCGGAACCGCCTGTTTCGCCAGCCTCGACGAGATGGCGGACCTCTGCAACATCGGGACCCTTTCCGCCTTCTTCATCGTGTGCGCCGGGATCCTCGTCCTGAGGTACAGGGATCCCCTGAGGCCGCGCCCCTTCCGGACGCCCTTCGTCCCTGCGGTGCCGCTCCTTGGCATGGCGGCCTGCCTCTACCTCATGATGGGCCTTCCCACCACCGCGTGGATCCGCTTCGGAGTCTGGCTCCTGGCGGGATTGGCCCTTTACTTCGCCTACGGCTTCTCCAGGAGTCGCCTTCGCAGGGAGCCCGCCCTGCCCGGGTGAGGTGGCACGCCTTCCCGGGCGGCCTTATACTCAGCCCGAGGTGGGGGCGCCATGGGTCGGATCCAAACCCGCTGGTCCTTGCTGGTGAGGTTCCTCGCCGCGATTGGGGGGAGCCTCCTGTTCGCCGCCTGCGCCGGAACCCTGGGACCAAGGTCGGGGGCGGGCGATGACCGCGGAAGGGACCTTACCGTCTTGAGGGATGTGGCCTCCGTGGCCCTCACCTCCGAACCCGAGTCCCTGGCGCGGCAC
>JBFLVU010000350.1:0-1589 GCA_040758175.1 Acidobacteriota bacterium | reverse complement strand
TGCCGTACCTGACCGTGCGGCACGCGGGCCGCCTCCTGGGGGACCTCCGCCGGGTCAAGGACCGGGACGAGCTCGAACGGATGGCCCGTGCGGCGGCGGTGACGGACGCGGCGCAGGAAACCGTGTTGGGCCACCTGAGGCCCGGCCTGCACGAGTACGAGGTGCAGGCCCTCGTGGAATACGTCTTCACCGCTTCCGGGGCGAAGGAAAAGGCCTTTGCCTCCATCGTGGGCTCGGGGCCCAACTCCTGCCTCCTCCACTACGGGCAAAACCGCCGGCGGATGGAGGCCGGGGATGTGGTCATTTGCGACGTGGGCGCCCGGGAGGGCGGCTACTGCGCCGACGAGACCCGGACCTACCCGGTCTCGGGGGCCTTCAGCCGCCGCCAGGCCGAAATCTACGACCTCGTTCTCGAGGCCCACGATGCGGCCATCGCCGCGGTCCGGCCCGGCGTCCTGGTACGCGACGTCCACCAGGCGGCCCTCGAGGTCATACGGAAGGCCGGCCACGAAGCCCACTTCTTCCACGGGACCAGCCACTACTTGGGTCTGGAGGCCCACGACGCGGGTTCCTACGACCGTCCCCTGGAGCCCGGCGTCGTGATCACCGTGGAGCCGGGGGTCTATATCGCTCCGGAGAATCTGGGTGTCCGCATCGAGGACGACGTGGCGGTGACGTCCTCGGGAGCCCGCCTCCTCACCTCCGCGCCGCGGACGCGCCGGGACATCGAACGCCGCCTCGCCGCCCGGCGGAGGCGCTGGATCGTCTGAGGGCTTGGCGCAGCCGGAGCACCCCCCGCGGGGGTCTATTCCACCGTGACGCTCTTGGCGAGGTTCCTGGGCTGGTCCACGTCCGCCCCCCGTTTGACGGCGATGTGGTAGGCCAGGAGTTGAAGCGGAACCACGGTCAGGATCGGCATGAGGAGCGGGTCCGTCTCGGGAACGAGAAAGACCTCGTCGGCCAAGCCCCTCAGGCGGGCGTCGGCCTCGTTGCAGACGGCAATCACCTTGCCGTCCCGGGCCTTCACCTCCTCCAAGTTGGACAACAGCTTCCCGTAGACGTCGTCCCGGGGCGCCACCGCCACCACGGGCAGGTTCTCGTCGATGAGGGCGATGGGTCCGTGCTTCATTTCGCCCGAGGGATACCCTTCGGCGTGGATGTACGAGATCTCCTTCAGCTTGAGCGCCCCTTCCAGGGCGATGGGGTACTGGATGCCCCGCCCCAAATACAGGAAGTCCCGGTAGCGGCTGTAGCGGCGCGCCACGTCCTCGATTTGCGGTTCGAGGGCCAGCGCTTGCTCCATGAGCCCGGAGAGGGCCGTAAGGGCCTGGAGCCTCGGGCCCAGGTCCCGCGCGGACAAAACGCCGCGGACTTGGGCCAGATGAAGCGATAGAAGGCTCAGGGCCGCGAGCTGGGTCGTAAAGGCCTTGGTGGAGGCCACGCTGATTTCGGGCCCGGCATGGGTGAAGAGCGTGCCGTCGGCTTCGCGGGAGAGCATGCTCCCCACCACGTTGCAGATGGCGAGCGTGGGAGCTCCCTTGGATTTGGCCTCCCGGAGGGCCGCGAGGGTGTCCGCCGTCTCCCCCGAC
>JBFLVU010000349.1:0-1600 GCA_040758175.1 Acidobacteriota bacterium | reverse complement strand
TGTGTGGGCGTCGAACCCGGCCGTCGGACCGCGTTCGTCCTCGCCCTTGCGGCTGGCGCGGGGGCGGCCAATTTCCTGGCGACCCCCTTCCTGCCCCTTGCCGCTTCTGGCGCCCTGGCCGCCGTCGGCGCTTCCAGATCCCGCTTTCGTTCAGCTTCCACGATGCTCTTCGCCGCGGTGTTGGGACTCTGGACCGGCGGGTTCGGTCTCCCGGAGGGGGACCCCGACGCTCTCGAGAGGCACGTTCGGGTGGCCGGCGGAGACGCCTTCGTCTGGGCCCGCGGCACGGTTGTGAACGCACAGCCTTGGGTGGACGGCAGCCGCTGCCTCCTTCGCGTCTCGTCGTTTGGAGGAGCCGGAGGGGACCAAGCGTGCCGCAGCCGGGTTCTCGCCTACCTGCCCGTCCCCCCGCCCGTCGAGGGGAGCGCCTTCGAAGCCAGTTTGCGCCTGGAGGTTCCCCGGCCTCCCACCAATCCGGGGCAGTCGGACAGGGCCGCCCGGCTCAGGCGGGACGGAACGGACCTCGTCGCCACCTGCCGGAGTCCGGCCCTCTTCCGCACCTCTGCCCCTCCCTTCCGGGGGCTCGTCTCCCGGTACAGGCGGGCTCTGGAGTCCAGGTTTCTCCAGGCGGAGGGAGGTGACGCCGCCATCCTCCTGGCGGTCCTGTTGGGTGAGCGCGGGCTCCTTTCCGAGGACCAGGTGGAGGTTCTCAGCCGATCGGGGCTCTACCACCTCGTGGCCCTGTCGGGACAGCACGTGGGACTCCTGCTCCTCCTCTTCTCCTTCCTCGCCCACGCCACAAAGGTCTCCCCGTCCGTGCGAGATGGTGCTGGTCTGGTCCTCCTGGGCCTGTTCGGGCTCCTGGCCGCATCGAGCGCCTCCCTGACCCGCGCCCTGCTCATGGCAGGGCTCTTCCTGACGGCCCGTCTGTTGGCCCGCCCCCAGGGCGCCTTCGGTGCCTGGTCCTTCGCCCTGGCGGCCCTCCTGCTCTTCCGACCGGCTTGGCTGCTCGACGCGGGATTCCAGCTCACCTTCGCGGCCACCTTCGGGATCCTGGTCCTGTGGGACGCCCTCCCCGAGGCCCTGACCGGCACGGGCCTCCGCCAGCAGGTCCTGCGCCTTCTGTGGGTCGGTTTTTCGGCCCAGCTCGCCACGCTTCCGATCCTGGCCCTCACGTTTCACCGGATCTCCCTCCTGGGATGGCTCGCCACGCCCTTGGCCTCGGTTCCCCTCCTCGGCCTCCTGGCCTTCGGGATTCCCTACATGGCGGGTCTCGCCTTCATGCCACTGGTGGGAGACGGCCTCCTGTGGATCCTGACGGGGCTGGGACGAGTCTTCCTCTGGCTCCCCTCAACCCTCGGCGCCGTCCGGAGCGCGTCCCTCTTTCTGCCCTCGCCCTCCTGGGTGTGGGCGGCCCTCTTCGCGGGCGCATTCGCTCTGCTTTCGCTGCGGGGCCGGTGGCGTCGGGCGGGATGGTTCCTTCTGACCTTCTCCGCCGTGGGCGCCCTGGCCTGTCCGGAGCCGTTCCGGAGGGGGCTCCCGCCGTCCATCGCCGTCCTCGATGTGGGTCAGGCCTCTTGCCAGGTTCTCCTGGACGAGG
>JBFLVU010000348.1:0-1609 GCA_040758175.1 Acidobacteriota bacterium | reverse complement strand
GAGGCCCCCCAAGGGGACGATATGACCCTCGTCGTGGCGATCGCGGCGGGAGGGGAGGGCGAATAAGAAGGCGGCTTGCCCTGCGCCGCGCGGGGCGCTAGGGTGGGAGGGGGAGGAAACCCATGGCCCCCAATCCACAGAGGCGCGCGGCTTGGATCTGGCTCTCCGTCTCCTTTGCGGGCGTGTTTCTCCTTGTCCTTCCCCCCATCGCCGGCATCGACGGGATGAAAGGGGGCTTTGCGCTCCAGTTTGTCAGCGTTGGCCTGATTATCCCCGCGGGAATCGTGGGCGCCTACCTCTATTTCCGCCGGGCACGCGTCCTCGACAGGATCCTGACAGGGACGGGGCTCCTCGCCCGATGGGCCTACGATCCTGGGGAGTGGGCCCGATACACCGAGGCGGAGGTGGTCCGGGATCGATCTTGGAAGGTAGGTCTCTTCTGGATCATCTCCGGGTGGGCCCTGTTTTTCGGTGTGCTGTTCCTCATCTTTGAACGAGAGGCGGGTTTGGCGGTCTTCCTCATGATGCTGGGGCTCATCGCCTTGATCGGGGCCACCGCGGCCTTGAGCATCTGGATTCCCTATCGAAGGAACCGGCGGCGCCGCGGGGAGGCCTGGATCCACCCGGAGGGGGTCTACCTCAACGGGGCCTTGCACGCCTGGGGAGTGGGCGGCGCAACCCTGGACGAGGTCCTCCTCCAACGCGACGAGTGCCTCATCGTCTCCTTCAGCTACTCCTTTCCCGCCAAGGGGGGCCGCGACGGCAGGACGGTCAACGTTCCCGTGCCCTTCGGGAAGGAGGCGGAGGCGGACCGGGTGATTCGGCACTTCAGGGGAGAGTAGAGCGGGCCCCTCAGGAATCGTCGCTCCCGCCCTTCCGCCTTCCCCATCCTACGGAACGGGGTCCGAACCGGGCGCGGAGGGCGTCCACCGCTCGTTGAAGGGCGCGATTCCGGTCCCTCACCGCATCTTCGAAGAGGTCCCCCTGAACGGGGGACCGTGAGGGCCGGAGGTCGAAGGCGGCCAAGCCGACGAGGCGCATGGGCTCGCTCAAATCAAACCGGAGGAGCAGCGCCTCGGCGGCCTGCAGGAGTTCCATCCACGAATCCACGGGCCGTGGGAGGGGGGCCTGACGAGCGTGGAGCCGGAACCGGGCGGTCTTCAGCTTGACCCGCACGGCGCCGGCCATGAGCCCCTCTTTCCTCAACTGCTCGGCCACGCGTTCCGCCGCGCTCCTCAAGTGGGGAAGGAGAAGCTCCGCTCCCACGACGTCGGTCTCCAGCGTCCTCTCGGCGCCGACGCTTCGGGCCTCCCGGTCGGGCTCCACGGCGCGGTCGTCCTGCCCCATGGCCAGTCGGAAAATCTGGCTTCCGGCCTCCCCGAGGCGGCCGCGCAGTACCGACTCGGGGGCCTGCGCCACGTCGCCGATGGTGGCCAGCCCCAAGGAAAGGAGGACTTCCCGCGTCCTGGGTCCCACGCCCCAAATCTTCGAAACGTCCAGTGGCCGGAGGAATGTGAGGGTGTCCTCGGGCGGCACTACCGTGAGCCCATCGGGCTTTCGGTGGTCGCTGGCCACCTTCGCGACGAATTTGGTGGCGGCCAAACCCACG
>JBFLVU010000347.1:0-1610 GCA_040758175.1 Acidobacteriota bacterium | reverse complement strand
CTCCTATTTTCTCTCTCCGGCGGGCGAGGGCGCCCGCCCCACGGGCCCGTTTGCTGGCCTCGCGTCTCCCGTCTCTCGTCTACCGTCTCCCGTCTCCCGTCTCCCGTCTCTCGTCTCAGGGCATCTCCACGCCGCTCGGCAGGTACCAGTCCCGGTACCCCGGGGCGATGACCTCGGTCTCGCTGGCCCGGGCCAGGAAGCCCGCCAAGCGGCCCTCCAAGACGTAGGCCCCCGGCTGGAGACAGCGGGGGACGCCGTCGGGAAACTCCGTGGCGCCCGGCCGCAGGAACTCCTGGACCACCCACGTCCCCGGCCGGAAGAGGGCCCGCTCCACCGCCGAGGCCCACTCGGAAAGGGAGGCGTAGGGTCCCGCCACGAGGCCGCGCCCCTCGTAACTTCGGGCGGGCTTGAGGACGAAGGAGTCCTGCTGAGCGAGCAGGAGGGTCTTGAGGTCCCGCCGCGTCCCCGCGAACTCCACGTCCCCCTCCCGGACGAGGCGCGTCCAGGGGATGTGCTCCGCGGCGGCCTCGCGCACGGGGAGGGGGAGCGAGGCGGAGAGGGCCGGGTCCGACAGAGCGGCGAGAAGCGTCTTGCTCCAGCCCGGATCCGTACGGAAGGAGCCCACCACGCAGGCCGAGCCTTCCGCGCAGGCCTCCAGAAAGGGCCCGATCTCCCGGGTCCGTTGGAAGGCCTCCTCGCTCACCAGCCGGCGGTAGACCAGGTGGATGTCTCCACGGGGCCCCACGAGGCGCCCGCCCACCTTCCGGAGTTGCCTGGGGTCCGCCAGGGAAGTGGGGTAGCCGCGGGAGGTGAAGAGGTCCGCCAGGGCCTCCTGCTCGGCCCGGGTGCCCACTTCGGCCCAGTCCACCAGGGCGATGGAGGGCAGGTCCAGCCCCGTACGGTCCCAGCGCCGGAAGCAGGCCAGGAGCTCCTCCAGCAGGCGCACGGGCAAGGGCCGCTCCTCCGGGGGAAGCCCGGCCCGCTCCCGCCAGAGGGCCGTGAGGGCCGCCGTGTAGTGCCACCCCGCCGTGCCGTCGGTGTTGAACTCCATGACCTTGGGGACGCCGTTTACGAAGAAGAGGTCCATACGCCCCAGGGGGATGTGGGGGGTGTACCCGGGGTCCGCCAGGACGGCGGCCTCGTGGGTCGGATCGTAGCCGAAGGCGGCCCTCAGGGCCCCGTCCGTCAGAAAGGCCTCGGTGACCGCCTCGGCGGCCTTCCACACCGCGCCGGCGCACGTCGAGACGGCCTCCAGCGCCGCACCGTCGAGCCGCAGGGGGTACGGGAGGCAGGGGAGGGGGCGCCCCGCGAAGGAGATGCCGCGCTTCAGGAGGTCGGTGGCTTCGAAGGGCCTCTCCAAGACAGCCTCCCCCAGGCGAAAGGGCGGCCGAGGCCGCCCTTCTCGCTCACGGGTTTTCTGGAGCCGGCACGCGGACTTGAACCGCGGACCTACTGATTACGAATCAGTTGCTCTACCAGCTGAGCTATGCCGGCCCCGAGCGTCCCTATCTTAAGCCATGGCTCCACTTCCGTCAATGAGGGGAGGGGAGCGGGGGGTGAGTAGAGGAGTAGGGGGGGGCCGCCGTGGCCGCCCCGCCCCCGGGCCGGGT
>JBFLVU010000346.1:0-1626 GCA_040758175.1 Acidobacteriota bacterium | reverse complement strand
CAGCAAGAGCCGCTACGGCGGGGGGAGGCCTTCGCGGGCGGGCGGCCACGCAGGCCCGCCGCTACAGGAGATCGGCGTCTGGCGACGCCTCCCAAAGGAAGCGAGACGGGAGACGGAAAACGTGAGACGAAAACCGGGAGACGGGAGACGAAAGACGAAAGGCTATTGGGCGTCTTGGGTGCCGAAGGTGGCCTTGAGGACGCGGATGATCTCGCCGACGGTGGCCTTGGCCTGGACGGCTTCGAGGGTGACGGGGAGGAGGTTGGCGCCGGACTTTGCGGCCTCGTCCACGCGCTGGAGGGCGGCCTCCCAGGGGGCGCGGTCGCGCTTGTCGCGCAGGGCGCGGACGCGCTCGGCCTGGCGGCGCTCGAGTTCGGGGTCCACCTTGAGGACGGGCGGGTGGACGGCGGCCTCGTCCTGGAAACGGTTGACGCCGACGACGACCTTCTCGCCGCTCTCGACGGCCTGCTGGGCGCGGTAGGCGGCGTCCTGGATCTCCTGCTGGACGTAGCCCGACTCGATGGCGGCGATCATTCCGCCGCGCTTCTCCACCTCGGCCAGGATGTCGAGGGCCTTGGCCTCGAGGGCGTCGGTGAGGGCCTCCACGGCGTAGGCGCCGGCGAGGGGGTCCACGGTGTCGGCGGCGCCGCTCTCGAAGCCGATGACCTGCTGGGTGCGGAGGGCGAGGGTGGCCGAGTCCTGCGTGGGGAGGCCCAGGGCCTCGTCGTAGGAGTTGGTGTGGAGGGACTGGGTGCCGCCCATGACGGCGGCGAAGGCCTCCAGGGCGGTGCGGACGACGTTGACGAGGGGCTGTTGGGCCGTGAGGGTGGAGCCGGCGGTCTGGGTGTGGAAGCGGAGCATGCGGGCCTTGGGGTTGGTCGCGCCGAAGCGCTCGGCCATGAGGCGGCCCCAGAGGCGGCGGGCGGCGCGGAATTTGGCCACCTCCTCGAGGAAATGGCTGTGGGCGTTGAAGAAGAAGGAGAGGCGCTCGCCAAAGGCGTCCACCTTGAGGCCCGCGTCCACGGCGGCCTGGACATAGGTCAGGCCGTCGAGGAGGGTGAAGGCGATCTCCTGGGCGGCGGTGGAGCCGGCCTCGCGGATGTGGTAGCCCGAGATGGAGATGGTGTTGAAGCGGGGCAGGCGGTCGGTGGCGTAGGCGAAGAGGTCGGTGATGACGCGCAGGGAGGGGCGGGGCGGGAAGATGTAGGTGCCGCGGGCCACGTACTCCTTGAGGATGTCGTTCTGGACGGTGCCCGTGAGGAGGTCCGGGGCCACGCCCCGCCGCTCGGCCACGGCCTGGTAGAGGGCGAGGAGGATGAAGGCGGTGGCGTTGATGGTCATGGAGGTGGAGACCTTGTCGAGGGGGAGGCCGGAGAAGAGGACCTCCATGTCCTCGATGGAGTCCACGGCCACGCCGACCTTGCCGACTTCGCCTTCGGAGAGGGGGTCGTCCGAGTCGAGGCCCATCTGGGTGGGCAGGTCGAAGGCCACGGAGAGGCCCGTCTGGCCCTGTTCGAGGAGGTAGCGGTAGCGGCGGTTGCTCTCCTCGGCGGTGCCGAAGCCGGCGTACTGGCGCATGGTCCAGAGGCGGCCGCGGTACATGGTGGGCTGGACGCCGCGGGTGAA
>JBFLVU010000345.1:0-1632 GCA_040758175.1 Acidobacteriota bacterium | reverse complement strand
TTCCAGTGGCCCTAGCAGGGCTCGCGCGTCCCCACACTCCGTCGGCGTGACCCGCCGGTCCGCCACGTGGAGGGATTTTCAGAGCCCTCCCCGAAGGGATCCCGGCCTCCTCCTTGCGGCCTCCTCCCGCCGGGGCTACACTCGCCTCGGCCTCCGGGCCCGACGGGAGGGTCGGCGTGTTCGAAGAGATCGAAAACCCCATCGAGAGGATGAGGGCCCTGTGGGACACGCTGGACGGGGGGGAGATGCCGGCCGCCCGCCGGCTGGAGAACGCCCGGCACATCCTGTCGGTCCTCGACGGGCTCCCTCCCGTGCCCGAGGCGGCCGCCCTCGTGGCCGCCCACCGGGAGAAGATCCTCCCCGTGGTGGCCCGCCTCGAGCGGGACGCGGCCAGGGAGGCCGAACTCGCCGCCGCCTCCTCCGAACTGCGCGACGCCATGGAGGCCACCCTCCGGGACCTCCGGGACATGACCCGGGACTAGCCGGCGGCCATGGCCCCCTCCCTCCACCCCCTCGCCCAGCGGGAACTCGCCAAGGAGGCGGAATGGAACGCCCCCAACGTGGAGGCCCTGGCGTCGGCCTACCGCGCCGGACGCCTCTGCCTGGTTCTGGGCGCGGGCGTCTCCAAGGGATGCGGCCTCCCCGTCTGGCAGGAGCTCACGCGGGAGCTCCTGCGGCGGGCCCTGGCGGGCCTGTACGAATCGGTGGGCCCCAGCGAGGCGCCGCTCCACGAGCGGGACATCGAGGCCGTGCTGAAGGACCGGGTCCGCCCCATGGTGGCCCGCTACGTGAAGGCGAAGCTGGGGACTTCCTACCTGGACGTCCTCCGCCAGACGCTCTACGCCAAACCCTGGAGGCCCTCCGGCACCTTGCGCGCCATCCTGTCCCTGGACGGGGTTCACGCCGTCCTGACCCAGAACTTCGACGACCTCCTCGAGCGGTGCGCCGAGCGGATGGGCCTCTCCGCGCGCTACCAGACCATCTACGGCGCGCCCATGGACCCGCGCACGGGCCGCATCCCGATCTTCCACACCCACGGCTACCTTCCGTCGGACCCTTCCCTCCTGGGCTCCTCCCAGATCGTCTTCTCCGAGGATGACTACCACGAGCTGTTTCACCAGGGCCGCCCCTGGAGCGACCACGTCACGATCCAGCTCCTGGCCCGCTACCCCTGCCTCCTCATCGGGACCTCCGGAGAGGACCCGAACCTGAGGCGCCTTTTGGACCTGGCCCGCCGCCTCGCCGTGCCCCCGCGCCACTACCTCCTCCTGAAGCCGCCGGCCCCGCTTCCCAGGGACCGCCGGGGGGCCATCCGCTACACGGCGTCCCGCCGGGCCCTCTGGGACGCCTTCGACCACCTGGGCATCGAGGTGCTCTGGATCCACCACTACGACCGGGACATCACCCGGATCCTCGGCACGGTCCGGGGGGAGCCGGGACGTCCCGCAGGGGAGAGGAGGCCCGCGTGCGTCCCGGCCTGATCGGCTCCATGCGCCTGTTCGGAAGGACCTTCTGGACCGCCATCGGCGTGGAGCTCCTCCACTGCATGGCTTCCTACACCATGTCGTCCTACCTCATCGTCTACCTGAGCCAGGACCTGGGCTTCGGCGACCTGAGGGCCAACTCGCTGGC
>JBFLVU010000344.1:0-1638 GCA_040758175.1 Acidobacteriota bacterium | reverse complement strand
CCGGTGGTGTGGGAGGACGGGGGCCGGACGCTCCCTCCTGCCCGATCGGAGCCGCAGCCGTCAGGCCGCCGGGGCGGCCTCCTGGGCCTTCTTGTAGGCCAGGGTGAGGGCGATGAACGCCCAGGGCATGATCACGCAGCTGGCCAGCGCGCCGATAAAGGGGATGAAGGCGAAGATGAAGCTGAGCACGAAGGTGATCACGCCGATGACGATGATCTCCACCGGAATCTTCAGTGCAAGCTTCACACTCCGGCCGAGCGCCTGTCCCACCCCGTCGTTGTCGAGCATCACGGCCATCGGCGTAAGGCAGAAGAAGAAGAAAGCCGCGAGGCCCGGAAGGACCAGAAGGATGGAGCCGACGCCGACGGCGATACCCACCACCAGGATGACGATGATGAGCGTCCCCGCCTTGGCGAGGGAGGCCTTGTAGGCCTCGCCGACGGACACCTTGCCTCCCGAGGCCTGCGAATTGGCCGCGTGGATGAGGGCCCCCGCCATCAGGGCTTGCCCGATGAGACCGATGACGCTGACAATGAGACCTACCCCTGTCGCCATGCCGACCAAAGTGTCAAGGTTGGGCTGGCCCGTCAGCAGCCCTCCGCCCAGAAGGCCGAAGGCCATAGCCAGCATGCATACCAGGCCGACCGGAATCAGGACGATGAGAGAAATGAGGATGTAGGGTCCGATCTGGGCGAGGAGGAGATTGAACGACGTGGAGAGGAGCTGACCCAGGTCTCCCGACGGGACGGGGGTCTGACTCTTTGGTGTTGCCATGTCTCTTTCTCACCCCCTTCCTTCAAAGCCTGGAGAGACTGAAAAGGTCTCACTTGACACGGGAGATTATAGCATTGGACTGCCAAACGAGGCAACTTTCGCTGCACGGGGCCCGAAGCGCGGGCCGGCGCCTCCGGACCGGAGCCCCCTCAGCCCGAGCCAGGGCCGCCTATGGGCCAGGGCGGAGGCGTGCGCGGTCTCCTCCAGCCTGTCGTCGAGCGGGGCGAGGGGGCCGACGTTCCCGTAGCGCCGTCGGAGGGCCGCGGTGATGAGCCAGTCGGCGAGCCACGGGTTCTTCGGAAGGAGGGACCCGTGTAGATAGGTCCCGACGACGTTCCGGTGGACCGCACCTTCAAGGCCGTCCTCGCCGTTGTTCCCGTAACCCATCTCCACTTTGGCCAGGGCCCGCACACCCGGGCCGAGATAGGTCCGCCCCGAATGGTTCTCGAAGCCGACGAGCGTCCGACTGCGTCCTCCAGCGAGCCCGCTCACGGCGACCACGTTCCCGATCATCCTCCTCTTCCCGGCCCTGGTCTCAAGGTCGAGAAGTCCGAGACCGCGGAGGCGCTCGCCCGCCGCCGTCTCGTAGAAGTGACCGAGGAGCTGGTAGGCCCCACATATGGCCAGGAAGGGCAGACCGTCCTCGACGCCGGCGGCAATGCCTTCCCCCTTCATCTCCCGGAAGTCCTCCGCGATGAGCTTCTGCTCCTTGTCCTGCCCTCCGCCCATAAAGAGAAAATCCACGGAGTCAAGGTCGATGGTCTCCCCCAGCCCCAGCGGCAGAACCCTCACTCCGATGCCCCTCCACTCGCACCGCCGGACCAGAGCGATAACGTTGCCCCGGTCCCCGTAAAGGTTCATCAG
>JBFLVU010000343.1:0-1649 GCA_040758175.1 Acidobacteriota bacterium | reverse complement strand
GCCACCTTGGAGCCCCCGCCGGCCGCCCGCACCGCCGTGCCCGAATCCGCCTCTTCCGCCCGCGCATCCACGAGGCCGCGTGGAATCGAGACTCCGAACCGGATCCCCGATGGTCCGCCCCAAACCACCGCACCCCCGGACGCGGGACCGGTCTCGACGGGGAACAGCGGTGTCCAGGGGGGCGCCGACGGGGAACCGCTCGCGGGGACGGGGGGCGATCCCCTTCGGCCGCTGGATCGGGCCCCCGTTTGCGAGACCTGGCAGGTCCACCTTCCCAAGCCCCTCTACCAGCCCCCGCCCGAGTTCCCCCGGGCGGCCGCCGCCATGCGTTTGGAAGGGCGCGTCGTCCTTCAGTTGATCGTCGACGAAACTGGCGCCGTCCGGGAGGCGAAGGTGGTCCACTCCTCCAACCCCATCTTCGACGCCGCCGCGCTGGAGGGGGTCCGGAGGTGGAAATACACGCGTCCCATCGACGCCCGGAGCGGCGCCGTGGTGGCCTGCTACCTCACGGTGGTGGTGAACTTCCGCTCCCGCTGAGGGGTGGAAGCCGCACGATCTCGCCGGCGTCCCCTTTGTGCACCAGACGGAATTCGAGGCGAGGCGCGGTCCCCTCCTCCCGCTCCAGGACACGCTCCGACGGCTCAAGGAAGCCGCCCGGAAAGGCGAGGCCGGCCAGCCTGTCGAGAACCTGCCCGGCCGCCTCCCGGAAATCCGCCCGACCCCGGCTTCCCAGCCCGCGGGGCAGGGCGAGCTCGGGGGCCACGCTCAAGGGGAGCGCGGCCTCGTCGATCCGGGCGGAGGCCTCCGCCGACCACGCGATCAGGTCCGACGCCTCCGGAAAGGGCCGGAGGATCAAGGGGGGAAGGGACGCTGAAACAAGGGAGATCTGGATGAACTCGGGGGGAACCGCCAGAACGGCCGCCGCGCCTCGCCTCAGCACTTCCGCTGTCTCCGAATCGAGGCGCCGTCCGGACAGGTAGCGAATGTGGATGCGCGGCCGGATCGCACCCGGGGGCGCCACAACTGCGGCTCCAAGAAAGGTCCCCGACGATTCCCCCGGCCAGAGCGAGGCGAGCCTCGCGACCTCCCCCGAATCCATCGCGCGGACCATCCCCCCCAGCCGGCCCGGACTCGGACCTGCCGCGGCGGCCTCCTGAAAGGCGGCTCGGCTCGCGACCTCCGCAAAAGTCACCTGCACGGGCCCATCCAGCCGGCTTTCGAGGTGCTTCTCCAACTCCCGTACGCTGGGCTCCACGGGGGTCGCGCCGGCCAGCAAGACCAGGTGAAGGCTCGGCTGGTCCCGCCCGACCGACACGGTCCGGGAAAGAAGGGTCACTCCGGGAAGGAACCGGTCCACGGCCTTCGCCGCCTCGCGCTTCAGGGTGATCTCCCTTTTCACCTGCTTGAGGCCGCTGTTGAGGGGAAAGAGCAAGACGAGCACCGCCACCGCGGACACGAGGATCCGATTTCCGAGTCCCCCGACTTTTCGAAACCTCTCCGTCAAAGCCAGGCGGTCCAGCCAGGCGTGAACCGGCCTCCCCTTCTCCCTCGCTGCTACGAAGGCCCGGATCTCCGAGGTCTCCTCCGACGTCGCCATGCCGATGGAGAGAAACACAAGGAGAGAAGCAAAGACGATGGCGGCCAGGTTG
>JBFLVU010000342.1:0-1661 GCA_040758175.1 Acidobacteriota bacterium | reverse complement strand
TACTCCCCTTTTCCTTCCACGAGTGTCCGTCCTGTGCACTCCCTGGACGTATCTTCTTCAAGCTAGGCGCTCGATGCGGGACCTGCGGAGGCGTTTGCCGTGGCCATACAGCCTTTCAGGACAAAGCCAACTCAACTCCTCAAGGCGGCCCCAGCCTCCGCCTCCTCTGAAATCCGTGGCCTCCACGGCGGTCTCCTGAGCCGGCCCGCCTGCGCGGAGTCCTTGACCCCTCCCAAGCAACTGGACACGGGCGGCTGGACGGGGCTACCCTGGGCCCAAACCGCAGTTCGGGGGGATCCCATGAGCGTCTGCCTCCTTCAGGGCACCGAAACCAAGCCTCCCCTCCTTCGGAGGCCGGCTTCCTTTTCCCGCGCCCATGCCCCTGCTCGCTTCGAGACCTAGGAGGAACCATGCTCGCCACCCAAGTCCGCCAAAAGGGAGCCACCTTTTACTTCATCGCCTACCCCGCCCGGGACCTCTTGGACCGGGTCCGCTTCATGCGCCGCTTCTACGGCGACGGGCCGAGCCCCGAGGCGGCCCGCCCCGCCAAGGAAGACGACATCGCCCGCTTCGTGAGCGCCATCGAGCGCAGCGACGGGGCCTTCCAGCGGGAGATCTCGCGGTTCAAGGTGCGCGCCATCCAGAACTTCTACAAGACCGCCGAGAGCCAGCCGCCCATCCCCGGCACGGTCCTCCTCTTCACCCAGGAAACCCTGGCCTTCCACCCCGTCTCGCCGTACGACAACGTGGGCCACCTGGAGGAACCGCGGGAGAAATTCCTCATCATCGACGGCCAGCACCGCCTCGCCGCCCTCCACTTCTACCTCCAGGAGCGCCCCCAGGAGGCGGCGGGCATCCTCGTCCCCTGCGTGGTCTTCGACGGCAAGTCCACGGATTTCGCCACCGAGATGTTCGTCACCATCAACTCCACGGCCACCCGCATCAACAAGAGCCACATCGTGGACCTCTGGGAGAAGGCGAACTGGACCGTCCCCGATCGCCGCCTCGCCGCCGAGGTCGCGGGCCTCCTCTACGGCGAGCCGGACAGCCCCCTGCGCTACCGCATCAACCGCCTGGGAGGCCGGAGCCGCAAGGAGAAGTGGATCCTCCAGGCGGAACTCTTCAACGAGCTCCACCGCTGGCTCGCCCAGGACCACGCCGATGCGGGCCGCCAGAGGGTCACCCAGGCCGAGGCCCAGGGGTACTACCGGACCGTCCGCGACTTCTTCAAGGCCGCCGAGCGGGTCTGGGCCGAAGCCTGGGGCTCGAAGGCCCACCGGATCACCGAGCCCGTCACCCTCAAGGCCATGCTCCGCGTCTGCGCCCAGCTCGCCGCCCAGGACGGCCAGCCCGAGGACGGCCGCGCGGCGCGGTGGGAGGAGCGCCTCGCCCCGTGGGCCGAGAGGGCCCGCGACTTCCGCTCCGAGGGCTTCTACGAGCGCTTCCCCGCCAAGGGCCAGGTGGAGCGCGTCGCCCTCCTCCACCGCGAACTCGCCCGCCTCATCGGATTGGAGCCCCCAGCACCGGGGGGAAAGAAGAGAAAGGGAACCGCGCCGTGACCGGCCCCGGAAGAAACGACCCCTGCCCCTGTGGGAGCGGGAAGAAGTTCAAAAAGTGCTGTCTGGGGAAGGACCCCCAGCCCCCCCCACCCCCCCCCCCCC
>JBFLVU010000341.1:0-1669 GCA_040758175.1 Acidobacteriota bacterium | reverse complement strand
GGTGGCCCGCAAGAGGGGAAAGACCCTCGAAGAACTCGTGGGGTAGGCCATGGCCGCGAAGAAAGCTCCCGTGAAAGAGAAACAGCTCGTGGTCACCCTCGTGCGCAGGCCCGGAACGGAGAAACTCCGCAAGGTGGTCTGGAGCATGGGGCTCAGAAGAATGAACAGCACGC
The DNA here is from genome assembly GCA_040758175.1 of Acidobacteriota bacterium. GTDB lineage: Bacteria > Acidobacteriota > UBA4820 > UBA4820 > DSQY01 > JBFLVU01. The sequence continues at coordinate 1,496 of JBFLVU010000341.1, read as the reverse complement.
GGCGCTACCCGGACCGGCCGGAAATCCGCGGCATGATCTTCGCCGTCAAGCACCTCTTGACGGTCACCGAAGAGTAGGGGGACGGCCATGTTTCTCTCCGAGCTGAAGCCCGCCAAGGGCGCCGTCAAGAAGCCCAAGCGCATCGGTCGCGGCCCCGGCTCCGGCCACGGCAAGACCGCCGGCAAGGGCCACAAGGGACAGAAGTCCCGTTCCGGATTCCACCAGAACCCCGGCTTCGAGGGCGGACAGATGCCCCTCATGCGCCGGATCCCCAAGCGGGGCTTCACGAACATCTTCGCGAAGAAGTGGGAGATCGTGAACGTGGGCCGCCTCTCGGCCTTCGAGGGCGGGAGCGAAGTGAACGCCAAGACCCTCAAGCGGGCGGGTCTCATCCGGTCCGAGACCTCCCTCGTGAAGATCCTGGGTGTGGGTGCCCTGGACAAGGCCATGACAGTGGTCGCCGACGCTTTCTCCGAGAAGGCCAGGCAGGTCATCGAGGCGGCTGGAGGACGGGTGGAGGTGAGGCAGCCGTGATCGAAGCCTTCCAGAACCTCTTCAGGATCCCCGACCTCAGGAAGAGGATCATCTTCACGTTCCTGCTCCTCGCCGTGTACCGCGTGGGCTCCCAGATCCCCACGCCAGGCATCGACGCCCTGGCCCTGCAGGAGTTCTTCCAGCAGTACGCGAGTTCGGGGGTCCTCGGGTTCGTGAACCTCTTCTCGGGCGGCGCCCTCGAGCGGTGCACCATCTTTGCACTGGGCATCATGCCCTACATCACCGCGTCCATCATCATGCAGCTCCTTGGGGTCGTGTGGCCCTACATCGAGAAGCTGCAGAAGGAAGGCGGTGCCGAGGGCCGGAAGAAGATCGTGCAGTACTCCCGCTACCTGACGATTCTCATCTGCGTCGTCCAAGGCCTGGGCATCTCCTTCTGGGTCAAGAGCCTGGTGAGCCCCGTCACGGCCAAGCGCGTCGTGGAGAACCCCACCTTCGGCTACCACGTCCTCACCGTGATCATCCTCACGGCCGGCGCTACCTTCGTCATGTGGCTCGGCGAGCAGATCACGGCGCGGGGCGTCGGCAACGGCATCTCCCTGATGATCTATTCGGGCATCGTGGTGGGCCTCATCCCGGCCGCGGTCCAGACCTTCCGGCAGGTTCAGGAGGGCAACCTCTCGGTCTTCGTGGTGGCCCTCCTCGTGGCTTTCATGGTCGGGGTCGTGGCGTTCATCGTGTACTTCGAGAGGGCCCAGAGGAAGATACCCATCCAGTATGCCAAGCGGATGGTGGGCCGCAAGATGGTGGGCGGGCAGGCCGTCTACTTCCCCTTGAAGCTCAACCCGGGCGGGGTCATGCCCATCATCTTCGCCGTGTCGCTCCTGGCGGTTCCCCAGACGATCCTGAGCCTGCCGGCTCTGGACAAGTACGAAGCGGTCCGGGTCCTCAACTCCTACCTGGGGTACGGGAATCTGACGTACCTCGCACTGTACGGGGCG
>JBFLVU010000340.1:0-1707 GCA_040758175.1 Acidobacteriota bacterium | reverse complement strand
GATCCCCTCCCCCCGGATGGCGACGACGAGGAGATCGCCCGCGAGGCCCAGGGGGCCCGGCTCCCCGGGAAGGGCCAGCCGGCCCGCCTCGCTCGGCAACGCGGGATCGCGCAGGTCGAACACCCGCAAGCCTCCGCCCGCCTCGGCCACGTACGCGAAGGGGCCCGCCACGACGCCGCCGGCCGCGGGCGCGTCGAGGGTGAGGGAGGCGAGGGGCGCCCCGGGCGCCTCCGCGCGTCCCACGCGGACCTCGGCGCCCTCCCCCCAGAGGAGGAGGCCCCCGCCCTCGGCCACCCAGGTCGAGGGGGACCGGTGGAGGGGTTCCCCGCCGCCTCCGAACACGTGGGGCGCGGCGGCGCGATGGGCCGCCGGAAGCAGAAAAGCCGCGCAGAGGAGGAGGGCGAAGCGGGTGGCGGGCCGGGTGGATATCCTGGAAGAGCGGTAGAGGGGGCGTGAAACGAGCGACATGGGCGGCCTCCCTGTCACCTGCCGGAAACGGCCAGGGACAGGAGAACCCTACCCCCTGCCCGGATATTTCGGAGCGGGACCCGCCCTCAAGAGTCCGGGGCGAGGCGCCGGGCCTTTCCGGCGGCGGCCAGGGTGGGGAGGGCGGCCAGGAAGGCCCTGCGGTCGAAGGGGGTTGCGAGGTCGGCGTCCTCCGCGTCCTCAGGGCCCGCCGTTCGGAGAAGGGGCTCGGGGTGGCGGTGGAGGCGCCACTCGCCTCCCGCGTACTCGAGGGCCGTCAGGTTCTCGATCCAGTCGCCCGAGTTGAGGTAGGTGACGGACCGTCCGTTCCGGTGGACCTCGCGGATCTGGGGCTTGTGGATGTGGCCGCAGACCACGTAGTCGAAGCCGCCCTCGAGGGCCAGGTCCGTGGCGGTCTGCTCGAAGTCGTCCACGAACTTCACGGCCCGTTTCACGCCGTCCTTGATGCGCTTCGAGAGGGAGATCCGGCCACGCCCCAGCCGGAGGGAGACGAAGTTCACCAGGCGGTTGAGGAGGATGAGGAGGTCGTAGCCCACGGCCCCCAGGCGGGCCAGCCACCGGGAGTAGCGCTGGACCACGTCGAAGACGTCGCCGTGGAAGATCCAGGCCTTCCCGCCCGGGAGGTCCAGGACCACCTTGTTCACGAGGTGGAGGTGGCCCAGGCGGAGGGGCGCGAACTTCCTCAGCATCTCGTCGTGGTTGCCCGTGACGTAGTAGACCGTGGTCCCCTCCGAGACCATCTTCATGAGGCGCTTGAGGACCTTCATGTGGGCCTTGGGCCAGTAGTATTTCCGGAACTGCCAGCAGTCGATGATGTCGCCGTTGAGGACGAGGACCTCGGGCTCGATGCCCTTGAGGTAGTCGAGGAGGGATGAGGCGTGACAGCCCACGGTGCCGAGGTGCACGTCGGAGATCACCGCCACGTCCAGTTTGCGCTTGATCCGGGGTTCCTTCATGGAATCTTCCCGATCCTCCCTGGGCCTTGTGGCCCTTCCAGGGCCAAGCCTAGCGGGAGCGGGCGTCTCGTGCGTGGCAACCCCGTTGCGAAAGCGACACGCTCGCGCCTGTGGTCCCTTGTCTCCCGTCTCCCGTCTTTCGTCTCACGTCTCTCGTCTCGCTTCTTGCGGGAGGTGCTGCCAGACGCCGATCTCCGTCCCCCAAAGGCCTCCCTTCCACGTAGGGGCGGCCCTCCGCGGCCGCCCCCCTTCGAAGGCCTCCCTG
>JBFLVU010000339.1:0-1710 GCA_040758175.1 Acidobacteriota bacterium | reverse complement strand
CAGTCCGCGTCCTGCCAGAAGTAGTCGCCCACGGCGTTGTGGGGCTGTCCCCCCTGGTAGTGCCACCAGGAGCCCCCGTCCTCCTCCCAGATGGGAAGGGCCTCGAAGCCCTCGAAGAGGCAGGTGGACTCGGTCCGGGAGGGCGCTCCCGCCTCCGGCCGCTCGGTCCGGACGAGGCCCGGGGGTTTGGTCCGGTTCGCGGGCTCCTTGACGGCGTAGCGGGAGAGTTCCTGGCTCCCGAGTTCCCGCCGGACCGCGAACTCCGGCAGGGCGGAAGCGAGGGCCGCGTCGAAGGAGGCGCCCGGGGCTGCTTCCGGGGCGAAGGGGAGGGACGCGGCCGGCGCGTCGCCATTCAGTTCGGCCACGGCGGTGCCCGTGGCGCGGTCCCAGACCAGGCGCTCGGACGCGCGGATCAAAGCCGGGGCCTCCTCCGCCGTCAGGATGGGCACGACCACCACGCGGGGCGCGGCGGCAAGAGCGGGAAGCGCGGCGAAGGCCAGAAGGCCGGCCATTTTCGAGATGCGGGCGGAGACCATGACGTCACCTCCTGGCTCCCTGTGAGCAACGGCCGTGCCATCCGAAGGGCCCGGCGGGGGCCGGCCATGTGGCGGTTTCTCATGGGTTTCTGACACCCGTTCGCCTTCGGACCGGGTGCGACCGTCCGGGAAAGAGGACAGAAGCTGGAACGGAGGCAGGACCTTCGGCTAAGATAGCCCTTCGGAGGAGGCGCCCATGGCCACCGTGTCCAAGGGCCTCGAGGCCACGCGAAAGGCCCTTGAGGAAGAACTGAAGAAGCTCGACCAGGAACTCCGGATCGAGCTCCCCAAAGAGATCGATCGCGCCCGCCAGTTGGGCGACCTGTCGGAGAACGCCGAGTACCACATGGCCCTTCAGCGCCAGCAGTACGTGAAGGCGCGGGTCATGCAACTCCGCGAGCGGATCGGCGCCCTCTCCCGGATCAACCTCAACGCCATCCCCACGGACAAGGCCGCCTACGGCAGCCAGCTGAAGCTCCTGGATCTGGACAAGGACGAGGAACTGACGGTGCGGCTCGTGACCCACGAGGAGGCCGACTTCCAGAAGGGCCTCTACTCGGTCCAGTCCCCCATCGGCCAGGCCATGCTCGGCAAGCGCGAAGGCGACGAGGTCGTGGTCCAGACCCCCGGCGGGAAGCGCACTTTCGAAGTCCTCGAACTCAAGACCATCCACGACCTGTAGGGCGGGAACGAGATTCCGAAATCCGAATCCTGGATTTCGAGTTGGATGGATCGAATCCCCGAACGTTCCGGCAACGGGATCCGGGGCCACCGGTTGATCGGAACAAAATAGGTGGCTGTCCCCAATTTCGAAATAGGTGGCTGTCCCTCATTTCGCTCTTCGGGACAGGGGGACTGGGGGACTAGGGGACTGCGAAGAATCGCCGCTCGTCACCCGGCTCTCGTCTCGTCTTTCTTCAAATCCCAAATGCCTTTTGCCTTTGCGCGCCTTTCGTCTCTCGTCTCTCGTCTCTCGTCTAACGTCTCTCGTCTAACGTCTAACGTCTCCCGTCTCCCGTCTCCCATCTCCCGTCTCCCATCTCTTTTGTGCTACCCTGAGGCCATCACGTCAGCGGGTTTCACGGTGCGGCCCTCGGGCCGGGAAACGCGAACTCTAGGAGGTGCCCATGGTCAAGAAGCGCAGGATATCCACGGCGGCGTTCGTCCTGGTCCT
>JBFLVU010000338.1:0-1721 GCA_040758175.1 Acidobacteriota bacterium | reverse complement strand
GTCCTACGGCTTCGAGGGGCGCGGGGTTCTCGCACCCGCCGTCCTCCGGGAGGACCCCCGCACGGGATTGAAACCCGCTCCTCCGCGCCTGCGTCTAATGCAACGTCCGAAGGCCGCCGGGCGATGGACCCGGTGGCGCTTCGCGCGAGGGAGACAACGCCCATGAAAACGCGCGCGATTCTCGTCGCCGTCTCGGGATTCCTGATGGCCCTCTCCACCCTGGCCGGAACGGCCAAGCTTCACAAGGAGCACCGCTTCGCCCCCAAGCCCGGGGGCGCGTTCAAGGTGGAGGCCTCCTTTCACGACGTATCCGTAACGGTGAAGGAGGGCGCCACGGAGGTGGCGGTCGTGGTGGACGCCGAGCTGACCTCCTGGCCCTCGGACGCGGAGGAAGCCCTGGCGGCCTACGCCCCGGTCTTCCAGGAGTCGGGCGACACGCTCCTCGTCCGGTGCCGTCCCAAGTCCTTTGGGCACGTGGGCTTTTTCAACGGGTCCGGTTCGGTGGTCGTGGTCCTGCCCCCCGGAATGGACCTGAGTCTGGACACGGGTTCGGGCGAAATCGTCCTCAAGGGCGAGAACCCGGGGCGGGACCTCACCGTGGACACGGGCTCCGGGGACGTGCGGATCGAGGGCTCGTGCAAGAACCTGGAGGCCGACACGGGCTCCGGCCGCGTGGTGGTTCGGCTTTCCGCTCCGGCGGACCGGGTGGCGGTGGACACGGGGTCGGGGGACGTGGACTTCCGTGGAGAGGCCGCGGAATTCCGCGGCGACATGGGATCCGGCTCCATCCGCGCCGAGGGCCTCGTGGGGCGGGCCTCCTTCGACACGGGCTCCGGCGACGTGGAGGCCGTCTGGAGCAAGGCCCCCGGGGCGGTCCGCGTGGTGGCCGACACGGGGTCGGGCGACGTCTTCCTGACCTTCCCGCGCGAGGCCAAGATCTCGGGCTCCGCGGAGACGAGTTCCGGCCGCGTCCGCAGTGACTTTCCGGGCACCGCCGACGAGCGGGGCCACTCCTTCGATTTCTCGGGCGGGGCGGGCTCCACGGACCTGCGCGTGGATACGGGATCGGGCGACGTGCGCATTGCCTCCGCGCCTTGACCTGTGGCCCGGCTCACGGTTTTCCGGCCCGCTCCGGCGTATAGTCGAGGCCGTGGGGCGGCGCCGGGGCGGGCCGGGCGTCTTCCGCTCCCGGAGGTGATCCGATGCGTCGAATGACAGCCGTCTTGGGGTTACTCGCTCTGCTTGCGTCCTCCGCCGCCTGCGTGTCCAGCCTGTCGGGACGGGCCTACGGGCGCTCGGACGCGCGCCTGCCCATGACCGTCCAGCGCGGCGTCGTGGACAGCGTCCGCCTGGTGAAGATCGAGGGGACGCGCTCGGGCCTCGGCGGGCTGGCGGGAGCCGTGGCGGGCGCCACCGTCGGGTCCGGCGTGGGCGGCGGCGCGGGCCAGGCCATGGCCACGGTGGCGGGGGCCATCCTCGGCGGGCTGGCCGGCTCGGCCATCGAGCAGGACGCCACCACCCGGCAGGGCCTCGAAATCGTGGTGCGCCTGGATTCGGGCCCCCTGTACGCCATCGTCCAGGAGCAGGCCCAGGGCGAGGCCTTCACGCCCGGAGAGGAGGTGGAGGTCCTCACCGCCCAGGACGGCTCCATGCGCGTCCGCCCCCGTCCCGGCCGCTGATCCAAGCGCCTGCGGGCGGACGGTGAAGCCCGCGCGACGGGC
>JBFLVU010000337.1:0-1727 GCA_040758175.1 Acidobacteriota bacterium | reverse complement strand
AGTTCGTGGAGGGGGCCTCCCGAGGCGAGGCCCTGACCACCAGCGGGACGGCCATCAAGAAGTACATGGACCTCCTCTACGACAAGATGAAGGAGCTGAACGTCAGTTCGGCCCTGCTCTCGAGCAACGTGCGCCTGGTGAACGCCGCCCTTCCCCCCACGGCGCCCGTGCGCCCCCGCAAGGCCATGAACCTGCTCCTGGGGCTCATGCTCGGCCTGATGCTCTCGGCGGGGTCGGTGGTGGCCTACCAGTACCTGGACACGACCGTTAAGGACGTGGACATGCTGGAGGCGCGCCTGGGCCTCAACCTCCTCACCCTCGTGCCCACCATGGGGAACGGGACCGACCGGGCCGTGGTGGAGGCCTTTCAGACCCTTCGGACGGCCCTCATCTTCGCGAGCGAGAACAAGCAGAAGAACCTCCTCCTCGTGACCTCGGCGGGCCCCAAGGAGGGCAAGACCACGGTGGCCGTGAACCTGGCGAGGACCCTCGCCGCCACGGGGGACCGCGTGTTCCTCATGGACTGCGACCTGAGGCGCCCCCAGGTGAACCGGACCCTCAACAACATCGCGGGCAAGAAGGGCCTGACCCTGTACCTCGCCGAGAAGGGGGCCACCCTCGAGGAATTCGTGGTCCAGGGGCCCCACTCGAACCTCTGGGTCCTGGCCTCGGGCCCCATCCCCCCCAACCCCCCCGAACTCTTCTCCATGAAGCGCTTCCACGACCTGCTGGAGCGCCTGAGGAAGGAGTACGACTGGGTGATCGTGGATTCGCCGCCGGCTTTGAGCTTGGCCGACGCCCAGATCCTCGGCGCCATGACCGACTTCGCCCTCCTCGTGGCCCGCTACAAGAAGACCCTGCGCCCCATGCTGGAGCGCACCCTCCTCACCCTGAGGCGCCACCAGATCCCCGTGGCGGGAGTCGTGCTCAACGACGTGGATCCCAAGTCGGGCAGTTACTACGAGAACTACTACTACAGCCACTACTACTACGAGACCGGCAAGGAGCCAAAGAAGATCCCCTGGATCATGGGCAAGGCCGGCGCGTGGAGCGAGATCTTTCGGAGCAAGTCGGTGTGACCGGGCCCCGGCGTCGCCCGCCCCTGCGGGAGGCGGCCCGCCGGCCCGGCCAAAAGCAGTGGAAGTGATACAACGAGACGGGGTTGCGGTGGTTGACTTGAAAGCGGCCACCCCTTATATTGCGAGAACAGGAGGACGTGTCATGCGCAAGGTCCTGGTCGTGCTGGCCGCTTTGGCCCTCTCCCTACTGGCTCTTTCGGCCTTCGCCGCCAACGCGGAGGATCCCATCTCCCAGGGCGACTTCGCCGTGCTCCTGGCAAACGCCCTCGGCAAGCCCGCCCCCCAGGGTGGTTGGACTCCCGCCAGCGCCACTCAGTATCTCGGACAGGGCGGCATCGCTCCCCTGACGGGCTTCTGGAACGCGGGCGCCGTGCTGAAGGAGGGCGACTTGGCCCACCTCCTGCGCCGCATGGGCCTCAATTTCTTCACGACCCAGCCCGAGGATCCCGTCACCTGGGCGAAGGCTCAGGCGGTCCTTGGCCAGCACCGCGACTTCTTCCGGACGTACAACCCCCAGGGGCGCGTCCCCGGGGCCACCACGACCCACGTGAACACGGGCGTGGGCGGGCAGGACGCCGCGGCTCCCACCCCGGCCTCCCCCAGCACCCCGTAGGATTCCCCTTCTCGCTCAAGACCCTCGCGGCCGCC
>JBFLVU010000336.1:0-1732 GCA_040758175.1 Acidobacteriota bacterium | reverse complement strand
GGGACAGAGGCAGGGAAAATCGGCGATCGGAATTCGGGATTGGAAGAGCGAAGTGGAAGCGTCCGGGGGCCGGGGCCACTTGAAGGGCGCGGGGGGGTCTGCTAGATTCACGGCGTTCGCGGGGAGGGACCATGCGCGTTCTGTCGGGCATCCAGCCATCGGGGAAACTTCACCTGGGGAACTACCTGGGCGCCATGCGCCAGCACCTGGACCTCCAGCACGGGGGCGACGCCTTCTACTTCATCGCGGACTTCCACGCGCTGACGACGGTGAAGGAGCCGCAGGTCCTGCGGGAGAACGTGCGGGACGTGGCGCTGGACTACCTGGCCCTGGGCCTGGACCCGCAGACGTGCACCTTCTACCGCCAGTCGGACATCCCCGAGGTGCCCGAGCTGACGTGGCTCCTCACCACCGTGACGCCCATGGGCCTGCTGGAGCGGTGCCACTCCTACAAGGACAAGGTCGCCAAGGGCATCGCGCCGGACCACGGCCTCTTCGCCTACCCGGTCCTCATGGCGGCGGACATCCTCATCGTGGACTCCAACGTGGTCCCCGTGGGGAAGGACCAGAAACAGCACGTGGAGGTCACGCGCGACATCGCCCAGCGCTTCAACAACACCTACGGCCAGGAGGTCTTCGTGATCCCCGAGGACCGCATCCTCCCCGAGGCGGGGGTGGTGCCGGGCCTCGACGGCCAGAAGATGAGCAAGTCCTACGGGAACGACATCGGCCTCTTCCTCGAGGGCAAGGCGCTCAAGGAGCGGGTCATGGCCATCGTGACCGACTCGGCGGCGGTGGAGGCCCCCAAGGACCCCGACGCGAACAACGTCTACAACCTCCTCAAGCTCTTCGTGTCCAAGGAGGAGGACGCCGAGTGGCGGGAGCGCTTCCAGAAGGGCGGGCTCAAGTACAGCGACGCCAAGAAGCGGCTCATCGCCGTCCTCGACGAGACCTTCGGGCCGGCGCGGGAGCGGCGGAAGGAGCTGGCGGCGCGGCCGGGCTTCGTGGAGGAGGTCCTGCGGGAGGGGGCGGCGCGGGTGCGTCCCGTGGCGGCGGCCACGCTTTCAAGGGCGCGCAAGGCCTGCGGCATCGACTGAGCCAGGGACCCCCGGCGGGCGGGAGGGCAGGATGTTGGAGCGGAGGAGGCACCATCGGCACCGGTTGGCCCTCCCGGCGCGCCTCGTCCCCGCGGGGGCGGAGGGCTTTCCCGTGGAGGTCCTCAACATCAGCGCGGAGGCGGTCCTGGTGCGCGGGCCCCACGCCTTCCACCTTCTCAAGCGGGCCCTCCTGCGCCTCCACCTGGGGGAGCGGGTCTTCGAAACCGACTCGGTCTGCGTCCGGGTGAACCAGGGTCCGCCCTGGGAGGGGGCCTTCCTCTTCACGAACCCGCCCGAGGAGGCCCTCCGGGCCCTGGAAACCTTCCTGGCAGGCCTTCCGTATCCCCAGCCGGGACGGGCACTCTGATGGCGGCGTTCCTGCTCTGGCTGATCCTGCTCTTCTTCTGCTGGCCCCTGGCGCTCCTGGCCCTGGTCCTCTACCCGATCGTGTGGCTCCTCCTCCTGCCCTTCCGGATCCTCGGCATCGCCGTGGGGGGCGTGCTGTCCCTCTTCAAGGCCATCGTGTACCTGCCCGCCCGCGTCCTGGGGGGGCCTTCGGCCTTCCGGCGGTGAGAATACCAAGAGGGAGGCTCCGCCCCCCTCGTGGCGCTCCGCGGCGCGTCGCTGAACTCCCC
>JBFLVU010000335.1:0-1764 GCA_040758175.1 Acidobacteriota bacterium | reverse complement strand
TTGCGAGCAAGAGCCGCTACGGCGAGGGGAGGCATTCTAAGAGCTTATCCGTAAATAACGTGCTTTGAAGGGTGGACCTCCCTATACTTTCTTTGGGAGGTACCTGCATGGCTAAAGTACGATCCTGGGAGGTTTCCGACGAGTTCTGGTCGAGAGTGGAGGGGCTGATTCCGAAGCGTGAGCGCGACGCATCCAGGGAGTACAAAAGGAAGCCTGGGCAGGGCCGAAAGCCGATGGATCCGCGGACGGTATTTGAGGGGATCGTGTTTGTCCTGCGCACCGGATGCCAGTGGAAGGCCTTGCCCAAGGAGCGATTCGGAAGCGCCAGCTCGGTTCATGGCTATTTCCGGATGTGGCTCAAGCAGGGGCTCTTTGTGGCCTTGTGGAGGGCTGGGCTTGCGGAGTACGACGAGATGGAGGGAATCGCCTGGAGATGGCAGAGCATGGACGGCACGATGCTCAAGGCCCCTCTCGCACGAGACGCCGTCGGGCCCAATCCGACGGATCGGGGAAAAAAAGGGAAGCAAGCGCCACCTCTTGGTCGACGGGCATGGTGTCCCGCTGTCCCTCGTCGTCACCGGGGCCAACCGGCATGATGTCACCCAGCTTGAGCCTGTACTCGATGCCATCGTTCTACCGCTCCCGCCCGAGGAAGAAGGGCCCTTCCTTTACGCCGACAAGGCTTATGATGGGGAGCCCGCCCAGCAAGCCATCCGGAGCAGGGGGTATATTCCTCGAATCAGCCGCAAGAAGCGTGGCCGGGGACGCCCCCCCAAGAACCGCCGATGGGTTGTCGAAGCCGCTCATTCCTGGTTCAATCGGTTCCGAAAGCTTCTTGTTCGGTACGAGAAACTGGCCGAAAGCTACGAAGCTCTGGTGCACCTTGCCGCCGCCATCATCTGTTGGAGAAACATTGGGGTTATTTACGGATAGGCTCTAAGGCGGCCGGAGGGATATGTCTCCGGGGCCTCGGCGGCGTCCTTTATGCGGTGGCGCGCGGTGGGCTTCAGGCACCTTCATCATCCGTCCGAAAGACGCCCATGTCGGGCGCGGGGCCGCAGAGGATGGCGGCGACCTCCTCCTCGTGGAGGGTGTGGAGGATCAGATCGTCGTCGCACTGGAAGGCGGTCATGAAGCGCAAGGGATGGCGGGCGCCCGCGGCCGCGCAGGCCACACGGACGGAGAGGTGCTCAAGGACCTCGGCTTGGTCGGGCGGAAGGGCCCCGGAGAGGCCCACGATGAGGAGCATGGGCTCGCCGCCGGGCTCGCGCCCCGTCTCCTCCGCCACGCGGTCGAGGCAGGCCTTGAGGAGGAAGGACATGGCGCGGTTGTGGAGGAGCCAGAGGCCGCCCCGGCCGTCGAGGAGGCCCATGACGATCTGGGTGTGCCCGCCGCACACGGCCAGGAGGCTGGCGGCGGCCAAGACCTCGGGGGGATGCTCGCCCCGATCGCAGGGGAGGGTCAGGGGGAGAAGGTCCGCGACGCGCTCGGCGCGGGGGTGGAACTCGAGGGGGCCGTCCTGGGCGCAGGCGTCGAAGACGCCCCGCAAGACGAGGTCGAGGGACATACGGTCTCCTTTCGGGACAAGCGTGGGTTCGTCCCGAAGGAGAGCATAGGGAGAGAGAGTGCACAGAATGGGCACTGGGGAAGGGGGAAGAGGCAAGGCGGAAGGCGGAAGTGAAAGAAGGGGCATTGGGGACTTGCAAATTGGGATTTTGGATTTGAAAACAGGGGACATTGGAGAGGGGGCCTTCGAAGGCGGGC
>JBFLVU010000334.1:0-1770 GCA_040758175.1 Acidobacteriota bacterium | reverse complement strand
GGTCCCGCGCGGACAGAACGCCGCGGACTTGGGCCAGATGAAGCGATAGAAGGCTCAGGGCCGCTAGCTGGGTCGTAAAGGCCTTGGTGGAGGCCACGCTGATTTCGGGACCGGCGTGGGTGAAGAGCGTGCCGTCGGCTTCGCGGGAGAGCATGCTCCCCACCACGTTGCAGATGGCGAGCGTGGGAGCCCCCTTGGATTTTGCCTCCCGGAGGGCCGCGAGGGTGTCCGCCGTCTCCCCCGACTGGGAGATGAACACGCAGAGGGTGGACGCGTCCACCAGTGGGTCCCGGTACCGGAATTCGGAACCGTAGTCCACCTCCGCCTGGATCCGGGCGAGGCCCTCCATGAGGTACCGCCCGCAGAGGCCCGCGTGCCAAGAGGTTCCGCAGGCCACCAGAAGGATCCTGCGGACCTCCCGGGCCGTGTCGTCCGACAGTCCCACTTCGTCAAGAAAGACCTGACCCCGATCCAGGGAGATCCTTCCGACGAGGGTGTCGGCCACGGCCCGGGGCTGTTCGTAGATCTCCTTTTGCATGAAGTGTTTGAACCCGGCCTTCTCGGCCTGGATGGGGTCCCAGGCGATGCGGGTGGGGGACTTGGTCCTTGGGTGCCCCTCGAAATCCGTGAAACGTATGGATTCTTCCGTCACCACGGCCATCTCGCCGTCGTCCAAGAACACCATGTCGCGGGTGTGGCTCAGGATGGCGGGGATGTCGCTGGCCACGAAGTTCTCGCCCCGGCCGAGCCCTACCACGAGGGGCGGCCCCATCCGGGCCGTGACGATGCGCCCCGGGTCCCGCGCGCTGGCGGCGGCCAGCGCGAAAATGCCGGACAGGCGGCCGGCCACGGCGCGCATGGCCGCCTCCAGGTCGTCTCCCTGCTCCTCAAGCAGGTGCGCCACCACCTCCGTGTCGGTCTCCGTCCGGAAGGCGTGCCCGCGGCCGATCAGTTCCTCCTTGAGCGCGAGGTAATTCTCAATGATCCCGTTGTGGACGACCACGACCCGCCCCGTGCAATCGGTGTGGGGGTGGGCGTTCTCCTCGGTGGGCCTCCCGTGGGTCGCCCAGCGGGTGTGACCGAGCCCGTACACCCCGCGCAAGGGGTTCAGCCTCAACTTGTCTTCAAGGTTCACGATCTTTCCGGCGGCGCGCTCGGTCCGCAGGCCGTCCCCCTCGAAAACGGCGATGCCCGCCGAATCGTAGCCCCTGTATTCGAGCCGCTTGAGCCCGTCCATGAGAATGGGAACCGGGTCCTTCGGGCCGATGTAGCCCACGATTCCGCACATGGCCGCCTCCTGGAACGAGTATACCTCGCTCTACCCGAGTGGGGCCTGGGGGGGCTTTCGTTCCCGAGTCCTCGAGGGAGGCTCAGCGCTCCCGGGACTTCTTCCGATGGGCCCAGCCCTCGACGTTCTTTTGGGGAACGCGGGAAATGGCGAGGGCCCCGGGAGGGACGTCCTTGGTAACGGTGGCCCCCGCGCCGATGTACGCCCCGTCGCCAACCGTGACGGGGGCCACGAGCTGGGTGTCGCTTCCCACGAACACGCCCTCGCCCAGGACCGTGGGATGCTTTGTCCGGCCGTCGTAGTTGCAGGTGATGGTGCCCGCGCCGATGTTCGAGCCCGCGCCCACGGTGGCGTCCCCCAGGTAGGAGAGGTGGTTCGCTTTGACGCCCTTGCCGAGGCGGGCCTTCTTGGTCTCCACGAAGTTGCCCAGGTGGACCTGCTCCTCCAGCACGGTGCCCTCCCGGGTGCGGCTGAAGGGGCCC
>JBFLVU010000333.1:0-1770 GCA_040758175.1 Acidobacteriota bacterium | reverse complement strand
CTGGACCGGACACGGGAAATTCGTGAGAGGTACTACAGCCTCGTGGGGGAGGGGCACTTCGAGTTCGCCTCCTCCCGGCCGATCCTGATCGAGACCCGCAAGGGCATGACAGCGGGATTCTCAGCCGCCGAGGTCCCCTACATGACCCTTGACGGCCAGCCCCTGTCGCTATCGGCAGGACAGGTTCTGGAGGGGGCCTTGGAAATCCGGGGCAACCAGCTGACCCTCAAGGTGGACCGGGCCCGCCTGACGTACTCACCGAAAACCCTCGTCGTGGAGCCCCTCCTTCCCTGAAGAAGCCACCGGAGAGGGGTTATTCGAAGCCTTCGCACGTCCCGGGCCCAGGCCCCGGGACGTGCGCTTTGGAAAGGGAGGCCCGGGCGAGGGCTCGCCGCAGGAGGGAGGCCCTCGGGACTCGGACCGCGACGAGACGGGGCTCCGTCTCGCCGTCGTCGAAAAGAGCGTAGGCGGGATTCGACGTTAGCCAGGAGGAGGGATTCAGGAACAGGACCCCGCCGGTCCTTTCCATCTCCCTCCGGTGGGTGTGGCCCACGACCACGTAGGAGGCGCCCAGCTGGATGCCGCGCGCCACGGCGCCCTCCTTCACCCGGCGCGCCGCCCTTTCGAAGACGTAGCTCGAGCGCTGGACCCACTGGATTGCCGTCTTTCTGGGCACGTCGAACCAGATGGCGAAGCCGTAAAAGAGGTCGCGAAGGCTCCGGACCTTCCGCGCGGATTTCTGAAACGTATCGAACTGGTCCCCGTGGACGACGTAGACCTTCCTGCCCCGGTAGTTGAAGAGGAACTCCTCGTAAACCCTTACCCCGAGCAGGTGGCCCAGGAGCCCGGCGGAGCCGTCGTGGTTGCCGCGGATCCAGACGACTTCGCGGTCCTTCCCCAGGTCGCGGAGGATCTCGAGGATCTTCCAATGGTTCCGGTTGAGCCTCCTGAAGTTGAGATCGTCGAAGATGTCGCCGTTAAGGATCAATCGATCCCACCGGGCGGAGACGAGGACGCGAAGGAGACAGCCGCAGCGGCAGAGTTTGGAGCCCAGGTGCACGTCGCCCAGCACGATCGTTCGCATGAAAGGCGCTCCGAGGGACCCCCGATGGATGATACCACCTGTGCGCGGCACTCGCCTCCGGGGTTGCCAAGTGAGTAACGCCGTCCAATAATGACTCCTTCCGGAGGAGGGGAGCATGGCGGTGAAAGTCACCTGGGTCGAGAAGAGCGCCTTTGCGGCGCGGTCCGAGACCAACCATTGGATCATGATGGACAGCACCTTCAACGGTGGCGACGGGGCCGCCCCATCGCCCATCGAATACGTCCTCATGGGCCTCGGCGGTTGCTCGGGCATCGACCTCGTGTCCATCCTCCAGAAGATGCGGCAGGACGTGCGCGGAATCGAGATCGAGATCTCCGGAGAGCGCGCGGCCGAGAACCCTCGGGTCTACGTCAAGGTCCACGCGAAGTACACCGTCCGGGGAAAGGGCCTGAACGCCGCGCGCGTCAAGGCGGCCATCGAACTCTCGGACGAGGAATACTGCTCCATTGGGGCCATGCTTCGGAAAACGGCCGAGTATACGTACGAGGTGGAGGTCGTCGAGGAGACCTAGCCCCAGGTGCCCCGCGCCATCCGGCGGGGGCGGGAGGAATTCATGGACCTGTCCAGGCGCGCGCTGACCGTCCAGGAATCGCCCATCCGGAAGCTCGCCCCGCTCATGCTGGAGGCCAAGCGCCGGGGAGTGCGGATCCATCACCTCAACATCG
>JBFLVU010000332.1:0-1776 GCA_040758175.1 Acidobacteriota bacterium | reverse complement strand
CGCGGAAATTGGGGCCGGACCGTTTCCGGATGGTTCTTCTCTTTTCCTCCTCCGCCCTCCGCCCGATCCCCCGAGGCCCAGGTATGAGATTGGGTCTGAGCTGTTGTCAACAAATAGAACTGTCCGGTTTTGTAGCACGTAATCTGTCCGCTTTTGGGCGGGGTGATCCGCCTCGGGATTGGCCTCCTTCAAGGGTTTCCGTTTGAAAGGGCCGGCTTTTTGGGATAGGGTTTCCTTGCCCGCCCGGAGGATAGGGCGACGCTGGGGAGCGACCCGAGCGCCGAGGCGGGCGCCAATACGGATGGGCCGGGCTTCGCGCCCGGCCTTTCTCGTTTTTGCGCGGCCGAGCCCTCCCCATCATCCGGATGGCCAGAATGCGATAAACCCAATGCTTTCGAAAGCAGCGCGGCCGAGTCCTTCCGATCATCCGGATGGCCAGAATGCGATAAACCCAATGCCTTCGAAGGCAGGGCGCCCGGATTCTCGGGATCTGCCAGGACCCCTTCCGCGTCGTAGCGGGCCAGGCAGCGAGGGCCGTGGAAGATCGCCAGGTGGCCGTCCGGGTATCGGTGCACCCGGACCCCGACCCTCGCGTAATGGAATCTCACCGTATCCTTCGGAATTTGCAGCTTTTTGTTCTCGAAGGAAACGCAGTTGTCATTCCCCACCACCCTCTTGTGATGCTCGCAAAGCACGTCCGCCAGTTCCCTTCCCTGGCAGGACACAAAGGCCGATCCCTCCTCGGCGGCCGGGCGGGCGAACTCCGCGTTGAACGCCGGCAGGTAAACCTCCCTAAGGTATTGGTTGGCGGCCTCCATCTCCGTGATCCCCGCCGCCAGGAGTTCCTTGGGCAGCCGGCCCTGGTGGGTGCGGAACATGCGCTCGCTCCGGCCCCGCGCCTGGGGTGAGTAAGCCGGGATCATCTGGATGCCGAGCTGCTCCATGGCCCGGCCGAACTGGGTCAGGTTCTGCCGGTCCACCTTCCCGCCCGCCTTCTCCATGTTCCAGTAGTGGCTCCCCCGGTCCGTGTAGATCGAGGCGAACAGGCCCCGGGCCTCGATGACCTCCTGGACGCCCCGAAAGCTCGACGCCGTGCCTTCCTGCTCCACGAAAAACGCCGAATACTGCTCGTTGGTGGCGTCGTCCAGGGTCACGATCAAGTCCCACTTCTTGCCCGGCACCCACTCGTGCGTGCTGCCGTCCTGGTGCAGCATCATCCCGGTCCAGGGCATCCGCTCCCGGCGCTTTCGGTGCTTGCCCCGGCCCTTGGCCCGCTTCATCAGCCCCGCTTCCTGGAGCTTGGTCTTCACCCAGGTGTAGCTTCGCCCGCCTCCATCCCGGCGGTACCAGGAGTAGAAATGCTGGGCCGCCCAACCCTCGTGCCTGGCCCGGTACGCCTCGGTCAGCCGCATCACCTCGTCCACCGGAGCCCGCCGGTGCGAGGCCTGGGTCAGGCGCCTGTCCGAAAGCCCGTCAAGCCCCTCCGCCTCGAAGCGGTCCACGTATCGTCGAAAGGTCCGGCCGCAAACCCCCAAAAGCAGCGCCGCTTCCTCCTGCGTCAGCCGCTTCGCCCTCCAGCCGTAAAACGCCTCCTCAAACCGCATCGCCCGTGTCTCCCGTAGCCACTCTGTCCGTCTCATCGGTCGCCTCCTTGGCTCCAATGAAACCGGACAACCCTTGTGCTACAAGACCGGACAGTTTATCTGCTCCCTACACCGCACACCCGGGTGTGCGACATAAACGTCGGTCATGCCGCACGGCGGTTTTCCCAATAGT
>JBFLVU010000331.1:0-1831 GCA_040758175.1 Acidobacteriota bacterium | reverse complement strand
TGCCCAAGGCCCAATCCTGCGGCCTGCGTGTTGCCCTCCGCTTCGCTCCGGGAAACACGCGACAAGCTGCGCCCAATACTATTTTGGACAGCAGTGGATTTCGGATTGGAAAGCAAAGGCGAAAGCGAGATCCGTGGGGCGGGTGCCCTCGCCCGCCGGTCTCCCGACCGGAGCAAAACGCGAGATGTGAGGCGTGAGGCGTGAGACGTGAGGCGTGAGACGTGGGGCGAGGGACGCGCCTTTTCCCAGTCCCCTAGTCCCCTGGTCCCCTGGTCCCCTGGTCCAGTAATCTCGGAGTCCCGACTGGAGAGGCGGCCTTCCTACACGAACCAAAGTTCCCGCTGGGGTTCGGCGAAAAAGCGGGGGCCATCCCGAGTGATGAGGACGTCCTCCTCGATGCCCACGGCGCCGAAGCCCGGCACGTTCAAGGAGGGCTCGAGGGTGAAAATCTGGTTCTCCCGGACGGGAAGCAGGATGGTGTTCTTGTAGCGGGGCCAGCGTGGCCCGAGCAGGCACCCGCCGTCGTGGGCGTGGCGTCCCAGCTGGTGACCGAGGGCGTGGGGGTATTCGGGATAGCCGGCCCCCACGACCACCGCGCGGGCGGCGGCGTCCGCCTCGGTCCCCGGGATTCCCGGCCGGAGGACGGCCGCCGCGGCGTCGATGGCCCGGACGATGGTGTCGAAGCCCTTCTGCACCGACTCGGGGGCCGTCGTCTCCCCGGGCTTCCGGACGTACCAGGTCCTTTGCATGTCCGAGGCGTAGCCGCCCACGAAAACGCCCATGTCCACGTGGACGAGGTCGCACTCCCGGACGGCGTTGTCCGTGGCGGCGCCGTGGCCCATGCCCGCCCCGCGGTCCCCCGCGAAGACCAGGGTCTGGAAGCTCGGAGTCAGACCCTTGGCGGCCATGCGGCCCTGGACGAAATCGTAGATTTCCTTCTCCGTCCGGCCGGGCCGGAGAAACCCGCCGATGTCTTCGAAGAGGCCCACCGTGTGGGTCACGGCGGCCTGGAGGTGGGCCTGCTCCTTGGGAGACTTCTGGGAGATGAGGGCCCCGATGATGGACTCGGCGGAGACCACCTGCGCGCCCGGAGCGAAGGACTTGAGCAGTTCCTCGAGGTAGAGGAAGCGGCCGTGGGGGATGCCGTCGGCGGCCGTGTCGTTCATGGAGAAATTGACCGCCACGCGCCGGGGCTTCAGCCGGGCCATGAGGGCCTCGAAGGGCTCGCGGAAGTCCTGGACGAAGGTGATGACTTCGGTGAAGAGGCGGGAGGCCTCGAAAACCTGCTGGTCGAAGCGGCCGCAGATGAGAAAGCGTTCGCCCGAGGGCGTCACGGCGATGAGGCTCTCCCAGGTCAGGTGCCCCGGGGAGATGTAGTAGTAGATCCGCTCGGCGCCGGCGCTCGTCTCTTGGACGAAGGTCAGCCAGAGGTCGGCGCCCGACTCGCGAAGGGCGTCGGCGGCCTGGTCCAGTTTCTGGGCGATGATGTCCGGCGTGCTGAGTTCGTGCCCCATCGGGTGCTCCTCGCAAAGGGGCGGCCCCGCCTCGGGCCGCTCGACGAGATTTTAGCACGCGACGCAAATCCGCCGCGTGCCTTGCTCCAGGGTCTACGAAAACCCCTTCCCCTTCGTTGCGGCCTTGGGAGGAGCGGTCGCGCGGCGGGGACGAACGCTCCCAAGCAAAGGGCCGGGGCGCCCATTCCCGCCGCCCCGGCCCCTCATTGCCTACTGACCTACTCACCTACTCACCTACTCGCCTACTCACTTACTCTCCTACTCACCTACTCACCTACTCACCTACTGACTCCCCTGGCCTCTTCGAAGCTCAGTAC
>JBFLVU010000330.1:0-1834 GCA_040758175.1 Acidobacteriota bacterium | reverse complement strand
CCCGTGCCCTAAATCCGCTCCACCGCCATCGCCACGCCGTTCCCTCCGCCGAGGCAGAGGCTGACGATGCCGCGCTTGGCGCCGCGGTCCTTCATGGCGTGGAGAAGGGTGAGGAGGCAGCGGGTACCGGAGGCCCCGATGGGATGGCCCAGGGCCACGGCTCCGCCGTGGACGTTGACCTTCTCCTCCGGGATCCCAAGGACCTTGAGAAGGGCCACCGACTGGGCCGCGAAGGCCTCGTTGAGTTCGAAGAGGTCCACCTGGTCCAGCGTCCAGCCGGCCCTCTCGGCGACCAGCCGGACCGCGGGCTCGGGGGTCATCATGACCCAGCGGGGCTCCAGACCGGCCGTCCCGTAGGCAACAATCCGCCCCAGGGGCTCCACGCCCTTCTTCTCGGCGAACCGCCCGTCGCACACCACCACCGCCGCGCCGGCGTCGTTGATCTGGCTGGCGTTTCCGGCCGTCACGACGCCGTCTTTCTTGAAGGCCGGCCTCAACTTGGCGAGGGCCTCCAATCCCACGTCGCCGCGGATTCCGTCGTCCTGCCGGAAGGAGATGGGCTCCCCCTTCTTCTGCGGGATCGGCACGGGGAAGGTTTCCGCTTCGAACTTACCCGCCCTCCAGGCGGCGTCCGCCTTTTGGTGGCTGCGCACCGAATAGCCGTCCATGGCCTCCCGCGCGATCCCGTATTCCGAGGCCACGAGTTCGGCGGTGAGGCCCATGTGCTGGCCGTCGTACGCGTCGGTGAGCCCGTCGGCCACCATGGAGTCGAGGACCTCGCCCGAGCCGAGACGGAGGCCCGTCCTCGCCTGCTTGAGCATGTAGGGGGCGTTGGTCATGGACTCCATCCCGCCCGCGGCCACCGCGCGCGCGTCGCCGGCCTTGATCGCCTGGGCGGCCAGCATGACGGTCTTCAGACCCGAACCGCAGACTTTGTTGACCGTGAAAGCCGGGATGGACACGGGAAAGTCCGCCTTCAAGGCCGCCTGTCGGGCGGGGTTCTGGCCCACGCCGGCCTGCAGGACGATCCCCATGATCACCTCGTCCACTTCGTCCGGCCCCACTTGTCCGCGCCGGAGGGCCTCCTTGAGGGCGAAGGACCCCAAATCAGGGGCTGAAAAGGGCGAAAACGCGCCCATGAATTTGGCGATGCCCGTGCGGGCGCCCGAGAGGATGAAGATGTTCGACATGGCGACCTCCCTAATGGTTTCGCGAACGGGCGGCTGGCCGGCCCCCCGTGATTCCAAGAGCATCAGGATACGCGCGACGGGCCTCCGGCGCCAGTCAGAAGAGGTCCTCCCGAATGCCGGGCCCGAGGACGATGAGGGCGTCCCCCTCATGGATCTGGGTGCTTCCCTCGGGATGGAAGGTCATGGACCCGTCGGCCCGCTTGATGGCCACCACCAGGATCCGGTGGCGCTTGAGCAGTCCCGTGTCGGTGAGCGTCCTCCCGGCCAGCGGGCTCTTCGGACGGACGGTGAACTCCTCCATTTGGAGGTGGAGGTTCTGCTTTTCGGTGGCCATTTCGATGAAGTCCGTCACGTTGGGGTTCAATACCATCCGCGCGATGCGCTTGCCGCCCTCCCGGTGGGGGCTGATGACGTGGTTGGCCCCCGCTTGGAGCAACCGGCGCTCCCCCGATGGATCGTTGGCGCGGGCAAAGATGACCAGCCCCGGGTTCATGTCCCGGGCCGTCAAAATGACGTAGAGGTTGTCGGGATCGTCGGGGAGAAGGGCGATGAGCCCCCTGGCCCGCTGGAGGCCCGCGGACCGAAGGACCGATTCCTCCCGGGCGTCGCCCTGAATGGCGAGGACGCCCTCGCCGACGAGGCGC
>JBFLVU010000329.1:0-1852 GCA_040758175.1 Acidobacteriota bacterium | reverse complement strand
CTTGGGGCTCCCGTTGAGCACGACCACCTTCATCTTCCGTCTCTCCTCTCCCGCCGTCAGGCACCGACCCCTCGGACGAGTCTACCGCAAGTCTTGCTCGTTCCGTGCATGCGCGCGGCGAACCCCGCCACAAAATCCGAGAGAACGTGTCGAAACACAACCAACTGGCTAAGATCAGGAAGTGAGTTTGCCAGAACGAGGCCTTCCAGACCCCTCATTTTTGTCCCAGATACCCCAAAAATGACCGACCTGGCGCAGCCAGTTCGGCCGATCTGGCCGAGGCAGAAGAACCCAGCCGCCGGTGGGACGTCCGGATGATGGGAGGAGTAGGAAGGGCGGGGAGGCCAGTCGCCAATCTCGCCGGCGCCTTCGAACCCAAGGGGGCGTGGCCGCAAAGAAGAGCTCGCGCCGCACAAGGTCATCTACTCAAAAGGGAGTACAGGCGAAGGGCGGCGGGCGGGTGGGCGAGGTGCCGAGGGGCGGATCGGTGGGCGGGGAGGCGCTACCGTCGGTCTGGGCAACGAGACAACGGGCGGTCCACTCGCATCTGGGGAAGCGGGCTCACGCCGGGCGTCCCTGTCTGTTGAGCCGAAAGAATGCCCACCGACCCCGACGTCTTCACCCTGTCCAAAGGGCGGGCGGTCGAGCCGCCTCTACGGGACACCGGCGAATCGAGAGCCGGAGGAGCTGGTGAGGACTGTGGTCGCCGGTCGGGGAGGCAGTAGGGGCAATGCGAAAGCCCACGTTTCAGGGCGGTCGACAGCGGCCAGGCGGTTACACGGCCCTGAAGGCAGCGGCATGGGTCCCGGTGGAAGTGAGAGCCTTCGCTCCCGCGATACCGGGCGACGAGGACTTGCCCGGGGGCGGTCGTGATCGGGCCTCGGGCGGTGGCGAGCATGCGGCTGAGCCTGAGCTCCCTCTCGAGCTCCACATGCACCAAGGCGATGGCAACCTGGGCCCGGCTCAGGATGGGCTCCCGACGCCGCGGTGGCGTTTCCCTGGGGAGTGGTGCCGGCGGGCCCAGGAATGGCGGCACCCGAGGCAGCGCCGATGGAGGAGGCCACGGCGGCAACACCATCATCGGCGGTCCCGAGATCGACGATACCATCCGTGTCGGATCGTCCGGAAACGGTGCAGCTTGGCGCCCGCGCTCGACGATTCTCGAGCCGTCGCGACGGAGCTGTGGCGCCGTACCGCGCAAGGCCCCCACTGACTGTTCGGTCCTCGTCGCGCTCGTGGGTCTGGACGGTACGCCCCGTACCGGGGGTTTCATCCGTCAGCCCGGCTGGCCATACGCAAGATCGCAGGATACGAGAACCAGGACGACGGCCGGCCCCCAGGAGAGAGGCGGCACTCGCGCCGGCATCAGGCAGCCCCCATTCGCGTTCGCATCCGGGACGACCCACGAGAAGCGTAGCAAGGTCGGGCGATCGGCGCAACCGGGCTTCCGCCCCCATAGCTCGAACGCCTCCTCTTCTCAAAGGTGCGCGTCCATCTGACGATGACGGCGCCGCAAGTCACTCCCCGACCCGGATGTCGGGCCCTGGCGAAATGGCCGTCCATGATGGCAAGTGGGCCGCGAGGGGTTCTTGCGAGGGAGTCATCGTTGAGTCCCCAGCCTCCCCTTCTCGTCCTCGTCCTCGACCTCCACCAACGGAGACACGGCGGCCGCTGAGTGACCAGGGTCGCTGCCTGGGAACCTAAGCACCACCTCGGACCGTAGTAATACCAGGATCCGTCTCAGGTTTTTTCCCTGGATCCGCTTCGAGGGCCGGACGTACCTCGGCTGCTTGACTCGCACCATCGAAGGGGGCCCAATGAGAAGGCCGCTCTCGGCACCTGCATGCCTGAC
>JBFLVU010000328.1:0-1858 GCA_040758175.1 Acidobacteriota bacterium | reverse complement strand
ATGTGGGGCGGCGCGCACCTGTGGGCGAATTACCGGGACTTTTTCGAAGAGCGTGGGCACACCTGCGTAGCGAGCACGCTTCGCCACCACGGCGTACCACCGGAGGCCGCGCCGCCCGAGGGCCTTGGCACCACGAGCCTCCTCGATTACGCGCAGGACCTCGAAGGAGAGATCCGGGCCCTGGCCGAGCGCCCCGTCGTCGTGGGCCATTCCATGGGGGGCATCCTGGCCCAGATCCTTGCCTCCCGGGGACTGTGCGAAAAGGCGGTGCTCCTCACTCCGGCGGCGCCTCGGGGCGTCCTCGCCCTCCGCCTGTCGGTGATCCGCTCCTTCTGGAGCGCCATGACCACCTGGGGCTTTTGGAGGAAGCCTTTCAAGATCACGTACGGGGAAGCGGTCTATTCCATGATGGAACTCCTGCCCGAGGACGAGCGGCGGAGGGCCTACGCGCAGTTCGTCCACGAGTCGGGTCGGGCGGCCTTCGAAATCGGCTTCTGGCTCCTGGACGGCCGGCGCGCGGCCGAGGTGGACGGGAAGAGGGTGACCTGCCCGGTGCTGGTCGTGGCGGGAGGAAGGGACCGCATCACTCCCGCGGCCGTGGTCAAGAACGTGGCGAAAAAGTACGGCGTCCCCTGCAAGGTCTTCCCCGAGCACGCCCACTGGGTGCTTCAGGAGAAGGGTTGGGAGGACGTGGCCCGCTTCGTCGCCGAGTGGATCGAGGCCTAGAAAGGGCGTCGGTCAGACCGGCCGGGCCCTCGCGAGAAGGGCCTCCGCTTCGGCGACGGTGCGCTGGAGCACTTCCGCCACCGTGGGCGTGTCGGCGATCAGGCTGGAGGCCTGCCCGAGGGGGAGAACCCCGCGCTCCAGGTCCCCCTCCGTGCAGGCCAGGCGGAAGCCCTTGAAGGCGTTGGCCAGGTGGGCCAGCTGAAGGGTGTTCTTCCACCCCGAGGCGAGAACCCCCGCCGCCATCTTGAGGTAGGGGACGCCCAGCATCCGCGAGATCTCCGCGCCGTTGAAGGCCGCCCGTTTCAGGTCCAGGCCGCGCTTCACGGCCCGCCTCCCGCCGGGGGAGAGGAGGATCCGGCAGGGCTGCCCGTCGAAACGGGTCGTGTAGAGGGTGTCTTCGGCTTCCCGCTCCCGGCACGCGGTCTTGCACCCTTCGTGGGCGGGGCTCTCCTTCGTGTTCATCAGGCGCGTCCCCATGGCCACCCCGTCGGCCCCCAGGACGAGCGCCGCCGCGAGGCCCCGGCCGTCGGCGAAGCCTCCCGCCGCAACGATGGGTACCTTCACGGCGTCGGCCACCCTGGGGATGAGGACCATGGACGAAACCCCCGAACCGTGGGCCGCCGCCTCGTTCCCCGTCACGAGGACCGCGTCCGTCCCATAGGAGGCCGCGCTCTGGGCGTGTTTGGCCGTCGTCACCGTGGCGAGGACCTTTCCCCCGTAGGCGTGGGCGCCCTTCACGATCCAGTCCCCCTTGCCCATGGAGAAATTGATGACGGGGACCTTCTCTTCGAGCAGAACCTGGGCGTTCTCCCTCGCTCCGGGGAAGTAGAGGGTGGCGTTGGCGCCGAAGGGCCTGTCGGTGAGGGAGCGGACCCTCCGGATGGCCTCGCGGGTCTGTCCGGCGTTGTAGACGCCCGTTGCCAGGATGCCCAGGCCTCCCGCGTTGGACACCGCCGCCACGAGCTCCGGCGTGGAGATCCACGACATGCCCGAAAGGACGATGGGATGCTCAATGCCGAAGAGTTCCGTCACCCGCGTCTTCATGGCGCCCCCCTTTGGAGAGGGGGATTATAGCGCGGGTGGGTGTGAGGGTGGAGCCTCAGGCCGAAAAAGACGTCCTCCCTTGGCGGGG
>JBFLVU010000327.1:0-1876 GCA_040758175.1 Acidobacteriota bacterium | reverse complement strand
CCGAGGCCGACGAACGGCTCGGCGTTTGGACCTTCTGGTACGCCCTCGTCTCCCTCCTGTGCGTGCTGAGCGCCACCCTCTTCGTCACCGCTCTCCTGAGGCGCCAACGTCAATCCCACTTCGAGGCCCTTGCCCTCCAGGAGGCACGCTACCGGGCGCTCAGTGAGCAGACCCGCGACATCTTCGTCCTGGCCCGGCCCGACGGGGCCATCGTGGAGGCCAACGCCGCCGCCGAGCGGGCCTACGGGTTCACGCGGGAGGAACTGCGCCGGATGAACCTCCGGGACCTCCGCGCGCCCTCCACTCGGCCCGAACTCCCCCGGGCGGTGGCCGCCGCCCTTCGCCCGGAGGGGATCCGCCACGAGACGGTCCACGTGTCGAGAACCGGACTGGAGTTTCCCGTGGAGATCTCCGCCCAACCCGTCCGCGTAGGCCCGGAGACCCTCCTGGCGGGCATCGTGCGGGATGTCTCCGACCGCAAGGCCCAGGAAAAGCGCATCCTCAAATTGAACCGCCTCTACCGGACCCTCTCCGAGGCCAACCAGGCCCTGGTGAGAGCCCGATCCCGCCGGGACCTCCTCCAGGAAACGTGCCGGATCCTCGTGGACCACGGCGGATTCCTTCGGGCCTGCATCGTCAGGCCTCCCGAGGGCGGCGGACCGCCTTCCCACGAGGCCTGCCATCCGGCCGAGGCCCCCGTCGGCTTGGCGATGAGTTTTGCGCCCCCCGACCCCCTTCCGGCCGAGCCCCTCGTGATCCGCGACGGGAGCGGCGCGTGCGCCTTCCTCCCCCTCGCCGTGTCGGGCCTCTTCGCCGGCACACTCTGCGTGGCCTCCGCCGATTCGGGCGCCTTCGACGAGGAGGAGATGGGCCTCCTGAAGGAACTGGCCGGGGACCTCTCCTTCGCCCTCGACGTCCAGGAAACGAGAGAGCGGAAAGAAGCGGCCGAAGCCTCCCTTCGGGAGAACGAAGAGCGCCTCCGCCTCGCCCTCCGGGCCGCCTCCCAGGGCCTCTACGACCTCAACGTCCAGACGGGGGCCTGCGTGGTGTCGGCCGAGTACGCCACCATGCTCGGCTACGCCCCAGAGACCTTCGTGGAGACCAACCAGGCTTGGATCGAACGCCTCCACCCCGAGGACCGGGAGCCCGTGGCGGAGGTCTACGGCAGGTACGTGGCGGGAGAGATCCCCGAGTACCGCGTGGAGTTCCGCCAGCGGTGCGCCGACGGAACCTGGAAGTGGATCCTCTCCCTTGGGAAGATCGTGACCCGCGATGGGGAGGGCCGTCCCCTTCGCATGCTCGGCACCCACACGGACCTCACCGAGCGAAAGCGCGCCGAAGCGCAGCAGCGCTTTTACCTGGAAGCCCTCAACTCCAGCCTGGACGAGATCTACGTGTTCGACGCCGAAACCTTGCGCTTCGAGTTTGCGAGCCGGGGTGCCCTGGACAACCTCGGCTACCTCATGGACCGTTTCCGGGCCATGACCCCGGTGGACATCAAGCCCGCCTTCACGGATGAAACCTTCCGCGAGGCCCTCCGGCCCCTTCTCAAGGGGGACGTCCGCCGCCTGCACTTCGAGACCCTTCACCGCCGGGCCGACGGCACAACCTACCCCGTTGAGGTCCACCTCCAGCTCTTCGATACGGGAGACCGGCCCGTCTTCGTGGCCTTCATCCAGGACATCACGGAACGTATGCGGGCGGAAGAGGCCCTCCGGGCGAGCGAGGAGAAGTACCGCTCGATTCTCGAGACCATGCAGGAGAGCTACTACGAGGTGGACCTGGCGGGGAACCTCACCTTCTTCAACGATTCCCTGTGCGCCCTCTTCGGCTACGCCCGCGAAGAGCTCCTGGGGATGAACAACCGCCAGTACAC
>JBFLVU010000326.1:0-1913 GCA_040758175.1 Acidobacteriota bacterium | reverse complement strand
GCCCCTCCGGCAGGCTCGGGGCCCCCTCCTCCCTGCGCATGACCTCCTGCCGCCAGGTCCACGAGACCCGAACGACCGGGTACCTCTCCGGCAGGAACCGCGCGGCCACCCGCACGGCCTCCTCGAGAAGGCCCCCCGGGTTACCCCTGAGGTCCAGGACGAGGGCCTCCGCCCCCGCCCGGGCGAGCTCCGACAGGGCTTCGTCCAGCTCCTCGGGCGTGTCCTCGTCGAAGCCCACGATGCGCACCCGTCCCACCCGGTCATCCACCATCTCCACCGCGACGGTCTCCAGCCGGATAAGCTCGCGGACCAGACGGAAGGTGAGCCTCTCACCCGTGGCCGGGCGGAGGACGGTGAGCTCCACCGTCGTCCCGACCTGGCCGCGGATGCGCCGGGCGGCCCCGAGCCCCTCCCCGCGGATGTCCACCCCGTCCACGGCGACGATCACGTCGCCCGGTTTCATCCCGGCGCGCTCCGCCGGTAGGTGGGGGAAGACCGCCTCCACCCGCAGGTAGCCTTCCTTATCGGCCGAGACCTGGATGCCGACCCCGCCGAACTCCCCCTGCACGTCGGCGAGGAACGCGTCCATCTCGCTCGGGAGGTAGTGGTCGGCCCACCGGTCGCCGAGGGTCGCGAGCATGCCCCGGACCGCCGCCTCGGCCAGGGCCGCGGGGTCCGGCCGGGCGTAGGCGTTGTCGCGGAGGAGCCGGTAGGCCTCGAGGATCACGTCCTCGGGCGAGGCCGGCCGACCGGCCCAAGCTGTCTCCTGCGCCAGAGCCGGCCCCCAGGCCAGCGTAGCCGCCAGGAAGGCCGCCATCGCGACCACCGGCACCCACCCTCGGCGCCTGTCCATCCCTCGTCGTCGGACTCCCACGACAGCAGCCTCCTCAGTCGCACCGTGCCCGACCGCCGCCGGCGGGCCCCGGTCGCTTCATGCGGTAGCTAGTTCGTCGCCCCCGGCGCGCCTCCTACCCGGCGGCGCACCCGCCCCGGAAATCGGGTAAGGGCGCTAGCCTTCGCCCCGAGCCCGCCCCACCTATGCAGCCGTCCCTTGGTAGCCGTGGGTTTCGCTGTGTGTGGCCAGCTCACCCGGGCGGCCCCGCCTTCCATGGGGTTCGTGTTCCTCAGCCCGTGCCCTTGCCTCCGGCTTCCTTCCGATGCCGCCTCGCGCCGGACATCCTTGCCCTGGCTAGTGGTTGTTGCTACCCACTCCAACACGGGACTTTCACCCCCAACCTACCACCCACGCCGGGCGCATCACCGCAATATCGGGTAGGAGGGAGCGTCACGCTCCCGACCTCCCACACCACCCGGCGTGCGGGTCCGCACCGGGCGGTTCGTCAGGCATAGCGGAGACGGCGATAGCTGTCAACGAGGTCAAGCAGCCCCTGGCGCTGCCAGTAGGAGCGTGGGAGGGCCTGGTTTAACGGGCCGCCCGCCATCCGCCAGAACCCCCGGCGAGACCCCGCGTACTGCCGGGCCGCCCACGCCGGCAGGCCCAGCGCACGCAGTTCCCGGTATCTTGTGTGCGGGCGCTTCCACTGCTTCCCCACACACGCCCGGAGCCGGCGGTGCAGCCACCCCTCGATGTCCTCCACGCGCCGTTCCGGTTCCTTGTCCAGTTCGTCCAGGAGGACGTTGGCGAAAGGCGGGCCAAGTGGGCCGCCTTGGGGTGTCCCCTCGTCGGTCCGCACCGCCACCCCTTCCACCATCACCCCGGCCTGCAGGTAGCGGCGAATCAGCCGCAACACCCGCTTGTCCCGGACCCGACGCGCCACCCGGGCCGTCAAGACGTCGTGGTCGACCCGGTCGAAGAACTTCTCGATGTCCAGGTCCACCACCCAGCCATAGCCTTCCTCCACGTACCGCCGCGCCGCCTCCACCGCGTCGTGGGCACTCCGCCCGGGCCGGAA
>JBFLVU010000325.1:0-1918 GCA_040758175.1 Acidobacteriota bacterium | reverse complement strand
CGAGGGGAGCCTGGTGCGTTACCTAAAGTAACGAAACGGTCGATTTAGTTCGGCGGCTTCGTTTGAAACGGCCTCCGCGACAGGATATGCTCCCTGGCACGGTGCTTGCCAACCTTAGATCCGGAGGTGAAGATGCGGGGATCCCGGGGGTTCGGGAGCGGGCAGAGAGGTTTCTCGCTCATCGAAATGCTCATCGTGATGGCGATCTTGGGCCTCATCGCCGTCATCCTCACGGTGGCCGTCAGCAAGACTTTGAAGCGCCAGCGGCTGGAAACGGCCGCCCAGCAGTTAAAAAGCTTCGTGGACCGCGCCTACGTGGAAAAGTCCCAGTCCGGGGTGGGGGTCTTCGTGCAGATCGGGGCCGTCCAGGGCAACGGAACCCGCACGGTGACCCTTCTCGAGGATACGAACTCGAACGGAGTGCCCGAGACCACGGACTCGGTGCTCGACTCCGAGACCATCACGGCCGACATCGTTCTCTCCAACTCGGCGACCGTGGCAAACCAATGGCCCACCGTCGACGGTTCCCTCACTCTGCTGTGCGACACCATGGGGAGGGCGGTGGATCCGACGAGCAACCTCCAGATCCAGGCGGAAGCTCAGGTGACGCTCACCCACGTGGAGATGACCGGATCGGGAACGCTCAAGCCGAGGTTCAACTTCACCCTCGCGGTGACGCCCCTCTGGAGGCCCACCGCGACCAAGACGAGGTACTGAGATGGAGAAGGAGAAACGTCCTCAGCCCGGAGCGGCCCCGGGGAGGGAGAGGGGAAGCAGCCTCATCGAGGTGCTCATCGCCCTCATGATCCTCTTCTTCCTCATGATCGGGGTCCTGCAGATGTTCGCCATGGCCTACCTCGTGAACCTCGGCTCGGCGGCCCGCACCGAGATGACTTTCAAGTGCGAGCAGGTCATGGAGAACATCCGGTTTTTCCGCTACCTCGAGGCGGAGGGGACCCCCCTGCCCTCGGGAACCGGCTTCACCTTCGCGGCGGGCACCTACAGCCTCCCCTACGAGGACACGGAGCTGTCGGGCTCCTACTGGGGGCCCGCCCAGGCCAACGTCGTGGACCGGGGCAAGGCGCCTTACCGACTGGCCATCCAGGTGGACGACGGGGACACGGCCGGCGTCGCCGCCCACTGGATCGTCACCGTCACCGCAACCCCCTCGCTGGATGCGGGAGTCCAGCGGTACCAGGGAATCGGGATTCGAAGGAAGAGGGTGGACTATGTGGCGCAGATCCCCAAGTAAATCCGAACGCGGCTTCACGCTCATCGAGGCCACCATTTCCATGACGCTCCTGGTGGTGGTGCTCGTCCTGTCCCTCACCTTCCTCTTCTCCATGCGGGCCTTCGCCCAGCGCCAGGAGCTCTTCGCCTCCCCGCGCCAGACGGCCCGCCGGGCCATGGACTACGTCTCTTACTACGTGCGGGGCGCCACGGACATGAACGTTCGGGCGAACAACCCCAACGCCCTGAGCATGTACTACGGAGTCAAAGTGGGGTCGGCCGTCGTTCCCCAGCAGACCACCTTCAACAACGTCACGAACGCGACCTACGCGGACCTGGGAACGGACCTCATCAACATGGCCAAGCCCACGGGAACGCTCCTGATCCCCATCATCGACTGGCCGGGCTTCCAGCACGCCGCCAACGTGCGCTTCTCCTTTGACCTGGGCTGTCCCGACAGCGACCTCAACATGGAGCTCTTCAAGGAGATGACGGGCTACATCCCCGGATCCAGCCCGTCATCGAGCGGCCTCCTCACCCTGGTGGACGACACGGGCCAGTGGGCCTACTACCAAATCACGAACTACCTGGAATCGGGAAACCAAGACAACTGCGAGCCCCACTCCGGCTCGGGGTGGGAGGGTTCCACGGGCCCCGAGATCCACGTGACCAACACCCCCGGCCAATC
>JBFLVU010000324.1:0-1948 GCA_040758175.1 Acidobacteriota bacterium | reverse complement strand
TCCAACGCGAGCCGGCGCTTCGGATCTCGCACTCCCCGAGGTCCAGAGCCTCCAACGTTCCCTGGAGGGGAAAGCGGGCCTTCGCGACGGCTTTCCACAGTTCTTCCAGGAACCGGTCCATCGTCGCGCCCTTCACCCCCCTCAGTTCGGCAAGCTCCAGCCCCTGAAAGTCGAGGAGCCTGACCGTCCTCCGTCGAAGCCCCGCCCAGAAGAAAAACCAGGCCCCACCGAGGACGAACCAGACCGGCGCGAAAGGCACCCAGGGCCCCCCGAGGGCGAGGGGAGTGACCAGGGACACGGCCGTGGCGGCCCCCAGAAGAAGACCGTTCCGTAAAAGGAAGGGTGCCCGGGCGAAGTGGTCCCAGATTTCGTCGTAGTAGATGAGGTCCGAGTGAACCTTGATCCCGGACGCGAAGTCCTCCTTTTGGACCCCCTCCTCCAGGAGGGAGAAGGCCGTCCAGAAACCGGGCGGGCCGCTCTGTTCGTGACGAATCACCCTTTCAGCGCTCATTTCCCCCCTCGACCATGGCGGAGACGAGGGCCCGCGCGAAGTCTCTCGCGATGAGTTCGTAGGCCACGACCTCCTCGCTGGCGTAGGTGGAGGGGGAGCCCGAACGGGCGTAGTTCTGGGTGAAGCGGTATCCTTGTGAATCGAAGAGGATCTTGCCCTCCCGGTCCGTAAGGCGAATCCGCGCCGACAGAGTGACCTGATAGCGGTCCGCCCTCCCTTCGGAGTCGTAGGAAAGGGGGGCCACGTTGAAGCCGCGGATCGACCCCGAAAGGACCGCGTCGGCGCCTTCCCGGCCCGCCTGGACACGCACCTTCAGGCGCCGGGCCACCTCCTGCACCACGGCCTCGGTAACCCGCTGGTCGAGCTGAAGCACCGGAACCTGACGCTCGAAGGGCAGGACCGCCAACGTGCGGACCGTCGGCGGAAGGGCGCCTGTCCCAAGCAGGCGATAGCCGCAGCCCGCCAGGATGGCGAGGGCCGCCGCCGTCGCGGCCGCCCGACGGAGCCTTCCCCCCCCCGCGGAGCGATCCAGTGGGTGGGAGGGCCTGGCCGCCCTCAACGTCTTCAAGAGCACCTCCCAGCGGGCGCCTTTCGGTGGATGCACCGCTTGTTCACTTGACCACCAGCGTCACGATCCGCCCGGGTACCACGAGTTCCTTGAGAACCTGCTTGCCCTCCGTGCAGGCGCGGATCTTCTCCGCGGTCTTGGCGACGCGGAGCACCTCCTCCGGAGAGGCGTCCACGGAAACGCGGATCTGGTCCCGGACCTTTCCGTTTACCTGGACGGGAAGAACGACCTCCTCCTCCCGGGCCACTCCGGGCTCGAAGGAGGGCCACGGGCCGTCCACCAACGTCTGTCCAAGGCCGAGAATCTCGGACAGCGCGTCCGCTGCGTGGGGCGCGAAGGGGGAGAGCATGGCCGCAAGCGCGACCACCGCCTCCCTCAGGACGAAACGCTCCCGCGGCGTCCTACCGTAGGTCGGGAGAAAGGCGTGGATGGCGTTTACCAGCTCCATGAGCCCCGCGACGGCCGTGTTGATCTTGAGCCGGTCCTCCAACTCCGCCGTCACCTTGGCCACCGTCTGGTGCGTTTTCCTTCGCAGGGCGGGAACCGGCCCCTCGGGGACCTCCACGGGCCCCCTGAGGTCCTCGGCGAGGTCCTCCACGAGCGAGTACACCCGCGAGAGAAAACGGTAGGCCCCCTCGGCGCCCTGATCGCTCCAGTCGAGTCGGTCCCAAGGCGGCGAGAGGAAAAGGATGTTCAGCCTCACGGCGTCGGCGCCGTACCGGGCGATCATGTCGTCGGGCTCCACGAGGTTGCCCAGGCTCTTGCTCATCTTGGCGCCGTCCTTGATGACCATTCCCTGGCACATGAGGCGCCGGACGGGCTCGCCGAAGGGCAGGAGGCCCAGGTCCCTCAGCACCATGGTGAAGAAG
>JBFLVU010000323.1:0-1986 GCA_040758175.1 Acidobacteriota bacterium | reverse complement strand
GCTCCTTGAACTGGGCCGCCCCCCTGGGCTTTGCGTCGGCAAACAGCACGGCCACCGGCTCGTAAGCGAAGTCGAGTTCCTGCGCGATTCGGCTCCTCATGTCCACCTCCGGACGGCGGTGTTCATGGTACTGCCATCGCTCTGGCCGCGCCAGGGAAGAGGAGGGCCTCTCCGCCGGTTTGTTCGTTTCAGGAATCCTCGATTCTCCATTGGATGGAGTTCTGGTATGGTGTCCGTGTCGGACC
Source organism: Acidobacteriota bacterium (assembly GCA_040758175.1). Lineage (GTDB taxonomy): Bacteria > Acidobacteriota > UBA4820 > UBA4820 > DSQY01 > JBFLVU01. Next base: position 1,741 of record JBFLVU010000323.1, on the reverse strand, counting down.
ATCGCAGGGGTGATCCGGGGGCTCCAGGTTCATGGGCGGGGAAGATGGACGGGGACGCCAGCGCCGCCGATGGGAAGATCCCGTGACCAGCCTCCCCTCGGAGGGAGGGCGCCTCCTGACCCGAGCCTGGGCCGCCTTCGCGGTCCTCGTCGTGGGACTGGACCTGGCCGTCTGGATCCTGGTCCCGGACCAAGGCCTCCAGGGGCGTCTAGCCCTCGTCCTCGAATTCGTCAAGTCCGTCGCCGTCACGGCCGTCATGTTCTACGCGGCCTTCCGGGTGCGCCCCGGCCACCGCCTCCCGCACCCCGCCTGGACCGCCCTGGGGACCGCCTACCTGGCCTACACGGTCGGAGACTTCTTCACATCGGTCCTCGGAACGACCCTCACGACCCACGGGGGCGCCTCGGTTCTGATGAACGCCTTCTACCTCGCGTTCTTCCCCCTCTTCCTTCTCGGCGTTCTCTGGCTTCCCAAGGCCCCCCTGCGCCGCGTCGAACGCGGCCGACTCCTCCTGGACATGGGGATCGTCACCCTCGCGGCGGGAACGGTCCTCTGGACGATCCTCATCGGCCCCTTCGCCGGCCGGCCCGAGGTCGCGCCGGCGGCCCTGGTTCTCACGCTGGCCTACCCCCTCGGAGACCTGGCCCTGCTCTGGGCCGCCATGACCCTCCTCTTCCGCCACGGCGATCCGGCCACGGGCCGCGTCTTCAGGGTTCTGGCCCTGAGCGCCGCGATCCTCATCGTGACGGACACGGCGTACAGCTACGAGATCCTGGCCGGAGACCAGTCCCTGGGCGACTGGCTGAGCCTCGGATACATCCTGAGCCACCTGACGGCGGGATTCGCCGCCGTTCTGAGGGCCGGGAGTCCCGAGGCCCCGGTCCGGCCCGACCAGGCGCAGGTCACCCGCCCGCCGCTCGTGGGCGCATCCCTCGTTCTGGCCTACGGCGGACTGCTGGCGGCGTGGTTTGCCACCCATGCGGCCCCCGGGGCCCGACCTTCCCCGCTCGGCTCTCTGGCCGTCCTCCTCATGATCGGCCTGGCCTTCCTCCGGCAGGTGCTCGACGTCCGCGAAATGAACCGCCTCAACCTTCGCCTGGAGGAGGCCAGGGCCGCACTCGAGGACAAGGTCGCCGACCGGACTTCCGAACTGGCCCGGACGAACCGCGAGCTGGCCGCCGAAGTGGACCAGCGGCGCAGGGCGGAAACGGCCCTCCAGGCGAGCGAGGAGCGCTTTCGGACCCTCGTCCAGAATTCGTACGACATGATCACGGTGCACGACGCGGGCGGAAGGGTGCTCTTCGAGAGTCCGAGCGTGGCCCGCCTCCTGGGATTCGGGCCGGACGGGCTTTTAGGGAGGACCCCCTTCGAATTCGTCCATCCGGACGACATCCCCATCGTCCGGGAGGCCTTCCAGCGGGTGTCGGACCATACGAACACGGGCATTCCCACGGTCTACCGCTTCCGCCATGCGGACGGCCACTACCTGCACGTGGAGACTCTCGGAAACAACCTCCTGGGGCACCCCGCCATCCAGGGAATCGTCCTCACCTCCCGCGATGTGACCGAACGCATGAGGGCCGAGGAAGCCCTCCTCCGACGCGTCAAGGAACTCACGGTCCTCAACTCCGTCGCCACGCTCGCGGCGGAGGCCATGGACGAGGGCAAACTGCTCGCCGACGCCACGGAAGTCATCCGCGACGGGCTCTTTCCGGACAACTGCGGCGTGCTCCTCGTGGAG
>JBFLVU010000322.1:0-1986 GCA_040758175.1 Acidobacteriota bacterium | reverse complement strand
CCCTTCGCGCGCCTGGAGCATGGGCGCCCTGCTCCTCTGGACCGGCCTGACGGCGTGGGGCCTCGTCCGGCTCCTCCCTCTCTCCCAAGTTGCCTGGACCGGCGGCCTCTGGCTCGCGGCGACCCTCCTCCTCGGATTCCCCCTCCTCCTGGGAACGCGGGAGCCGCCGGCCCGGCGCGCGCTCTTCGCGGCCCTCGCCGTGGCCGCCGCTCTTCTTCCCCTTGCCCTCTCGGGATTCCGCTATCCCTACTTTTCCTCCACGCCCGCCCCTCGGTGGACATTCCCCGCCGAGGACAGGGGCCGGCCCCAACCGCCCCCGCGGATGTGGGCCCAGGCCAGCCCCGCCACCGGGGCTCCCCTCCTCACGCCCAACCTCCACCTCCTGTCGGGCGTCCCGGATCTGCGCTCGGCCCAGGTGCTCAATCCGAGGGGAGCCCGTGCGCTGGCCCACGCCTACGGGCTCGGGGGCCACCTGGGGCATCTCCTCTACGGCTGGCAGAAGGCCGATCCCGCGCTCCTGAGGTTCCTCGGCGTGCGGTGGGCCGTGCTGGCGCCGGAGGCAAAGGGCGGCCCCCTGCGGACGGTCCTCTTGGAGCCGGGGCCGAGGGCCTTCCTGGCGAGGGAGGTCCTCGCCGCGCCGGATGAGGACGCCGCCCGGGACGCCTTCGTGGCGATTCTCCAAAGCGGGCGGGCCCACGAAGCGGCCGTCGTCCTGGCCGGCGAATGGGACGGACCGGTCCTTCCCGCCCCGGCGGGCCCCGCCGCTGAATCCCCCCGCGTGGAGTGGCGGGCCTGGGAACCCCACTGCTTGGCCCTGCGCGCCGTCCTGCCGGAGCCGGCCCTCCTGGTCGTGGTGGAGGCCTTCGACGGACGGTGGAAGGCGACGGTGGACGGACGGGCGGTCCCCATCCGCCGCGCGGACCTCATGTTCCGGGGGGTCCTCTTGGAGGCGGGCGCCCACGAGGTGGAGATGGCCTTCGACGCCCGCGTCCCCCGTGCCGCGGTCCTCGGCTCGGCCCTCGCCTGGCTCGCCGTCGGCCTGGCCTGGGCGGCGGCCCGGCTTCGCCGCCGGCCCCATCAGGGCGGGAGACGGTAGAGCGTCATCCCACCCGCCGCGCCCACCACGGAAAGGTCGTAGGCGTGCCGGCTGACCAGGTACTCCAGGCGGATGGAGGCATGGGTGCGGGCGAGGTCCCTCCACGCCGCCTCCGGAAGTCTCTCGTCGGGCGTCCGGGTCCAGCGTTTCCCTTCTTCGTCGTAGGCCTTCACGAGCCGAACCCGGCGGAGCCACTCGGCGCCGTACGCCGCATCGAACTCGGCGGGGGCGCCGTCCTTGTAGGTGACGAAGGGGCTCCGGAGGGAATCCAGACGGAAGGTCATCCAGTCGCAGGGGACGGCCACCGAAGCCCCCTCGGGCACGAGCCTTCGCACCAGGTCCCCCATGGCCCGGAGGGCCTCCCGGTCCTCTTCGGCCCGGGCCCCCTTCACGCGGGCGTCCGCCACGCGGGTCCCGTACATCCGGCCGAACCACGGCCGGTCGTGCAGGACCATGGCGACGGGACGGGGAGGAATCAGGAGAAAGAACAGGCCCAGGGCCGCGGGCAGGAGCCGCGCCGCCCTTCCCCCTCGCAGGGAGGGAAGGAGAAGGGCCCCACAGGCCGACACGGCCGCCAGGATCCCCGCCTGGCGCCAGGGACGTCCGTCCGCGAAGAGGTTCCGGGGGTGGACCACGGGCAGGAAATCCACGAGGTGCCACAGAAGCACGAGGAGGAGCAGCGCCAGGAGGGCGCCCAGGGCCCTGCGCCGGTCCCCGCGCACCCATCGCCACCCGTCGCCGGCCCGCAGGAGCCAGGGGACGGCCGCCGCGCAGGCGGCCGCTCCCGCCTGAAGGGCGGCGGCCCCCGTAGCCCAACCCGCCGCCGCGAAGGCCCCGAGGCCCACGCTCCAGACCCGTCCGGCCCGCATGAGCTCGGCCAAGGGCCCGCT
>JBFLVU010000321.1:0-1996 GCA_040758175.1 Acidobacteriota bacterium | reverse complement strand
GACGCCCTTGGGGAGCGGGATGCCGAGGCCCGAGGCCTCCTTGTTGTCGAACTCCAGGAAGACGGAGACCTTCTTGTTGGAGGGGACGCCCAGGTCCCGGTTCTCCCGGGCGCCGTAGTACCAGCCGCCGTAGCCGCCGAGGTTGGCCCCGTCGTACACGTAGGTCTTCTGGACGGGCACGGCGGGGGCCGAGGCCAGCTCGATCTGCTTGGTCTCGTTGTCAGAAAGGGTGGCGGGCCTCTGGAGGGTGTACAGGTGGTACTCGAAGAGGCTCTTCTCCTCGAACTGCGGCGCCGGTGCCGCCATCTCCATCTTGGCGGCGGCGTAGACCCGGCGGCGGGGCTCGTCCTGCTCGGCCCGGTTCACGTCGCCCGCGAGGAGCTTCAGGGTGGCGTCCTCGAAGGTGAGGCCGCTCTGGTTGTGGATGGTCACCCAGCCCGTGAACCCGACGTTCCGCTCGGAGGGGTCCAGGAGGAGGACGTAGTTGGAGTTCCAGGACAGGCCCCCGGTGAGGTAGGAAAGGGCCACGTCCTGCCTCCCCGCACGCTGTCCCTCCAGGAGCCAGACCAGGGTCGGCTTGACGATGAGGCCGGGAGGGAGGGTGTCGAGGAGGTAGCGGGAGGGATACCCGATGTAGAGGCCCTCGGCCGTCCGGATCACGGGGCGGTTGCCGGCCACCGAGAGGAGGGTCCCCGTGTAGGACTTCTCGAGGTCTCCGGCCTTTTCGAAGAAGGTGACCGTGCGCCCCAGGCTCTTTTCCAAGACCTTTTGGTCGCTGATGAGGTCGTAGGCGTAGTTTTGCTCGAGGATCCGCAGGGGCGGGCCCGAGAGGGTTTCCAGGGCCACGGAGGTGGCGTCGATGCGGGTGGTCACGTCCTCGAAGAGGTACTTGAAGACGCCGGGCTGGACGGTCACGGCCCGTTCCTGACGGACGAGGGCCAGATCCTGGTTGTAGATGGTGAGCATGGACTTGGGGGCCTCGGCGGCCTGAAGGAGGGTGGCCGCGGAGAGGGCGAGGATCGAAAGGGCCGCACGCTTCATGGGTCGCTCCTTGGGGCCGTGGGGCCCCGCATATGGAGATCTAGACCCACCCTAGCACAAAAAGGTTCCCGGGGAGAGGGCGATCCGGGGTGGGCGACGGGGGAGGGTAAACCATCTTGTATCTCCCACGGATGTTGTCGGATTGGGCCAAATCACCCCGCTTTGGCCGGAGGACGGGATGCCCCCTTTTCTTGGTTGACACCCGAAAGGGCCGCCGACCATAATTGGCCCTCGCTCACCGCGGATCGGCATCGGGAGGCTCCGGCGAGGCGCGGCAGACCGCCGCGGGGCGTGCAAATCCAGTCGGTTCAGGCGGTTCCCGGCCTGCATCCAGGCGTGACGGGGGGCACCGCTTCGGTGACCGGGGGCATCGGGCCTCCGGCGGTGGTTGGGACCCAAGTTCAGGAGGTGCTGCATGGGCAAGTTACACGATGTGCTGGCCAGCCAGATTCCGGCGATGCGGAACGACATCAAGGCCTTCGTGAAGGAGCACGGCGCGAAGGTGATCGGCGAACTGACCATCGGCGCGGCCTTCGGCGGCATGCGCGGCCTCAAGGCCATGGTCTGCGACACCTCCGAGGTGCCGCCGGACAAGGGCCTCATCATCCGCGGCATTCCCATCGGCCAGCTGACGGACAAGCTCCCCGAGGAGATCTTCTGGCTCCTCTGCGTGGGCACCCTGCCCAACGCCGACGAGCTCAAGGACCTCCAGGAGGACCTGAAGGCCCGCGCCAAGAAGATCCCGGCCTACGTCTTTAGCGTCCTCGACGCCATGCCGAAGGACTCCCACCCCATGTGCCAGCTCGACACGGCCATCCTGGCCCTCGAGCGCGAATCCGAATTCCGCAAGGGCTACGACGCGGGCATGAAGAAGGACCAGTACTGGGAGCCCATGCTCGAAGACTCCCTGAACATCCTGGCCTGGATGCCCGAGATCGCCGCCTACATCTACCGC
>JBFLVU010000320.1:0-1999 GCA_040758175.1 Acidobacteriota bacterium | reverse complement strand
CACCATGGTGGACGAGCGGACGAACCTTTCCCGGCAGGTGTCCTCGGAGGTTCAGCGCTTTTTCGGAGGCCGCGTCTTCCGGGTCGCCATTCCCCGAAACGTGAAGCTGGCAGAAGCGCCCTCCTTCGGCCGGCCGGCCCTCCTGTACGACGTGGCCTCCCGCGGGGCGCAGTCGTACCTCTTGATGGCACAGGAGCTCCTCGCCCATGCATCCTAAGAACGTCCTGGGGCGGGGGCTGGACGCCTTGATCGGAGCGCCCGGCCCCGAGGCCAAAAGGGTCCTGGAAGTGGAGGTTCACCGACTCCGGCCCAACCCACGCCAGCCCCGGGCCCGGTTCCAGGAGGAATCCCTCGAGGATCTGGCGAGGTCCATCTCCTCGAACGGAATCCTCCAGCCCATCCTCGTCCGCCCCTCCGACGGGACCTACGAGATCATCGCCGGCGAGCGCCGCTGGCGGGCGGCCCAAAAGGCCGGCCTCCACAAGGTCCCCGTCCTGGTCAAGGAGGCCGCCGACGCCCAGATGCTGGAACTGGCTCTCGTGGAAAACCTCCAAAGGGACGACCTCAATCCCGTGGAGGAGGCCCGGGCCTACCGACTCCTGGTGGAGGATCTGGATCTCACACAGGAAGAGGTGGCCCGGCGTGTGGGGAAGGAGCGGGCCACCGTGGCGAACATGCTGCGCCTTCTGCACCTCTCGGAGCCGGCCCTCGCCGCCCTGGAGGAGGGCCAGATCAGCGTGGGCCACGCAAAGGCCATCCTTTCCCGGCGCCGACGGGAGGATCAGGCGGCCTTGCTGGAGGCGGTCCTCCGCCGGGGCCTTTCGGTGCGGGAGGCGGAAGCCTTCCGGGTGCCCGAGCCGCGGGACCGGGCGGTGCCGCCCTTGGACCCCGATACGGAAAAGGCGGCCAAAACGTTGGGACGCCACCTCGGCCTGCGGGTGGAGATCCAGCGGCGGGGGAAGGGCGGCCGGGTGGTCGTTTCCTTCCGGAACGAGGGCGAACTCCAGGCCCTGTACGAGCGGCTCCTGGGAGAGAAGGGGAGAAACCCATGATGGGAAAGCGGCCCGGTGAGGTAACCCAGGTGGGCGGGATGCTCGGAGAGGGCGTCGTCATGGAGGGGACCCTGACCTTCACCCAGACCTTTCGGGTGGACGGCGAATTCAAGGGAAAGGTCCTCCGGTCGGACCGGCTCGTGGTGGGGGAAAAGGGCAAGGTGAGCGGCGAATTGGAGGTGAATTCGCTCGTGATTTACGGCCGCGTCGAGGGGAAGGCCCTCGTGAAGGGGCCCGTGGAGATTCATCCCAAGGGCCGCCTCCTCGGAGAGCTGGAAATGACCTCCCCGCTCCTGACGGTGATGGACGGGGGCTTCGTGGAGGGAACCCTCCGCCTGGCCTCCGCCCGAGGCGCCGAAGCTCCGACGGACAAGAAGCCTCCCCAGGCCGGCGGCGGAACCGGCGGTGGAAAATGAGCGCCCGAAAGGCGGGAGGGCCCACCGTTCGAGGGGCCGACGTGCCTCCCGCGGTTACGCGAAAGCGGCGTGAAGCCTGGCACAGGTGCCTGCTCGAAGCCGCCGGAGGGAGACCGGGGGTCGCCCTGATCTTCTCGGGATCCGAGGCGGGGCTGGAAGGCTTCCGCGTCTCTCCCAACTTCCACTACCTGACGGGACTGGATCTGCCGGGAGCGTGCCTCCTCGTCGTCCTCGACAGGGACCGCGCCGAAGAGACCCTGCTGCTCCCGGAGGCCGACCCGGCAAGGGACCGGTGGAACGGCCCCGGCCTGGATCCCGGTGGGCTCACGGCCCAAGCAGGTCCCGATTCCCGGCGGCGCAAGGCACAGAAGGCGACGGGCTTCGCGCGGATCCTGCTCGCCCACCAGCTGGAGGATGCCCTCGTCCGGCCCCTCCGCCAGGCTCAGGCCCTCTTCCTCGACTTTCCGGTGGACGTCCCCGATCCGCGGCCCGACGACCCCGTGGCTCGCCGCCTCCTGGACCGAATGCCGT
>JBFLVU010000319.1:0-2022 GCA_040758175.1 Acidobacteriota bacterium | reverse complement strand
CATGTTCGCGGGGGGAGTCTCCCTCGGCCGCAACGACCAGGTCACCAGCAACACGAACGTGTCCATCCACCACTGCGAGATTGCGAAGAACGGCGGTGTGGACGGCGCGGGCGGCATCGCCATCTTCACCGGGCAGGACGGGTACTCCATCACCGACAACCTCATCTCCGGCAACCTCTCCCGCTTCAACGGCGGCGGCATCCTCCACGAAGGGCTCAGCGGTGGCGGCACCATCGCCCGCAACCGGATCACCTTCAACGAGGTCTTCTCCGGCCTCCAGATCGGCGGCGAGGGTGGAGGCTTGTGGCTCGGCGGTCCGGGCGTGGGCGGCGCCCTCGGCACGGGTGCCGGGAGCGTCACGGTGGATTCCAACCTCTTCCAAGGGAACATCGCCGGCGCGGGAAAGGGCGGCGCGATCCGCGTCATGGGCTTCAACGGAGCCGACGTGGAAGCGGCTCCGACGACCCCCGGCTCCTGGTACCAGCTCAAGATCCACAACAACATCATCGCCAACAACGTGGCGGCCCACTCCGGCGCCGGGATCATCCTTCAGGACGCGGCGCGGGCGGACCTCACGAACAATACCGTCGCCCACAACGACAGCACGGCCACGGCCATCACGGCCTTCGGCGCCGGGCAGACGGTCTCCACGCCCCGCGCCTCGGGAATCGTGGCCGCCTACCACAGTCTGGCCATGCGGAGCATTCCCGGGTTCACCCAGACCTATTCGGACCCCGTCCTGGAAGACTGCATCCTCTGGCAGAACCGGTCCTGGTACTACGACCCGACGGCCAACGCCGGCGCGGGCGGCCTGGTGGCCAATCCGGCCGGGCTCTACCAGGACCTCTTCGTGGAGGACGCTCCCTCTCCCGAGGCTCTGAATCCTCAGTACTGCGTCCTCTCGAGCACGGCCGGGTACGCCGCCACGAACACCTCGGCCGACCCCCTGTTCGTCATGCCCTACTTCAACGACCTGGCCGCCGCGGCGGTCCTCGACGAAGGTGGGACGCACATCTCCGTCCGTTTCGACCCCATCTATCCCTCCGCGGGCGACTACCACCTTTCCACCACGTCGTCCTCGGCCTTCAATCTGGGTCGCAGTTCCTCCTGGACCCCGGGAGTGGGATACTCGGTTCCCGAACTGTCCCAGGACTTCGATGGACAGGTCCGCCCCCGTTTCTTCTACCCCGACGCGGGCGCGGATGAGCTGCATCCCGCCTTCCTCCCCCTGGCGAACCTTCAGGTCGCCCTCACGGCCTTCCCCGATCCCGTGGCCGTCGGCCAGCCCCTCACGCTGACCGTGACCGTTACGAATTCGGGCCCCAATGGAGCGGACGGAGTCGTGGCCGTTACCGAGCTTCCAGGGGGGGCTGGCCTGATCCACGCTTCCGCCTCCAAGGGCACCCTGCGGATGGGCTCCGGCACTCGCGGACCGCTTGCCCTCGGGGAATCCGTGGTGGCGGCCGACGTGGGCTCTCTGGCCCCGGGTGAGACGGCGGTGGTGGTCCTCACGATCACCCCCTCGGCCCCCGGACCCGTGCCCACGACGAGCACCGTGGACGGGGCCGTCCAAGAGACCGATCCCGTGGACAACACCGCCTCCGCGGCGCCCGAGGCCATGCCCGACGCCGACGGCGATGCGGCCTACGACGCCATCGACTGCCGGCCCGCCGACCCGGCGGTCTGGTCCGCTCCGGGCGCGGCGAGGTTCCTCGCCCTGACCGGTTCAACCTCCACGGACTTTGCCTGGAGCGCCCCCGCGGCGCCGGGGTCCGTAGCCGTCACCTACGACCTCGTCCGAAGCACGACCGCGTCGGACTTTTCGGCCGCGGCGTGCGTGGCCTCCGCGCTTTCCGCACCGGGTGCCACGATTTCCGAAAGCCCCGCCTCGGGCGAGGTCTTCTACTACGTCGTGAGGACGCGGAACCTGTGCGGCCTCACCCCCAACGTGGGACAGGGCTGCCCGTGAGCGCAGACTCAGCGAGAAAGGGAGAGACCCCCATGCGAGGAAGGAAGATCTGG
>JBFLVU010000318.1:0-2034 GCA_040758175.1 Acidobacteriota bacterium | reverse complement strand
GGTGGGAGATGGTCTCCATCACGATCGCGGTTCTGGTCTTCATCGGATGCTCGCCCGTCGGTGCCTCTATCTGGGGCACGGGCGCCTGATCCGGAGGGCGAGTAGGCGAGGGGGCGGCCCGAAGGCCGCCCCCTCGTCGTGTTTCTGGAGATCCGATCCGTAAGGTCCAGGGCCTAGGGCCGCGTGTAGGTGGCCGCGCACCAAGCCCCGCCGGGATTTACGAGGCGGATGGAGACGGCCTGGCCGCTGGGGAAGCGGGCCTTGAGGGCGGCCCCTCCCTTGAGGATCACGGTGGCGGCGTTCTTCACCTTCACGGTGGCCCACGGGTCCGTGTCGCTCCCGAGGTACACCTGGGCCCCGGCCTGAAAATTCTGGCCCGTCAACTTGATCCGGAAGGGCGCCGCCATCTTCGTGACGGCGGTGATGGCCGGTGGGTCCTTCACGGCCAGGAAGGAGGCCTCGGCGCTCTGGCCCCTCCCGTCGTAGGCCCGGGCCGTGACGGCGTGGGCGCCGGAGGAGAGGCCCCCCGGGGAGAGATTCCAGGTGAAGGGGTGCTTCGTCACGGCGGCTTGGACGGCGCCGTCCACGAGAAAGTCCACCCGCGCCACCTGGACGTCGTCGGTGGCCAGGGCCGTCACCACCACGTCGGAGGCGCCCAGGACGAGGTAGGCTTCGGCGGGGGTCAGGAGGGTGACGGAGGGCGGGGCGTCGGCCGCCACCTCGAAGAGCGAGGCCCGGGTGGCCGAGGCACCGCCGGGGTTGGTCACCGTCACCGTCCGCGGCCCGGGGAGGGCCGAGGGGGAGACGGCGGCCCTCACGGAGAGAACGCTCTCGGAGAGGAAGGCGACCTCCTGGACCGACACGCCGGCCCCCAGGTCCGCCAGGGCGCCGTCGCGGAAGCGGTCGCCGCTGATGAGGAAGGTCCGGGTCTGGCCCTGGATCCCCTCGTCGGGGCGGAGGGCCCCGATGCGGGGGCCCGGAGGGGCGGGATCGCAATCGAAGGAGCCCGCGGGGTAGGCGGGCGTGGTCACGGGAGTGCCCCGGGCGTCCAGGGGACGGAGGGTGGCCCCGTCCAGGACGCGGAGGTTCTCGGCCGAAAAGGGGCTTCCCAGCTGGTCGCAGGAGATCCCCGAGAGGTCGAAGGTGAGGGTGCCCTGAAAGGCGCCGGCGGCGGGCGCCGTGAAGGAGGCGCCCGCGTGGGCCAGAAAGTAGCCCTCGGAATCGAAGAGGTCCCCCGAGAGGCCGTAGGTCCCTCCCTCCGCCAGATCCAGGACGGGGGAGACCTCCAGGGCTTCGTAGAGGCCGTCCTCGTCCGAATCCACGGGGGCGTGCCCGAAGAGGCCGGTGAAGAGGTGCTCGGCCGGCACCACGAAGAGGGAGTCGTGGGCGATGCGGGTGACGGCCATCTGGTTGTAGGTGCCCTGGGCGGAGAAGAGGACGGGGTAGGCCCCCGCCTGGAGGGGGGCCGTGGCCGTGCCCCCGAAGGCGCCGTCCCCCGCCTGGCCGTCCCCGTGCTGGCCGTCGTCGTAGAGGGTCACGGTCTCCAGGACCGAGCCGCCCGAGGTCACGTAGGCCGTCACCGAGGAGAAGGCGAGGTCCGCCGGGTCCCCCTCCGGATCGAGACGAAGGAGGGCGCTCTCGCCGGGGGCGTAGCGGTCCTGGGTGAGGTAGGCCTGGATGCCGGCGGGGCTGTTCTCGAAGGAGGTGGCCCGGAAAGTGACGCTTCCCGCCTCCACCGTCACGGCCAGGGTCCACTCGCCGTCGCCGGGGTTGAGGACGCTCCAGATGAAGTCGTCGTCGGTGCTCTCCGCAGCCGCGGGCTGGCCCGAGGGGTCGAGGAGGGTGAAGAGGCCCGCGCCGTCGGAGACGAAGACCGCCAGGGCCAGGCCGTCGGTGGCGCCCACGTGGAAGGCGAAGGTCTGGGTGACCGAGAGGCCCGCGAAGGCGCTCACCGTCCCCCCCTTGGTCCCCGTGGAGCGAGCCGTCGTACCCCAGAGCGTTGATCCGATGGGGCTCAGCGGGCTCTCGTCGTCG
>JBFLVU010000317.1:0-2040 GCA_040758175.1 Acidobacteriota bacterium | reverse complement strand
CCCGGGCAGCCCGGGGCCCGCCGGCGGAGCCGGGGCCTCCAGGGCGCGGATGGAAGGGAGAAGAAGCCCGTCCGGGACCAGGACCCGGGCGCCTTTCTTGGGACGGCGCCCCGCCGGGCGATTGGCCGCCTCGAGGGCGCCTGCGTTCTTCGCCCCGTCGGTGAACCACCGCGCCAAGTCGGCCCATGTCTCCTGAGTCCCCTTGGGGCCCGTTCCCCAGGCGTGCTCCCACCCGCCCGCCACCCTTCGGTCGCCGGGAAACAGCGCATCCAAGGCCTCCTCGGCAAAGGCGGGCCGCAGGAGAGAGAGGGGGATTCGGGCTTCCCTTGGCCTCCGGCCCTTTCGAACCGGGTTGTACTTCTGAACATCGCCGAGATTCTTCGCGGATCCGGTGAACGTGATCGAAGCGGCCTTGAGGCCCCCTTTGGCCGTCAGGGGGACCCTCAAAAAAACGGGGCCTTCCACCACGGCGCGACGGCCCTGCTGGGTGGCCACGGCCTTCGGCGGGGCCGCCCCCGCAAGGAGACCGAGCGCCAGCAGGCCCGCGGCGGCAGCGGAGAACCCCCGCCTCAACGGCCTCATGCTTCGGGCTCCCGTATGCTTCGTTCCAACGGCCTAGGCCTCCTGGATCAGTATAGCAGGAGGGATGTGGAGGGCCTCCGGCGCGGGCCCCCGGTTCCCACGGGCGACGCGCTCGGGCACAATGGCGGCGGAGGAGCCATGCGGCCATCCCCCCCCTTCCTGACGGACCTCGCCTCGCGAATCCCCCTCTTCGAGGCGCGGGACCGGTTCCTCGCCCGGATTAGGAAGTTCTTTCGCCGCCGCCGGTTTCTCGAGGTGGACTCCCCGCTACTCGTCCCGGCCGCCGGAATGGAGCCGCACCTCGACCCCTTTGAGGCAAAGGGATGGGAGACGGGACGGACCGCCTTCCTTCCCACCTCTCCCGAGTTCTACCTCAAGAAACTCCTGGCCGCGGGCGTGGGACGCTGCTTTTGCCTGGCCCCGTCCTTCCGGGACGAGGCGCCCTCCCGGTCGCACAGCCCCGAGTTCCTGATGCTGGAGTGGTACCGCGCCGGCGGGACGCTGTCCGACCTGATTCGCGACGGCTCCGCGCTCCTACGCGAGCTGGGCCGGGACCTCCGCGGCGGAGGGGTTCTCCGGTGCGGAGAAGCGTCCGTGGACCTTTGCGGCGGGATCGAGGTCTTGAGCCTGGGCGAGGCCTTCGAGAGGCATGCCGGCGTGGATTTCAGGCGCCTGGAGTCGGTCGAGGCTTGGAGGGACGCGGCCCGGGCGCGGGGGGCCTCCGCCGGCGCCGGCTGGACGGCCAACGACTGCTTCTCCTACCTCATGGTCGCCGCGGTGGAGCCCGCCCTGCGGACCTACACCCGGCCCGTCGCCCTCCTGGGGTACCCGGCCTTCCAGGCGGCGCTCGCCGCCCTGGACGCGGCGGACCCGAAGGTCTCCCGCCGCTTCGAAGTCTTCGTGGGAGGGGTGGAGATCGCCAACGCCTACGAGGAGTTGACGGATGGCGCGGAACTGCGCCGCCGCTTCGCGGCCTACCAGGAGGAACGGGGAGAGGCTGGAAAGCCCCCCCATCCGGAAGACAGGCAGTTCATGGATGCGGTGGACCGCCTCGGACCCTGCGTCGGCATCGCGCTGGGCGCCGACCGCCTCCTGGCCCTTCTTCTGGGCGAGACGGTGGCCAGGGTCCGCCACGGCACCCCGGACTGACGGAGCCGACCCCCCGGACTACTTCAAGAACGCGGCGAGGTCGTCGAGGACGGCGGCCTCGGCCTCGGAGACCTTCTTGCCCAGGCCCAGGAATCCGCCGGCGGACTCGGCGACGGCCCGCGCGCCTCCGAGGATTTCGCCGGAGAGTTCGCGCTGTTCCGCCTCGCTCAGCTGGGCCCACAGGCCGCTCACATACTTTTTCCACGCCTCCACCAGCGCCGGTCCCGGCTTCTCCTTGAGCCAGACCTCCAGCATCTCGTGGCCCGACCCGCCCTGGATCACGCCCCGGTCCTGGGCCGCGCGCAGGAT
>JBFLVU010000316.1:0-2074 GCA_040758175.1 Acidobacteriota bacterium | reverse complement strand
CCCGGGGATGTCGTACAGCGTGCGGTACGCGATGGCGCGGTCGTTCATCCACGAGCCGAAGACGGCTCCGATGGCGCCCCACAGCTGTTCCCTCGGGTCCTCCGGGAAATCGACGCCGACCCGCGCCTTGATCTCGTCCTTGAAGAGGGTCACGAGGCGCTGGAGGTCTTCTGCGCCGAGGTCCGTGTCAAACCGGGCGCCTGCCTCGCGCTTGACCTTCTCGAGGATCACCTCGAAGGGGTCTTCCTCCTTCTTGTCCACCGGTTTGAGCCCGAGGACCACGTCTCCGTACATGGCCACGAAGCGGCGATACGAGTCCCAGGCGAAACGGGGGTTGCCCGTTCTGGCTGCCAGGCCCTCCACCGTGGCGTCGTTGAGGCCGAGGTTGAGGACCGTGTCCATCATGCCCGGCATGCTGGCCCGGGCCCCCGAGCGGACCGAAAACAGCAACGGGTTGGCCGGATCCCCGAAGGTCCGCCCCATGATGGCTTCGACGCCGGCCAAGGCATCGTCCACTTGCGCCCGAAGGTCGGCCGGATAGGTGCGTCCGTTGGCATAAAAGTAGGTGCACACCTCGGTGGTGATGGTGAAGCCTGGAGGAACCGGGATGCCCAGGTTCGTCATCTCCGCAAGCCCGGCCCCTTTGCCGCCGAGGAGTTCCTTCTGCTTCCCGTGACCCTCCGCCTTCCCGTTCCCGAAGAAAAAGACCCATTTCGGCATGTTCGTTCCTCTCGTAGACAGGGGTGGAGTCTACCCCATGGCCTCCGCGCGTAGGAAGGGGCCCCCTTCGGACCCCGCGCGAAGTGGGGCACGCCACCCCCGTCAGCAGATGTCGAGCAGGTTCAAGTAGAAGGGAAGCGTCACGGGCCTCTGTTCTGGCGCGGGTTTCCCGATGACGAGCGCCGAGGGCGTCAGGGAGGAGGGACTCAGGCCCCGGTTCAACCCGTCCCAGGCGATCACCGTAACCCGCTGACCGCCCCCCGCTTCCGCCTCCCACATGAGGTGCTTTCCGTTGAGCACGCGGCACCCCTTCGCGTACAGCCCTTCGATTCCCACCGTGGGCTCGTCGTTGAGCGGGCCGAAGGGGTCCATGACCTCCCACGCGTCCCACAGCGCCGGGATGTCCTCGGGAAGGATCGGAACGTACATGCACGGCGCGGATGCCTCGATCGGCCTTTCTGCGGCCTCCGCCTGAACCCTCTCCTCCAAGTCGGCGATCTTGTCCGCCTCGACGCTGAATCCAGCCGCGCCGCCGTGCCCTCCATACCGCAGAAGCAGATTCGAACAGCGCTCGAGCAGTGCCACGACGTTTTCGCCCCCCCACGAGCGGGCGGAACCGGTTCCGATTCCCCCCTCCACGGACACGACGAAGGCGCTCTTCCGGAAGGACTCCGCAAGACGGGCCGCCACCGGTCCCAGGACACCCCTGTGCCAGCGCCCGGAGGCCACGAAGAGGACGGGCCCGTCAGGGCTCTCCCGGACCCTCGCCGAGGCGTCGTCGTAGGCGGCGGCCTGCAGGGCCCGCCTCCTCCGGTTGAGGCCCTCGAGCCGGCCCGACAGGGCGGCGGCCTGGGCGGGGTCCCTCGCCAGGAGCAGGTCGAGCACCAGGCGGGCATCCTCGATGCGCCCCGCGGCGTTGAACCGCGGCGCGATGTGGAAGGCGATGTGGTGGCCCATGATGCGGCCGTTCGCGCCGGCGGCTTTGAACATCCTCGCCAGGGCCAGATTGGGTGTCGTGGCGAGGGCCGCGAATCCTTCCCGGCAGACGCGGCGGTTGAGGGGCGTCAAGGGGCTGACGTCCGCCACCGTCGCGATGGCGCCGAGCCGCACGAAGGGCTCCAGGTTCAGGGGGCGCCCCAGGATGTCCCCTACGCGGCGGACGAGTTGGAGCGCCACGAGGGTTCCGCAGAGGGCCCGGTCGGCGTGGTTCGGCTCCATGTGAGGGTTGACGATCCAGCCCGGGGGCTGTTGGCCCGCGGCGGGGACGTGGTGGTCCGTCACGACGAGATCCACCCCGCGTCTCTCCAGCTCGGCACCCGCCTCCCTGGCGTTCGTGCCGCAGTCCGTCGTAAGA
>JBFLVU010000315.1:0-2081 GCA_040758175.1 Acidobacteriota bacterium | reverse complement strand
AGGGCGAAGATTCCCGCGCCGATGACCCCGCCGATTCCGAGGGCGATGAGATCCACGGGGCCCAGCACGCGCTTGAGACGGTGGGCGGAGACCTCCGCTTCCGCCTTGAGCCGCGCCGCATCCTTCGTGCGAAAAAGCCCCCCGAGGAACGCCATGGCGCCAAGGGTAGCGCCACCAGACCTACCAAGGCAAGGGCCTGCCCTGGCGTGTTCGGGGCTTCCGGGAAGGGATCGATTGCCTTTCCCGGTGAGCCGAATTATTCTGTACCCATAGGCCAGGGGAGTCTTCGAAGACTGGGCGGGCATCAGCGCCGAGGGGAGGGCGTCCCATGTTACGCAGTCGTGTCGCTTCGGTAGTGCTCCTTTGCGCGGTACTCGCGGCGTTTGGCGCGGGCGATGCCCGGGCGCAAGGACAGGCCTTCGGCTGGGGAGAGGATTATTACGGGCAGCTGGGTGAGGCCGTGCTGTCGCGGCCGACTCTGGAGCCCGTCGCGGGCCTCTCGGGGGTGCAGGAGGTACGGGCGGCCCAAATGATTGGCGCCGCCGTGCTCTCCGACGGAACCGTGTGGACCTGGGGAGACAACGGATACGGACAAGTGGACCCCGGGGACAGCCGAAGTCGGGCGGTTCCCCGCCCCATCGCCGGGGTGCCACCGGCTTTGTCGGTGGCCTGCGGACCGATCCATGTCCTGGCCCTGGCCTCCGACGGAGCCGTCTGGGCGTGGGGAGCCAATTGGTACGGAGGGTTGGGGGACGGCACGGACAATTGGCGGCCCGACGTGGTGAGGTGCCTTGGTCTGGCCGGCGTGACCGCCGTTGCCGTGGGGTATGGATCCAGCTATGCGCTCAAGAGCGACGGATCGGTGTGGTCGTGGGGACACAACGGAAACGGACAGCTGGGGGACGGCACGACCACCGACCGGTGGATCCCAGGGGCGATTCCTGGCCTTTCCAGCGTCGCGGCCATCGCCGCGGGACCGAACCACGCCTTGGCCCTGAAGTCCGACGGAACGATCTGGGCCTGGGGGTACAACGGCTACGGCCAACTGGGCGACGGGACCACGACGGACCGCTCGGCCCCCGTGCAAGTGGCGGGCTTTACCGGAGGAGCGGAGGTGGCCGCGGGCGAAAGCCACAGCCTTGCCCTCAAGTCCGACGGGACCGTCTGGTCCTGGGGGGACGGCAGCAGCGGGCAATTGGGGCTCGGGTATTCGGCCTACCAGACCAGCACGGCCACGCAAATCCCCGGCCTCACGGGATGCGCGTCGGTCTGGGCAGGCTCGTACCGTAGTTTCGTTCGCAAGAGCGATACCTCCTGGGTGGGGTTCGGCTCCAACTACTTCGGGGAATTGGGGATCGGCGAAACGGGATCGGAGTATGTTCCCCTGACGCTTGCGCCTTTCTTCGGGGCCGCGCAGGTTGCTTCAGGCGCTGACTTTACGATCCTGCTGGGGGCAGGAGGCACGGTTCAAACCGTCGGCCAGGACTTCTATGGCCAGTGCGCCTCGGGCCGCGAGCTGGAGCCCGCGTGGCCGGTAACGGCGACTGGGATCTCCGACGTGGTGGCCGTAAGCGGGGGCAACACCTTCAGCCTGTTTCTCCGGAGCGGCGGCACCGTTTGGGCCTGCGGGTACGGAAGCCAGGGGTCCCTGGGGGACGGCACCTGGGCGCACCACGGAACGCCCGTGCAGGTTCCCGGATTGACCTCCGTGGCGGCGGTTGCCGCCGGTTCCTACCACGCGTTGGTTCTGCTGTCCGACGGCACGCTCCGGGGCTGGGGCTACAACTACAACGGCCAGGTGGGGGACGGGACCACCACCTCGCGGCCCTCGCCCGTCCAGGTCCTGGCGTCGGGAACATTCACGTCCATCGCGGCCGGGTACTACCACAGCCTTGCGGTCCGAAACGACGGCACGGTGTGGGCGTGGGGCGGAAACAGCTACGGCCAGTTGGGGGACGGCACGACGACACAACAACTCACTCCCATCCAGGTCCCTGGAGTGAGCGGAGCCGTCTCGGTGGCGGCGGGTTCGTATCACAGCCTATGCCTCTTGACCGACGGGACAGTGCTGGCATGGGGCT
>JBFLVU010000314.1:0-2083 GCA_040758175.1 Acidobacteriota bacterium | reverse complement strand
CATGACCCGAAGGGCCCGGTTGACTCCGCCCTCGCTCCTGTACACGATGCGAACCTCGTCCCCCACGACCGGCGCCGAACCGATTTCGGCGTTCCGGATGTCCAGGGGAATCGGTAGGGCCTCGGGTCTCGCTTCGTCCTGGACAAGGACAACGCCTCCCTCCTGCTCCACCGAGGCCACCTTTCCCTGGACCACCGGGGCCGGCGGGACGCAACCCCACAGTACGATCAGGAAGAGGAACGCCAGGGACGCGGCACTCCGGAGGACTCCCGACGGTCTAATCAGCGATCGCATGGCTTCCCCCTCAGGCTTTCTTGGCCCGGATCTCCCGGACCGCGCCCTGGACCATTCCCGCAACTACGACGACGGTCAGGATCGAGACGGCGCCCATCACCATCCAGGTTGCCGCGGCGGTGAGGCCCATCTGCTTGAGGATGACGGATACCATGGCGCACACGACGGTGATCCCGAAGATGAGCCGGATGCCGTACCCACGAATGTACTTGGTGGCGATGGTCCCGATCTGGGCCCCCGGAGCGGCCCCCATGAGCATGAAGATCACGGCCAGGAACTCGATGCGCCCCTTCATGCCGTACGTAAACGCCCCATAGAAGCCCGCGATCATCACGGTGAAGAGATCCGTACCCACGGCGACGTAAGTGGGACAGCCGATCAGGTAAACGAGGGCCGGCATCATGAGGAGCCCCCCGCCGATGCCCAGGAACCCCGCCAGGATGCCCACCAGAAGGCCCACGGTGGCCGGGAGCCACATGGAGCACTCCACCCCCGCCACGTCGAAGCGGATGATCGGAGGAATCTTGATCTTGTGGAGGGTTTCGTGCCACCGGACGGCGCTCCCTTCGTCCCCACCCGCCGACGGGGAGGTCTTTTCCATCGCCCTCTTCTTGAAGTAGTCGTAGAAGACCAGCGCGGCGATGAGGAAGAGGAAGATCACGTAGACCCAACGGATCACGGGGCCCGCCAATCCGAGGCGCTCGAGGAACATGACCAGCCGGGCCCCGATCTCGATGCCCACCACGTCGAAGGCCAGCATGGTGAGCCCAAGCCGCATGTCGACGTTGCCGAACTTGGCGTGGCGTCGTGTGGAGATGATGGACTTGCCCGCCATGTGGCAGAGATCCGTGCCCACCGCGAAGGGCATGGGGAAACCGAAGATGTTCAGGGCGGGGGTCACCATCCAGGCGCCCCCCATTCCGAAGAAGCCCCCGAGGACGCCGACGGCCACGCCGAGGAGGATGAGGAGGGCGATGTTGACGGGCACGCCCGAAATGGGAAGGGTGACGCTCAAGAAGTCCAACATGGGCCTACTCCTTCCCCTCGCGCTTGCTGAGGTCCAAGCCGATCCGCCCCACGATCCAGTCCATCACCAGCCCGAGGGCCAGGCCCATGAGGGCGGTGATGGCCACGACCTCCAGGGTGAAGAGGAGGCGGTTCGTGTTGTAGAGATCGGCGAAGTACAGGTTGACCCCCTTCAAGTTGCGGGTGTCCGCCACGTGGACGAGCTTCCCCTGCTTCTCGCCGCCTCCCGCCAGCAGGACCGTCGGCATCGCCGTGAGAATCAGGCCGACGGCCATCAGCCGCGCTTTCAGGATCCATCCTCTCGCACCCATGCGCACCTCCCCCGTGGACGCCGCCCCAGGCCCCACCCTTCCGGGGTTCCGCACCAGGACCACGCGTCGCAAGGAGTATAGAAGCCGAAGCCCGAGCAGTTCCCGGGGCAAGGAGAAAACCAGGCCGGACAATGAGGCATATTGCGCACTTCCTGCGAATTCTCAGTGCGACATTATGAATCATACCCTTTGCCTTGCATCCCGTTGCCCCTCGTTTCATCTTGACCCGGTAGGGAGCGTGATACGATGACGTCGGAGGGGGCCATGGACAACGCGCCGAAGGCCATCCGCGGGCGGGTGCTCCGGGCGGGTTCGGTCATCCGTCCCGGGGTGCGTCGGCTCGTCCTCGCGCTGACGCTTACGTCCTCCCTGTTCCTCCTGCTCCTCACGGCGCTGGCCCTGAAACGGACTCCCGCATCGGCCTGGCTGGTCCTCACCCTCGCCGCATCCGG
>JBFLVU010000313.1:0-2088 GCA_040758175.1 Acidobacteriota bacterium | reverse complement strand
ACGCCAAGGAGGGGGAAGGCGCCCCCAAGACAGTGGAGACGATCCTCATCCACCAGGCCGACTTCGCCACCTTCGACCCCCTCGTCATGCTCCAGAAGGGGACGCTGGTTCTTTGAACCACAGAGCACACAGAGGACACATGAGGTATAGAAAAAAAACAGGAACCCCTTTTCTTTGCCCCGTGGGCTCCGTGATCTCTGTGGTGAAATGTCTTAGAGGGGTTGCTCCATGCCCATGACGATGATTGAGAAGATCCTGTCGGCACACGCCGGGCGCGACCTGAGGCCCGGGGACATCGCCGACGTGTTCCTGGACACTCGGGCGGCCCGGGACTTCGGCGGCGCCAACGTGGTGAAGAACCTCCTGGACCACGGCCTGGAGGTGGCGGACCCGTCGCGCACGGCCTTCACCTTCGACTGCAACCCCACGGGTTCGGACCAGAAGTACGCCGCCAACCAGCAAATCTGCCGCGTCTACGCCCGGGAGCGGGGCATCCGCGTCTTCGACATCGACAGCGGCATCGGCACCCACGTGGCCCTCGACGGAGGCCTGGCGTGGCCGGGATCCACCTTCGTCTCCACCGACTCCCACGCCAACATCCTCGGCGCCGTAGGCGCCTTCGGGCAGGGGCTGGGGGACGTGGACATGGCGGCGGCCTGGGCCCACGGGAAGATCTGGTTCAAAGTGCCGCCCACGGTGCGCATCGAATTGCGTGGCGCGCCGTCGCCCTCGGCCTCGGCCAAGGACGTGGCCCTGGCCATGCTGCGCCGCTTCGGAGCCAACGGTCTGTTGGGCTGCGCCGGCGAGGTGACGGGGCCCTACGCCGAATCCCTGGACCTGGCCGGGCGCATCACCGTCGCCAGCCTGGCCACCGAGATGGGCGCCATCCTTCTGCTCTTTCCGCCCAGCCAAGCGGTGGTGGACCATTGCCGGCGGGCCACGGGGCGCGACGACTGGAGCCCCGTCTTCGCCGATCCGGGCGCGGTTTACGAACGCACCGAGGGGGTGGACCTCGAGGGACTGGGGCCCATGGTGGCCCGGCCCGGTCACCCCGAGGACGCCGTGGCCCTCGACGAAGTGCGGGGGCGGAAGATCGACTCGGTCTTCATCGGCTCCTGCACCAACGGCCGCTACGAGGACCTCGAAGTGGCGGCCCGGGTCCTGAGGGGCAGGAAGGTGGCGCCCGGGGTAGTGCTCAAGGTGGTGCCCTCTACGGACGCCATGTGGCGGAGGGCCATGCGCGAGGGCCTCTTCGACGCCTTCAAGGAGGCGGGGGCGCTCATCTCCAACGCCGGCTGTGGCGGGTGCGCCGCGGGCCAGGTGGGCCAGAACGGCCCCGGTGAGGTGACGGTCTCCACGGGCAACCGCAACTTCGCGGGCAAGCAAGGCAAGGGCGAAGTCTACCTCGCGAGTCCCGCCGTGGCGGCGGCTTCGGCCGTGGCCGGCGTGCTGACGGACCCCGCGCACATCCCGAGCGAGCCCGCGATCTGGAAGCCCGCCCGGCCCGAGGCCGCTTCCGCCTCCAAGGTCGCTCCCGTGGCGCGCGCCCCAAGGCCCCTGGTGGTCACGGGGCGCGTCTGGGTGATCCGCAAGGACAACATTGACACGGACATGATCTTCCACAACCGCCACCTCGCCATCACCAAGATCGAGGAGATGGGGCCGCACGCCTTTGGCAACCTCGCGGGATGGGAAGACTTCGCCTCCAGGGCCCGGCCCGGAGACATCGTGGTGACGGGCGCCAATTTCGGCGCCGGCTCCTCGCGCCAGCAGGCCGTGGATTGTTTCAAGGCCCTGGGCATCGCCGCCATCGTGGCCAGGTCCTTCGGGGCCATCTACGAGCGCAACGCCATCAATGCGGGCTTTCCCATCGTGGCGAGCGCCCTGTGCGATACGGACATCCGGGACGGGGAAGAGGTCGCGGTGGACTTCGCGGGCGGGGTCCTCCGCCGCGCCGACGGACGCCAGGTCGAAGCCCGGCCGTGGCCCGACGTTCAGGTCGCCACCTACCTCCGCGGCGGTTTGCTGGGATGACGGGGCAATCCAACCGCGGAGGCGCGGAGACGCGGAGGCAAGAATCAGCGAGCG
>JBFLVU010000312.1:0-2089 GCA_040758175.1 Acidobacteriota bacterium | reverse complement strand
TGGGTCGGGGTGCAGTGGGGGACGAGGGGACGGGGGGACGAGGGGATTCGGAAGAATCGGAGGAAGGCGGGCGGGGGCGCCCGCCCCACGAAGTCCACCGTTGCCCTTGTCTTTACATCCGACATCCCAAACCCGCCATCGCCAATGTCTCCGTTTCTCCTTCCGCCCGTTCTCCAAATCCCACATGCCCGTGTCTCCCCACAGGCGGTTTCTCTGAGGCCGGCCGCCCCCTCTCAATGAAAAACGCGGGCGTTGGCGGGATGGAGGGCCGGGTGGGCGGCCATGCGCCGCCGCAGGGCGGCTTCGGCGAGGGCGTAGCGCTCCAGGAGGCGGCGCGCCTCGAGCATCTCCTGCTTCTCCTCGGGCGAGAAGGCCAGGGCCTGCGCCGTGGAGGCGAGGAGGCGGTCGTCGTCCACCGAGGAGAGGTCTCCCATGAGCCGCTGGAAGTGCTCCTGGCGGTCGGGGGCCAGGAGGGGGAGGGAGGCCAGGAGGTCGAAGCGGGCCCTCACCACGGCCTCCCGCTCGGGTTCCTCCAAGGGGGCGGTGAGCGCCTCAGCCCGGACTTGGCGGTAGGAGGTGACGGCGTCGAGCTCCTCGACGACGCGGAAGGCGGTGACCCCCACCAGCCAGATCAGGAACCGGCCGTCCTCCACCTCGAAGTGCCGGCTGATCCGCCCGGCGCCGCCGATCTCCCGGATGGGGGGGGCTCCGGCGAGCTGGGCCTCGGTCCCCGGCTTGGGCTGGATCATGCCGATGACCTTCGATCCCGCGAGGGCGTCGCGGACCATGGCCCGGTAGCGCGGCTCGAAGATGTGGAGGGGGAGGACCTCCCCGGGTAGGAGCACCACCCCCGGGAGGGGAAACACCGGGAGGACGTCCGGAAGCATCTTGGCGGCCCATCTCGAACTTCGCATGCCCATCTTCGGGGCAACGCCTCCCCTCCTTCCGGAATTCCGCCCCCGGGTTCCCTGGGCCCGCGGTTGCCGCTATACTTCGTCCGCGGGCGTGCCCGCGGGAGGTTCGGATGCGTTGCGGCTTCGTGGCGGTGGTGGGGCGGACGAACGTGGGCAAATCCACGATCGTCAACGGGCTGGTGGGCGAGAAGGTCTCCATCGTGACGCCCAAGCCCCAGACCACGCGAAACGTGATCCGGGGCATCCTCACCGACCCCCGGGGCCAGGTCGTGTTCCTGGACACGCCCGGCGTCCACAGGCCCCGCACGCGCATGAACGAGGCCATGAACCGGTCGGCCCTGGAGAGCGTGGAGTCGGTGGACGCCGTCCTCTGGGTCCTGGAGGCCGGACGCCCGTGGGGGCCCGAGGAGGACCGCCTCGCGGAGCGCCTCAAGGGGCGCGCCCAGGGCCTCCTGATCGTCCTCAACAAGGCCGACGAGGTCCGGAACAAGGCCCTCCTCCTGCCCGCGCTGGAGGACCTCTCACGGCGCTTCCCGGAGGTCCCCCTCTACCCCATGTGCGCCCTGGACGAAAAGGACCGCAAGGGGCTCCTGGACCAGATCTTCCCCCTCCTGCCCGAGGGGGAGCCCCTTTTCCCGGAGGACGTCTACACGGACCAGCCCGAGCGCCAGCTCGCCGCCGAAATCGTCCGCGAGCACCTCTTCGGGCGGACCTTCCAGGAGGTCCCGCACTGCGCGGGGGTCCTCGTGGAGCAGTTCGAGGAGGCGCCCGCCGAGGGCGGAAAGGTGACCATCTACTGCGCCATCCTCGTGGAGCGGGAGAGCCAGAAGCCCATCGTCATCGGGAAGGGCGGCCAGAACCTCAAGGCCATCGGGACCGGGGCGCGGAAGGAACTGCAGTCTCTCCTGGGATGCGGAGTGGAGCTCCGGTTGTTCGTGAAGGTGCGCCCGGAATGGCGGGAGAACGCCGCCATCCTCCGGGAGATGGGCCTGGCCTGACGGAAGGAGGCACCCCATGAAGCGGCATCGCGCGACGGCGTCGGCGGCTTTCCCGGCCCTTCTCCTGGCGGCCTCGCTTTTCGCCTCCCTGCCCGCCGAGGAGGAGCTCCTCATCACCTGCCGGGGCGCGGCGGCGGCGCTCCAGCGGGGCCTCCAGGCGGCCCTCTCGGCGGCCAT
>JBFLVU010000311.1:0-2117 GCA_040758175.1 Acidobacteriota bacterium | reverse complement strand
CATCCGGCGGCGCCCATCAGGCAGAAAAGGAGCGACCAGGCCCCGCGCTTCATTTCCCTCTCCCTCTCCATCGAGGCGACCCCGCGATCCCCCGCGGACGGTGGCCCCCCGAACCTGCCTTCACCTTTTCAAAAAGCGCTCTCGACGTCAAGGTCGGCGGAGCGGGAAGAAACTCCCGCCCTATGGGTTTAAGTATTAGTCGATCAGTCAACTTTCAGTGGCGGGATGTTCGTTGGGTCCCGCGCAAGGAAAGGGAGGGGTTTCGAAAACCATGGCCCAGTTTGCCCCCAGCCCTACGGCGGAGGAACTCGAGAGCTTGGTCCTGGGCTCCGAATTCACCCGGACGCTCCTTGGGGCCATTCCCTGCGGGATGCTCCTCATGGACGAGGAAAGGCGCGTCCTCGCGGTCAACGACGTGCTTGAAAAGGCCCTGGGGGTGCCGGCCAACCGCCTCGTGGGGCTGAAGGGGGGCGGCGCGCTGGGGTGCGTCTACGCTCGCAGGCTTGAGTCCTGCGGGGAGGCGGAGGCCTGTCGCTCTTGCGATGCTCGAACGATCGCCGAGGCCGCGCTCCAGGAGGGAAAGATCCAGCGGACCCGGGCCCGCTTTCAGGTGGCCCTCGGCGGGAAGGTCCAGGACCTGGAGCTTCACCTGAGCGCCTCTCCTCTCATTCACCGGGGCCGGAAGTACGTGATCGTGCTGATCGAGGACCTCTCCCGGCTGGTGCGGTTGAGGCGGGCGCCCGGCGAAGAGGGCTTCCACGGGATGATCGGAAAGGACCCCCAAATGGAGGGCCTCTTCGAGGCCATCCGCGTGGTGGCGCGTCTTCCTGTCCCCGTTCTGGTTCACGGCGAGAGCGGAGTGGGGAAGGAGCTCGTGGCGGTGGCCATCCACAAGGAAAGCGCCAGGGCCCTTCGACACATCGTCCCTGTGAACTGCGGCGTGCTCACGGATGGCCTTCTGGAAAGCGAGCTCTTCGGGCACGTTCGAGGCGCCTTCACGGGGGCGATACGGGACAAGAAGGGCCGCTTCGAGCTGGCCGACGGGGGGACCATCTTTCTCGACGAAATCGGGGAGCTCAGTCCAGCCATGCAGGTCAAGCTCCTGCGGGTCCTCCAGGACGGAAGTTTCGAGCGCGTGGGGGGCGAGCACACGTCGAGGGTGGACGTGCGCGTGATCTGTGCGACCAACCGCCATCTGGAGCGGGAGGTGGCCCAGGGGCGCTTCCGGGCGGACCTTTTCTACCGTCTCGCCGTGGTGCCGATCCAGGTCCCTCCGCTCCGCCACCGCCGGGGGGACATCCCGGTCCTCGCCCAGCACTTTTTAGGAAGGATTTGTTCCGAGCACGGCCACCCTCCCGCGAGGCTCACGGCGGATGCCCTGGATCGCCTGCAGGCCCACGACTGGCCGGGAAACGTGCGGGAGCTGGAGAACGCCCTTCATTTCGCCCTGGTCCAATCCAGGGGAGCCGACCTGGAGGTCCGCCACTTGCCCGCCGCCATACGGGGGCCCGCGGAGGTCGAAGTCCTGCGCGGAGCCGTTCGGCGCCGCGAGCCTCTCGCCCGGGTGGCGGTTTCGGAGGCCTTGCTCTCCTGCGGCGGGAACAAGGTCCTGGCCGCGCGGAAGTTGGGAGTGAGCCGGGCCACTCTCTACCGGTTTCTTGAACGCAACGCCCAGGTTGCTCGATAGCGTTTCATTCCGCCCTGCCTCACTGTCTCTGTGTCTCGGACGAAAGGAGTCAATGGGACAGAAGCCGGACCAACGGGAGGCGGATGCGGATCGCCCCGCAACCCTTGGGGCCGCAATTAGAAAACCTGGACCGCCGGGGCGGATCCCGAGGAGAGAGTTCGGGAGGCCCCCGTGGGAGGCCTTGATCCGATCTCCTTGATTTACACCTTGTTGCGAGTTTCTCGGCAAATGGCAACTGTTTTGCTATGACTTGGTCAGTCCAAGGGAGGGCGGTATGCGGTCGGAGTGCAGGCAGCACGTGGAGGAGGTTCTCGAAGTGTCCCGCAGGCTTCTCGAGCTGGCCGATTGGGGCGGCTCCGAGAACGGCGGCGATGCCTGCCTCGTATTCGACGCCATCACGCGAGATTGCGCCTACAAGATCCGTAGCGCC
>JBFLVU010000310.1:0-2163 GCA_040758175.1 Acidobacteriota bacterium | reverse complement strand
ATGGACCGGCGACGGCGGAAGGGATCTTCCGCGAGGGCCAAGTGAAAGACCTCCTCCAGCGTCTCGGCGAAGTGGAAGCGCATTCCTTGGCGGAGGCTTTCGGGCACCTCCGTCAGGTCCTTCTCGTTTTCTCGCGGCAGAATGACCTCGAAGATGTCATGCTGTTTGGCCGCGAGGATCTTCTCCTTGAGCCCGCCGATGGGAAGGACCTTTCCCCGGAGGGTCACCTCCCCCGTGAGGGCCACGTCGTGACGCACGGGGATCCCCACGAAGGAGGAAAGCATCGCCGCCGCCAGGGCCACGCCCGCGCTGGGGCCGTCCTTTGGGATGGCTCCTTCCGGGACGTGCACGTGCACGTCGCTCTCGGAGAAGTGGTTGGCCGGCAGTTCCAGGCGGGAGGATTGGCCCCGGATGTACGAGAAGGCCGCCCGCGCCGACTCCTGCATGACGTCGCCGAGCTGCCCTGTGAGCGTCAGCCCCCCCTTGCCCGGCATGAGGCTCGCTTCCAGGAGGAGAATATCCCCTCCCGCCTGGGTCCAGGCCAGGCCCACGGCGATCCCCACCTCGTCGCTCTGCAGGACCCTCCGCTCCTTGTAGCGCGGCACGCCCAGGAGCGCCTCCACCCGATCGGGCGTGAGGACCTCGGGGTTCCTGCGGCGGTCGCGGACTACCCGGTGGGCGATCTTTCGGCAGAGGGCGGCAACCTCGCGCTCCAGGTTCCTCACGCCCGCCTCCCGCGTGTAGCCGTCCACAACGAAGGAGAGGCCCTCCCGCGTGAAGTTCGCGTCCCTCCGCCTCAGCCCGTGCGCCTTGAGCTGTTTGGGAACCAGGTAGCCCTCGGCGATGG
The DNA here is from genome assembly GCA_040758175.1 of Acidobacteriota bacterium. Lineage (GTDB taxonomy): Bacteria > Acidobacteriota > UBA4820 > UBA4820 > DSQY01 > JBFLVU01. The sequence goes on along the minus strand of JBFLVU010000310.1, from coordinate 1,316 downwards.
CGAGCTTCTCGGGGAGGGTGTACCCCGAAAAGGGAATGACCTCCAGCCGGTCCAAGAGGGCCGGCGGGATGGTGTGGGTCACGTTGGCCGTCGTCACGAAAAAGACGCGGCTGAGGTCGAAGGGAACGTCGATGTAGTGGTCGAGGAAGGCGCCATTCTGTTCCGGATCGAGCACCTCGAGCAGGGCCGAGGCCGGATCGCCCCGGTAGTCCGACCCGAGCTTGTCGATCTCGTCCAAAAGGAAGAGGGGGTTCTTCGTGCCGGCCCGCTTCACGAGCTGGATGATCTGGCCGGGGAAGGCCCCAATGTACGTTCTTCGGTGGCCCTTTACCTCCGCCTCGTCGTGGACGCCACCCAGGGAGAGCCGGACGAACTCGCGCCCCATGCTTCGGGCGATGGATTTCGCCACGGAAGTCTTGCCGACTCCCGGAGGCCCCGTAAAGCAGAGGATGTTGCCCCGCGGGTTCTTGGTCAGCGTGCGCACCGAAAGGTACTCGAGGATGCGCTCTTTTACCTTCTCCAGCCCGTAATGGTCCTGGTCCAGGATCCGCTCGGCCCGCTTGATGTCGTGGCGGTCCTTGGACTCCTTGGACCAGGGCAGCGCAAGGAGCCAGTCGATGTAGGAGCGGGACACGGTGGCCTCGGCGGAAACCGGCGGCATGACCTCGAGCCGCTTCAGCTCCGAAAGGGCCCTCTCCAGTGCCGCCTCCGGCATCCCCGCCCGCTGGATGCGGTCCTTCAGCTCCTCCAGCTCCGTCGAGGAGTCCTCCCTCCCGAGTTCCTTTTTGATGAGCTTCATCTTCTCGTTGAGAAAGTACTCCTTCTGCGTCTTTTCGATTTGCTTCTCGACCTCCCGATTCAAGCGCTGGTCCAGGCTGGTCTGCTCCACCTCGGAGGCCAGGAGGCGGCGCACGAGGCGGACCCGTTCGGCCGGTTCCAGGACCTCCAGGATCCGCTGCTTCATGTCGGTCTGGATTCCCAGGTAGGCCGCCACCTGATCGGCGAATCGGCCCGGCTCGTCGGGATTGAGGGCGGAGGTGGTGACACCGCCGTAGAGGGCTTGGTTCTTCCTCAGGTGCTCATCGAACTTCCGGGCCAGGTCGGAGGCCAATCCCTCGCACTCCGCGTCCACAGCCTGAGCGTCGGGGGAGGGGGTTACCGAGGCGTGGTTCACGGGTCCGTCGAGCAGAAGGTCCTGCACCACTCCGCGGAAAAGGCCCTCCACGAGGATCTTCATGTGTCCGTTGGGGAGCGGGAGGGACTGGATGATGCGGGCCACGACCCCCACTCGATACAAACCGGAGGGAGAGGGCTCC
>JBFLVU010000309.1:0-2167 GCA_040758175.1 Acidobacteriota bacterium | reverse complement strand
ATTCCGGCGGGCGGACCGTGAACTTCTCCATCCTCGAGTCGGAACAGGCGCCCACCTCACCGGCCTCGCCCGTCCGGCCGCCTTACAAGCTCAAGCAAACCTCCTACTGGGATCCCTCCGAAACGGCCCCCCGGGACCGCCTCGGCGAGCTGCCCAACGCCTGGACCTCCGGGACACCCATCCCCACGGGGGCGCGGTACCGCTCCGCCGGCACCACTCCGGACGGGCGCTACCTCTACGTCTTCGGTGGGGCGAACGCGTCCGACGCGGTCCTCGACGAGAGCTGGAGGTACGACTCTTACGCGGATTCCTGGCACCAGCTCGCCGACATGCCCGTGGCGCTCATGAACATGGAAGCCACGGCCATCGGGACCAAGATCTACCTCGTGGGCGGCTACACGGGAAGCGCTCACACCAATCACTTCCTGATCTACGACATCCAAGGCGATTCCTGGACGGCCAGCACCTGGCCCAACGCGCGAACGCCCATGACCGCGGCCGTGGGAGGACAGCTCTACGCCTTCGGCGGCAACCCCGGGCCGAGCGCGGAAACCTGGCAATACGATCCTGGCACCACGTCCTGGACGGGGCCCCTGACGGCCCTGCCCACGGCGACCACGTACGGCTCCGCGGTGACGGTTCAGAACCACGTCTTCGTCGTCGGAGGCTCCAACGGCTCCGGGGCCGTGGACGACATCCAGCGCTACGACCCCGCCTCCAACACCTGGGACGCCTCCGGTCCCGCCCTGCCCCAGGGCCGCATGAGCCCCCAGGCCGCCTGGTACGGAAACGGGCTCTACGTGTCCAGCGGGGGCGGCGAAGGCGGCGGCATCTGGGATCCCTTCTCCGACACAATCACGCTCGACACGTCGGCCTGGCCCGCGGGGTCGTGGCTCTCCCAAGGGGAGGCCGTGCCCACACCCGTAGTGGGGGCGGCGTGCGATTGCGTGAACAACGGCCTCGTGACGGCGGGTGGGTCGGGCGCAACGGCCACGGTCGATTCCTTGCAGCGCCTGGACGACGGGGTCGCCTGCAGCGAATCACCGGACGTTCCCTGGCTGAGCGAGTCTCCCACCTCGGGTACGGTCGCCGCTTCTGGCTCCAGTCCCGTCACGGTGACCCTCGACGCGTCGGCCCTCGGCAACGGCACCTACCACGGGTGGCTGCTGATTTCGGGGGACACTCCCTATCCCGCCATCACGGTCCCGGTGAACCTGACCGTGGGATACGGCGCGGTGGTCGCCACGGCGGGAGCCTCCCCCACAAACGGGAGCGCCCCGCTCGCGGTGTCCTTCACCGGGTCGGCCTCCGGAGGCGACGGCGGTCCGTACACCTATGACTGGAACTTCGGCGACGGGACCTCCCACTCCAACCTCCAGAACCCCAGCCACACCTACAGCACGTCGGGTACGTTCCCCGTGACCCTGACAGTCACGGACGGCCATTCGAATTCGGGCGTGGACAGCCACCTCTCCATTACGGTGACGAGCCCCCCGCCCACCCTCATTGGCGTGAGCCCGGCCAAGGGGTCCACCCTCGGAGGAACGGCGGTGACCCTCACGGGCACGAACTTCGCAGCCGGCTCCACGGTGACCTTCGGGGGAACCGCCGCCACGGGGGTCACCTTGGTGAACTCCACGACGATCACCTGCACCGCCCCGGCCCACGCGGAAGGGGCCGTGGACGTCACCCTCACCGTCCCCGGGAAACCGGCGGTCACCCTGGCCGGAGCCTTCACGTACGTCACGCCGGCCTCCATCTCGTCCGTCTCGAAGAAGGCTCCCCCCTTCAAGCTGATCATCCTCGGGTCGAACTTCCACAATCCCTGCACGGTTAAGGTGAACGGAGTGACCCGCGGGACGGTGACGTGGAAGAGCTCCACGAAGATCGTGGCCAAGGGGACCGACCTCAAGACCGCATGTCCAAAGGGAACGACGGTCCAGATCACGGTGAACAACACGGACGATGGCGTGGATTCGGCGCCCTACAGCTACACTCGGTAGGACTTGGCCTTCCAAACCGAAGAGGGGCGGGCCTTCGGGCCCGCCCCTTGACGCGGAGGGGGGGCGGTGGTATGAATAGAGGCTCTCGGGAGCGAACCATGAGCGGCAGGCCCTCCATCCTACTCACCCACCACCACCATCACGGGACGGGTGCGACCGGAGGG
>JBFLVU010000308.1:0-2173 GCA_040758175.1 Acidobacteriota bacterium | reverse complement strand
CCCGCACCACCGGCGCTGACCCAAAGGACCTCCCCGGCGCCTTCGCCCTCCTCACCCGGGCCATCGCCCTCCTGGAGGACGAGGACCGCGCCGTGGACTCCTCCCTCCTCAAGCAGAGGATGATCCAGCTCTCCCCGACCTTCGACGAAAAGACCTTCGGCTTCGGCCAGTTCAAGGCCTTCCTCGCCGAGGCCCAGAAGAATCAGATCATCCACATCGGCAAGAAGGTGGACGGCATATATCCCATCAGCCTCGGCCGCAAGGGCCGCGACCTGGAGGAGGCCGAGGAGGCCGAGCCGGCCCCCGAGCCCAAGATCGCCAAGCGCAAGCGCCGCCGCCGCTAGCAGGCTGCTGAGGAACCCCTTGCGGGTCGCGTTTCCTGTGCCGCGGCCCCGAATGCCGCGTTGTCGCTCCTAGACGGTGCGCCCCGTTTTCGCCTTCCATTCGAAGTCCGAAATCCCAACTCCGAAATCCCCGCGACGCCCTCGCTTCGCAGGCCTCCCTTTATGGGATTTGTTGTTTTCGGTTCAATCCAAAATCCCAAATCCCCATTTCGAAATTGTTCTACTAGGGCCCCGCCCGATCCACGGTGGCGAAGCCGTACCCTCGGGCCTTGAGGGAGCGGATCATCTCGGGCAGGACCGAGTCGGCCCGCTCGGCGGACCCGCGCTCGGTGCCCAGGTGCATCAGGAGAATCCCCCCCGAGACCCCGTCGGGGCCCCGCCCCGCCTGCCTGAGGACCCCTTCCAGGATCTGCCGCGGGCTCCGGTAGAGGGGGTCCTCGGGCGAGGCCACCCAGTCCAGCGTGTCGAGCCTCGGCGTCCAGTACACGTGGCGGTATCCCGCGGCGGCCCCCCACCCCAGGATTTCCCGGTTGAACTCCCCGAAGGGCGCCCGCCAGTAAGGGGCGAAGCTCTTGCCCGTGATGAGGCGGAAGAGGTCCTCGGCCCGGGTCATCTGGCTCTTCAGAAACTCCTCCGTGACGCCCGAGAGCGTTCCCTGGCGGCCGTTGAAGGAGAAGGAGGTCAGGTGCGGGTGGCTGTAGGTGTGGTTCCCGACGAGGTGACCCTCCCGGTCCATGCGGAGCACCAGTTCGGGATACCGGCGCATGTACTCGCCCGTCAGGAAGAAGGTGGCCTGGAGGCCCTCGGCCTTCAGGGTGTCGAGGATGGCCACGGTGGAGTTGGCGTTGGAGCCGCCGTCGAAGGTCAGGTAGACCTCCCGGCGGTCCACCGGCCCCCGGGAGAGGTTCAGGCCGTTGAGGGGGATCTCGCGGGCCACGGCGGTTTCCACGGGGGCCGCCGCGGGCCGGGCTCCCAATTCCACGAGGACCGCCGGGCTGAAGGAGGAGTTCCCGCGGTTGTCGAAGTAGCGGGCCTGGAGGAGGCACCGCCGGTCCGTCAGGGGGACCCCCTCGAAGCGCCAGCGCCCGTCGAGGGCCAGTTGGACGTCCACCTTTCGGCCGTTCACGTAGAGGCCCACCATGGCCTCCGGCGGGGCCGTGCCCTCCACGGGGATGAGGCTCTCCTGGAGAATGAGGCCGGGGGCCGGGGCTGTGATGGCCACGGCGCCCGGGGCGTCCCAGTTCGGGCCTTCCTGGTCGAGGCCGCGCTCCTTCAAGCCCTTGAAGACGGGGAGGGGTGGTTCGGGCGCCTCCACAAAGCGATCCCAGCGGCCCGAGAACCAGACGAGGGCGGCGCCCCCGGCGAGGAGCCCCGCCAGGCCCAGGAGCCGGAACCACCGCCCCGCCAGCGCCGTGCGGTTCAGGTGGTCGAGGCGGCTGAGAAGCGTGCGCCGCCGCTCCGCCTTGGCGCACGCCTCGGAGCAGAAGATGTGGCCCTCCAGCCGGAGCTGGCAGTCGGGGCAGATGGGCTGGCGGCAGTGGTAACAGCGGCGGCGGGCCGGGCGAGTGGGGTGACGGCGGCAATGCGGGCTCTCCCGGGGCTCCTTCGCCATGGGCTGAGCATACCAGGGTCCCCCTGAGCCGCGGAAGCCCGCCTCTTCATTCCATCTCCCTCTTTTCGTCTTACGTCTCACGTCCCAAGAGGCCTCGCCCGACGCCGAGGTTTGCCTCTTCTACATTCCCAAATCCCAAATTCCAAATCCCAAATGCCCTTTTCCCCATCCGGCCCGGCGCCTTCGGCGCCTCCTCCCGAGGTCGGGTCCGCGCGTC
>JBFLVU010000307.1:0-2226 GCA_040758175.1 Acidobacteriota bacterium | reverse complement strand
ATTGCCCATGGCATCCGGCGGGCCGAAGAGCCCTTCGGAGCCCGTCATGTCCAGAAAGGCCTCATCGAGGCTCAGGGGCTCCACCAGGGGAGCAAAGTCATGGAAAACCTCCATGACCCTCTTTGACGCCTCCGCGTACCGGGTGAAGTCCGGCGGGAGATAGGTCGCCTGGGGACAGCGCCGACGGGCCTCTTGAATGGACATGGCGCTGTGGACGCCGAAGGGCCTGGCCTCGTAACTGGCCGTCGAGACCACTCCACGGGGTCCCAACCCGCCCACCACCACGGGACGCCCTTTCAGGCCGGGATTGTCCCTCTGCTCCACCGCCGCAAAGAAGGCGTCCATATCCGCGTGAAGGATGGTCCGGGGCCAGACGGCCATGTCCGCCTCATGCCAGAATCTCAACCTCCGGATGCTATCACGGCTCCCGGGACGCGCAACGCCTCCTACGGCGGAAGGCGGTCCGGCTCGCAGGCCTGCACGGGTTTTCAAGACGCGTTATGAAGGGAAGCGGCCGCACGGGAGAGTGGCCGTCCCACGAGGGGTTTCTCAGCTGCCCGCTAGCGCTTGGCGGGGGTAGGTCATGAGGGAGACATCGAGGGGCGGATCCGAATCCACGGGGGTCAGGACCCTCCGCCCGCCGTCGGCTTCTTCCCGCACGTACCCGTCCTCGACCAGTTCCTGGACGAGACCGTCAAAGCCCTTGATCCACAGGAAATAGCCCGCTTGGTTGTCCTCCACGGACCAGTCCACGTCGTCCCTGGAGGCGCCAGTCAAGGCCTGGAATACCTGTCGCTCCCACGCCTCCGGTGTGGTGGGGCCTAGTTTCCACAGCTGGCGAAGCATTTCCGACTTGACGAGCGACTTGCTGTCGCTGACGATGACGCCTTCGTTGATCATGGCAGGCCTCCTCAGATCGAGACCTTGAAACCGTGGGGTCCCCGGGGGCTATTCCAAGGCACGGGGCAGCTTCAAGCCAGAAGAGCGAATCGGGACCCTTGCCACATGCCGGAGGCCGGGCTAGAATGGACGAAACGGCGCCCCCCCAAGGACGAAGCCATGCCCTGGCAGGGAGTCGTAGGAGAACCCCATGGGATCCATGACGATTACGTTGACCGTGCGGGATGTCCTTCTCGCCCTTGTGGCCATTGCGGTCCTGGTGGGGACGGCCTATTTCGTCGCCGTCCTCCGCCGTGTCCTGGCGGTCGCGGAGGAGTGGAGGCGCATGCTCCAACAGGTCCAGGTTCTGGTACCCCAGGTGCAGCGGGTGGTCGAGCACGCGGATGAGACCCTCCTGTCGGCCCGCCAGCTCATCGTAAAGAGCCAAAGCCTGGTGGAGGACGCGGCGGCGGTGACGGGCGCCACCCGGTCTGTTGCGGAGGACCTCATCCGGGATCTCGCCGTGATACTCGGTCCCGTCCACCTCGTCGCCACGCTGTTTCAGAAGATCCAGTCGGGGATTTCGCGTCTGAGCCCGTTCCGGACGACGGACGAAGCATCTCAGGAGGACGATGATGAAGAGAGAAACCTCTAACGTTCTGGTTGCCTTCTTGCTGGGCGCCGTGGCTGGGGGGGTGACCGCCCTCCTGCTGGCCCCCGCATCGGGCGCTGAGACCCGCAAGAAGATCAAGGATTCTCTGATGACCGCCAAGGACAAGGCCCTCCAGGAGCTGGAGCAGGCCAAGGAATACGCCTCGGTGCAGAAGGAGGCCATCAAGGAGGCCTACATCGAGGGCAAGGAGGCCTACCAGCGCTCCGTGAAGAAGCACTCCGAGGCGTAGGTAGGGCACTCCCCCGAAAGGGGATAGGCCCATGAGGAACCGCGAGTCGCCCCCGGGCGGCGAACCGTACGCCAGGCTGTGCGGCCAATGCGGGCGTCCCTACGACGCTGCGTCGAGCCCCTGGTGCGAGTGCATCACAGACCATCCCACGCTGGTTTGCCCCCACTGCCGGGCCTGCTTCTGCAACGCCGCCCGGGAGGAGATCGCGGCCTTCTGGAATGAAGCCCCTCCCTCCCTCTGGCGAAGGCGGCTCGAGCGACACGTCGAGCGGGAGGAAGGGCCGCCTTCCCTTGAAGGGAATCCCCTCCGGAGGCCCCTAATCCTGGTGGCGGACGACAACGACGACGCCAGGCTCATCTCGTTCCGCGTCCTGGAGGAGCTGGGCTACGGCGTGGTCCTGGCGCGTGACGGGATGGAGGCCTACGTTCTGGCCTGCAAGTATTTG
>JBFLVU010000306.1:0-2232 GCA_040758175.1 Acidobacteriota bacterium | reverse complement strand
ACCGACGAGGCCGTCGTCACCGGCGGGGAGTATGTGGAGAAGGACCTTCTCGCGCAAGCCCTGGAGACGCGGCCCGAATTGGCCGCCGCCAGGGAGAAGGTGGAGCGCGCGAAACTCGACACGCGGTGGTCCAAAAATCAGACGCTTCCCAGTCTCGACCTCTCGGCGGGCCTCACCTACAACGGCATCTCCGGATACTATGTAAACCCGCTCACGGGCCAGGTGAGCGACCTGACCTTCCCCGACGCGTGGGAGCAGGTCACGGGCCTCGACTACAAGTCCTACTACGTGGCCCTGGCCTTCAAGATCCCCCTGGGCAACCGGGCCGCCCGGTACCAGTTCCAGCAATTCCGGCTGGCCCAGACGGCCCAGGAAATCGCCCTGCAAAAACAGACCCTTACGATCGCCAACGAAGTGCGCTCGAGCTTGAGGGGCCTGGAGGCCGCACGAAAGCGCGTGGCCGCCGCCCGGCTCACCCTTCGGCTCCAGGAAGAGAAGCTCGACGCCGAGCGCAAGAAGTACGACAACGGCCTGTCCACGGCCTTCAACGTGCTGTCCTATCAGAACGACCTGGCCGCGGCGGAGTCCGGTCTTCTGAGGGCGATCCTCGACGCCAAGCTGGCCATGTCCGCGCTGGACCGGGCCGTGGGCGTCTATTTCGAGACGCACGACATCGAAATCCGATAGTCCCGGAGGCCCTCGACCGCTTGATCGACCGATCACTCCGTCGCCGGCCTCTCAGAAGGGGAGGGAGTCATGGACGAAAACATTCGGAACGCTGGTGAGGATCACCCCGAGGCCGTTCCCGCGGAGGCTCCGGCCCCTCAGGCTCCGGCTGTGGCCGCCCCGGAGCCAATCTCCACAGCCGAGGCCGTGACGGGCACTTTCCTTTCACCCGGAGGGACCTTCAAACGGATCGTGGAGCGTCATTGGACCTTCGTGGCGGTCCCGCTGGTCCTCATCATGATCTTCAACGTGGTGAGCGTGGTCTTGATGCGGAACCGGGTGGACATGAAGCAGCTCGTGCGTGACCAGATCCGCCAGAGCCGCTTCGCCGACCAGCTCAGCGACGCCCAGATCGAGGAGGCCGCCGAGCGCGAGGCTTCCCGGCCCGCCGCGTTCACCGCCGTTTTCGCCTGCCTCTTCCTCGTGGTGACGGTGCTCTTCCTGGCGGCGCTCTTCTGGCTGGTGCTCCTGGCCTTCGGCTTCGACATCAACTTCAAGAGGAGCCTCCTGGCGGTGGGCTTCGCCATGCTCCCCATGGTGGTCGCCGCCGTCCTCTTCGTGGTGATCCTCTTCATCAAGGATCCCAACTCCATCGACATCCAGAACGCCGTCGCCACGAATCCGGCGGCCTTCCTCGACCGAGAGGCCACTGCCAAGCCCCTGTACGTGCTCCTCCAATCCCTGGACCTCTTCAAGGCCTGGATGATCTTCCTCCTCTCCGTGGGCCTGGCCGCCGCCGCCCGCAGCCGCGTGGCGCCCGCCGCCACCGCCGTGGTGGTCCTCTACCTCGTCTGGATCGGCGTCCGCATGGCGCTCGCCGCGATTTTCTAGGTGCCCCAGATGACCAAGAAGCGCCTCTGGATCCTCCTGTCCGCCGCCGCCGTCCTCCTCCTCGTGATCGTCCTGACGGCCGTCAACAGCCGGCCCAAGGGATTCGAGGTGGAGGTCCTCAAGACCGAACGTGGCGATGTGTCGCCAACGGTGACGGCGGACGGGCTCATCGCCGCTAAGAACGCCGTGAACATTTCCTCCCAGGTCATGGGCGAAATCGTTTCCATCCCCTTCCTGGAGGGAAGCGCCGTCAAGAAGGGCAACATCCTGGTCCAGATCAACCCCGACACCTACCAGCGGGACGTGGCCTCGGCCCTCGCCAACCTGCAATCCGCCGAAGTGGGCGCCCGGCAGGCGCGGGTGACCCTGGTCCAGCGGAGGAAGGACTGGGAGCGGGCCGACGACCTCTTCCGCAAGGGGATCTTTTCGCCCTCCCAGAGGGACGACGCCCGACTGGCTCTCGACCAGGCCGAACTCGCCGAAGGCTCCGCCTCCTCCGCGGTGGCCCAGGCGAGGGCCTACTTTCAGAAAGCCCAGGACAACCTGGCCAAGACCACCATGCGCTCCCCCATGGACGGGGTCGTGACGGCCGTGAACGCGAAGGTGGGCGAGACGGCGGTCATGGGCACCATGAACTTCGCGGGAACCGTCATCCTCACCGTCTCGGATCTGAGC
>JBFLVU010000305.1:0-2271 GCA_040758175.1 Acidobacteriota bacterium | reverse complement strand
GCGCCCAAGCCCCGGCTCCTCCTCCGGTACAAGGAGGAGATCCTCCCCAAGCTCCGGAAGGAGTTCGGCTACTCGAGCGTGATGGCCGTGCCCCGGCTCACGAAGATCACGGTCAACATCGGGATCGGCGAGGCCAAGAGCGACATCAAGCTCCTGGACGAAGCCTCGGCGACCCTCACCGTGCTGGCCGGACAGAAGGCGGCCGTGCGGCGGGCCCGGAAGTCGGTGTCGAACTTCAAACTTCGGCAGGGCCAGCCCATCGGCGCCATGGTGACCCTCCGGGGCGTCCGCATGTACGAGTTCCTCGACCGGCTCATCAGCCTGGCCATTCCCCGGATGCGGGACTTCCGCGGCGTTCCGGATCGCGCCTTCGACGGCCACGGCAACTACACGCTGGGGATCAAGGACCAGCTCATCTTTCCCGAAGTCGAATACAACAAGATCACGCGTGCCATGGGCATGAACGTCACCATCGGCACGACGGCCAAGACGGACCCCGAGGCGAAGGCGCTCCTTGGGCTTTTCGGCATGCCGTTCCGCAAGTAGGGAGGTCTCAGAAGAATGGCCAGCATCCGCGCTTTCGCCAAAATGGCAAAGAAACCCAAGTTCGCGGTCCGCTACCACAACCGTTGCAAGCGGTGCGGGCGGCCCCGCGGCTACTATCGAAAATTCGCGCTCTGCCGGTGCTGCCTGCGCCAGCTCGCCCTCCAGGGCCAGCTCCCCGGCGTCACCAAGGCGTCGTGGTGAGGTGAAGCCATGAGCATGACGGACCCCATCGCCGACCTCCTCACGCGCATCCGAAACGGCCTCCGCGCGAAGAAGAGCTTCGTGGAGCTCCCCTCCTCCTCCCTCAAGGTGGAGGTCGCCAAGATCCTCAAGGAGGAGGGCTACATACTCGATTTGAAAGTCACCGAGGACGGGAAGCAGGGAATCCTGCGCCTGGACCTTAAGTACTCGTCCGACGGGCGCCCCGTCATCGAGGGCCTGAGGCGCGAGTCGAGCCCGGGCCGGCGGGTCTACGTGGGCCGGGACGACATCCGTCCCGTGCTCGGGGGGCTGGGGACGGGCATCCTGACCACATCCCGCGGCGTCCTCACCGACAAGCAGGCCCGGCGCGAAGGCGTTGGCGGCGAACTGCTCTGCACGGTATGGTAGGAGGAGGAGCGCATGTCTCGCGTAGGTAAGCAGCCCATCTCCCTCCCCGGAACGGTGAAGGTCGCCGTCGAATCGGGGGCCGTCCGCGTGACGGGCCCCAAGGGGAGCCTGGATACCCCCGTCCCGGAGGGAATCTCCTGCGCCGTGGACGGCGGCAGCCTCGTGGTGTCCCGGGGGGACGACTCAAAGACCTCGCGTTCCCTCCACGGGCTCACGCGGGCCCTCCTGGCCAACGCCGTAAAGGGCGTCACCGAGGGCTTCAAGAGGGAACTGGACATCGTGGGCGTAGGCTACAAGGCCACTCTCGACGGGAACAACGTGGTCTTCAACTTGGGGCACTCCCACCCGATCACGCTCGCCATCCCGGAGGGGATCCAGATCACGGTGGAGAAGTCCACGCACGTGGTGGTGACGGGGTTCGACCGCCAGCAAGTGGGCCAGATCGCGGCCCAGATCCGGTCGTACCGCAAGCCGGAGCCCTACAAGGGCAAGGGTGTCCACTACTCGGACGAGACCATCATCCGCAAGGCCGGCAAGGCGGCGAAATAGGCCGGACGGAGTGACGAAATGGGCAAGCTGAATCATCTGGACAGGAAGCAGAAGAGGGAACGGCGCCGGGTGCGCATCCTCAAGAAGATCGAGGGTACGGCGGAACGTCCCCGGCTCGTGGTGTTCAAGAGCCGGAAGTTCATCTACGTGCAGGCCGTGGACGACGTCTCGGGCACGACCCTGGCCCAGGCTTCCTCGCTGGAGCCCACCGTACGCGCGACCCTGACGACGTCCGGCAAGCACACGTCCGTGGCGGAGAAGATCGGCCTCATCGTCTCCGAGCGCCTGAAGGCCAAGGGGATCGAGGCCGTGGTTTTCGACCGCGGAGGCTACGTCTACCACGGCCGGATCAAGGCCGTGGCCGAGGGCGCCCGCAAGGGCGGCCTGCAGTTCTAGGAGCGGGATCATGGAAGAGCGATCGGTGAGCGAGCTGGAATTCAAGGAGCAGGTGGTCTCGATCCGCCGCGTGACCAAGGTGGTCAAGGGCGGCAAGAACTTCAGCTTCTCCGCCCTGGTGGTGGTGGGCGACGGCGCGGGCCGCGTGGGCTGCGGCCTCGGCAAGGCCCA
>JBFLVU010000304.1:0-2279 GCA_040758175.1 Acidobacteriota bacterium | reverse complement strand
GTGAATTCGGCCTCGCGCGTTTGTTCCCTCTCGGGGCGTGGCGGTGTCGAGGGGGCGCGGGGGAACGGGGAGGTTCCCCCGAGCGAAGGACGGCCCCCGAGAGGGGAGGGGGTCACAGCCTGCCGCAGGCAGGCGTCCCAGGGGGGCGCCCTCGCCCGCCCGTCTCCCGACCGGAGCAACGCGTTAGACGTGAGACGCGAGACGGTTTTCTCCCAGTCCCCTAGCCCCTTCGTCCCCTCGTCCCGAACTCAGAGTGGTAAGATAGCGGTGGAATGAGACTCTGGATTCGTTTTCCTGGAGAGAAATCCCTCCTGGTGGACCAGGGACCCTGGACCTCGCTGACGGTGGGGTCGGCGCTGGAGTGCGACCTGCCGGTGCGGGCGCGGTACGTTTCGCGCCGGCACGTGGAATTGGCGCGGTCGGGGGAGGAGGTCCGCTTCCGCGACCTGGGCTCCTCCAACGGGACTTTCCTCAACGGGTCGCGGGCGGAAGCGGGGGTCCTGGGCTCGGGGGACGTGCTGGGCGTGGGCGAGGCGGCGATCCACCTGGCCGATTCGGCCACCGAGGCCTTTCCCGCCGGGGGCGCGGGCCCCGACGTCCGGGTCACGGCCCTGGCGGAGCTGGGCGGCGGCGGGGAGGACCCCGAGGGCAGGGGAAGCGAGAGCCGCCTCTACGGCCTGGACGAGGTGGCCTCGCTCCTGGGGACCTTCCTGGCCGAGGGCCGGACGGGGCAGGAGTGGTCCCACGCCTGCCGTTTTCTCCGCGGCGCCCTGCGCGCCCGGGGGGTCCTCTGCTACGCGTGGGAGGGGGAGAGCCTCTGCCTGTCGGGGACCTCGGGGCGCTTTCCCGAGGAAACCCTCCTTCGCTCCCAGCGGGAGGCCCTCTGCGCCCTGCCCAAGGTGGCTTCGGCCGAGGCGGCTTCGCCCTCGGGCCCCGTGCGGATCTCGTGCCTCCCCGTGGCCGCCGCCGGACGGCGCGTGGTCTTTCTGGCCCTCCACGAGGAGGGCGCGGACCCCCTCCTGCGCCACCAGGAAATCCTGCCGGTGGTCTACGTGGTGTGCCGGTTGGTGGTGGAGTGGAGCGAGGAGCTGCGGGCCCGCGACGTGCGCGTGGGCGAGCTCCAGGAGCGGGTGCGCGCCGTGGAGGCCAACCTGGTGGCCAGCGCCGACGGGGCCGAACCCCTCGTGGGGCGCAGTCCCGTCCTCGTGGAGGAGATCCGCTCGGCGGACAAGGCGGCGCCGACGGAGGCCTCCGTGCTCCTCGTGGGGCCCACGGGCTCCGGCAAGGAGCTCTTCGCCCGGCGCATCCACCGGCTCTCCAAGCGCGCCGCCGGGCCCTTCGTGGCCATCAACTGCGCCTCCATCCCCGAGACGCTCCTGGAAAGCGAGCTCTTCGGCGTCTCGCGCGGCGCGTACACGGGGGCCGACCGGAACCGGGCGGGTTTTTTCGAGCGGGCCGCCTCGGGCACGCTCTTTCTCGACGAGGTCTCGGACCTTCCCGCGGGCCTTCAGCCGAAACTGCTTCGCGTCCTGGAGGAGAAGCAGGTGGTCCCCCTGGGCGGCGCCCGCCCGGTGAAGGTGGACGTGCGGGTCGTGGCGGCCACCAACCGGGACCCCTCCTCCCTCATTCGGGAGGGCCGCTTCCGGGAGGACCTCTACTTCCGGCTGGCCCAGGTGGTCCTGCGCGTCCCGCCCCTCGCCGAGCGGGGGGACGACCTCGTCCTCCTGGCCCACTATTTCCTCCAGGTGGCCAACCGGGAGTACCAGAAGAGCGTCCAGGGCTTCGACGAACGGGCCCTGACGGTCCTGCGCCGGTACTCCTGGCCCGGCAACGTCCGCCAGGTTCAGTCCCTGGTTAAGCAAGCCGTCCTCTTGGGCGACGGACCGGTGATCACCGAGGATCAGGTGGCGGCGCTCCTGAAACGATTCCACGACGGCCGCCCCCTTCCCGCCGCCGCCCCCTGGAGCGAGCCGTGGGCCGAGGCCTGCGAGCGCTTCGAGGAGGAGTACTTCCGCACCCGCCTGGCCCGTCACCGCGGCAGTCTGACGGACCTCGCCAAGGAGATCGGCATGACCCGACCCAACCTCTACCTCAAGATGCGCAAGTGGGGGCTGAAGCCGGGAGAAGGAAGAAGCTAGACGTCAGACGTGAGACGTCAGACGTGAGACGAGAGACGGGAGACGTTAGACGAGAGACGGGAGACGAGAGGCGGTGGACGGGAGACGATAGACGGGAAACGGGAGACGCGAAGTGTAGCGGGCGGTGCGCGCCACGGCCGG
>JBFLVU010000303.1:0-2281 GCA_040758175.1 Acidobacteriota bacterium | reverse complement strand
CCTCCATCGATATATCCTGATCGCCTCCGCCGTACTCCCGAAGGAAGCGCTTCAGAAGGAGGCGAACGTCCTCTCCCCGCTCCCTCAAGGGGGGAACGTGGATGGGGATCACGTTGAGGCGGTAGAACAGGTCCCTGCGGAAGGCGCCGGCTTCGACAGCCTTCTCCAAGTCCTGGTTGGTCGCCGCGACCACTCGGACGTCGACGGCCGTGGTTCGGCGCCCGCCGACGGGATCCACGACCCGCTCCTGAAGGACCCTGAGAATCTTGGCCTGGAGCCCGAGGTCCATGTCCCCGATTTCGTCGAGAAGGAGCGTGCCTCCGTGCGCCTGCACGAACTTGCCTTGGCGCTTGTCCGTGGCGCCGGTAAAGGCTCCGCGCTCGTGGCCGAAGAGTTCGCTCTCGAGAAGATCGCGGGGCAGGGCCGCACAGTTGACGGCCACAAAGGGACCTTCTCGCCTCGACGACTGCGCGTGGAGCGCCCTGGCGATCAGTTCCTTCCCCGTCCCGCTCTCCCCCGTGATCAGGACCGTCGCTTCCGTGGGTGCCACCCGGCGGACGGTTTCGAGGATCCGCTGCATGGGCGCGCTGGCGGCCACGATGCCCTCCTGCGGCTTCTTGTCCTCCAGCGCCTTCCGGAGGCGGCGGTTTTCACGGTCCAGGTCTCCGATCTTCATGGCCTTGTCGGCCACGAGAAGAAGGGCCTCCTGATCAATGGGTTTCGTGAGGTAGTCTGCGGCGCCCCGGCGCATGGCTTCGACGGCGTCCGCGATGGTTCCGTACGCGGTCATGACCACGACCGGCAGACCAGGGACCTTCTCCGTAAGCGAGGACAGAAGCTCGATCCCGCTCGTTCGCGGCATCCGCACGTCCGTGATCACGAGGTCGAAGGGTTCCGTCCGCGCCCTCTCCAAGGCGGAGCCTGCGTCCGTTGCCTGAGTGACGGAATGCCCATGCCTTTCCAGTTGGTACGCCAGGATGCGTCGAAGGTTTGGATCGTCCTCCACCAGGAGGATGCGCCCCTTACGCACAGCCGCCTCCCGGACCTGCGGCGGCCTTCCGGGGGAAAAGGAGGGAAAAGCGCGCGCCCCCGGAGGGCAGCGTTTCCCCCCACACCTTCCCACCGTGCGCCTCGGCGATCTGCTTGACCAGAGCGAGACCGAGGCCCGTACCGTCCTTCCGCCTTGTGAAGAAGGGTTCGAAAAGCTTCGCCTCGCTTCCGTCGGGCAGACCGGGGCCGCTGTCTTCCACTGCAAAGACGCAACCCTCCGTCCGCTCGGAGGCGGCCACCTTTACCCGGGACCGGGGCGGAGACACCTGAATGGCGTTCATGACAAGGTTGGCGAGCGCCTGGTGCAAGCGGTGGGGATCCGCTTCCAAAGAGCACCCCGTGGGGACTTCCGCCTCCAAGACGATGCCGGCACGCCCCGCGGCGGGATCAAGAGCCCGAATGACTTCCTGAACCGCCTCCTCCGCCCGGACCGTCCCCGGGTTCAAGGGGATGGCCCGACCCAGGTCCAGGAATTCGTCCACAACCCTCCTCAAGCGTTCTATCTCCTGGAGGAGGATCTCAAAGAAGGGCCGACGGATGTGGTCCCGTGGATAGTCTTCGGCAAGGATATCTGCGGCACCCTGAATGGAGCCGAGGGGGGTGCGAACTTCGTGGGCCACACCCGAAGCGACCCGTCCCGCCGCCGCAAAGCGCTCGGCGGCCTCCAGCCGCCTGCCCAATTCCAAAGCCCGGACTCGGTCCGCCTCACGACGGTCCACGAGGAGTCCCGTCAACAGACCCAGGCCAAGGTAAAACAGGATTTCCATGAAATCCTGGTTGTCCAGGAGGGGGCCGTCGAACCTCAAAGCCAGGGGGAGAGTAGCCGCCGAAATGGTTGACCCTACGATGAGCCCCCCTCGCGTCCCGAACCAAAGGGCCGCGAGGATGATCGGGACGTAGCACAGCCGCCGGTGGACGAGGTGAACCCAGTGGGGGAAGGGCAGAAGCATGTAATGCAGGGAGAGCGTGAAGGCCACGAGAATCACGAGAATGCTCGCCTGGAGGCTCAGAGACCATTTGCGATTCATGGCACCTCCTGGATGCGGTTTCTGCAATCGCCGGGCCATTCCGACCGGACCCTGGCCGCGCGAAAGCAGCCGCATTTGGGCCTAACAGGCTGCTGAGAACCCCCCTGGGGGTCGCAAGGGGTAATCAGCCGCCTCCCAGAAGTGGATCATATTACACATCTAATCCGAACAATATTCATCAAGTCAGGGGCGCCTCGGCTGGC
>JBFLVU010000302.1:0-2310 GCA_040758175.1 Acidobacteriota bacterium | reverse complement strand
CATTCCGGCCCACATCGGCAACGGCTTCCGGGACCCCGAGGAGCTGGGAATCGACAACCAGGCCGTCCTCCTTCGATTCCGAAACGGAATGATCTACCAGGCCCAGGCCACGGACGCGGTGGGGAACTTCCAATTTTCCGAGGTGTTCCCCTTCTTCAAGTGGCTGATCGCCGAAGTGGATTACACGCGCTACAAACCCACGGGGGTGACGAACGTGGCGGACGCGGGAGGGGCCTTCGGCCCCCACGCGGGATGGAACTATCCGTCCTTCGACAAGCTGACGCCGAGGCCCCAAGTGGACCCGCCCAACTGGCCCTACGGATCCGCACCCTCCACCGTTCCCGTGAACAACCCCAACACAGGGAACAACCTCTCCTCCACGGAAACGGGGCCTGTCCTGACCCAGGCTCTCATGCTCTTCCTGAACCAGTCCAACTATACGGACTACGGGAAGGTGCTCTACGGTCCCGGGGAAAATGGAGGCATCAGCGGCATCGTGTACTACGCCACCACCCGTGCGGAAAACGACCCGCGCTGGGCCGCGGGCGAAGACTGGGAGCCGGGCGTTCCGAGGGTGCAAGTGGCGCTTTACCTGGACGCCAACATTGACGCGGTGATCGACGATCTCAACGGAAGCGGAGCTCCCGACTTGGCCGACGTGGACAACTACCCCTTCGGCTGGGCCGACGGGGGCGCCCAGGGTGGCGAGGACGTGGACCGGCACCCGGCCGATCCTCTTTTCAACCCCGGCGACGCGGTCCAGATCGCCTCCTCCGATTCCTGGGACGACAACATGCCCACGGGGTGCGGCCAGACCCTTCCCGTCATCCACGGGAATCCCACCCGCGAATGCTTCGACAACTACGGCACGTGGAACCAGATTCGCCCCGGCGTCTTCGACGGCGGCTTCGCCTTCGGGGATTACTACCCCGCCGGCCTGGCCAACGCCCTGCCGGGCGACGTGCCGGTCCCGCTCCCTCGCGGGATGTACATCGTGGAGGCGGCCACTCCCCCCGGCTACACCCTCCTCAAAGAAGAGGATAAAAACGTGGACTACGGGGACACCTACGTTCCCCCCACCCAGGACCTGGTCCCCGCCATCTGCGTGGGCACCGCCAGCAACCTTCCAAGCTTCTTTGAGGGTCTCTCCATTCCGTACATCGTTCCTCCGGAGCTGGCTCTCTTTCCAGGGATCCCCGCCCCCTACGCGGGCACCGCGAGGCCCCTGTGCAACCTCAAGCAGGTCCGGCTCACGGACGCTTCCAACGCGCCCGTCAATTTCTTCGTCCTGACGGAGGTGCCCAAAGCGGCGCGGGCCGTGGGCTTCGTCAACAACGACCTGACCGCCGAATTCAACGCGGCGAGCCCGAACTTCGGCGAGAAATCGGCGCCCTCCTGGCTGCCCCTGTCTTTCCAGGATTGGAACGGCGTGGAAATCGCCCGCGTCTACACGGACGAATGGGGCGCCTACAACGCCATGCTCCCCTCCACCTTTACCGTCAACGCGCCCACGCCGTCCGGTGTGGCGCCCCACATGGTCACCGTGGTGCTGAACCACCCCCTCATGCAGGATCCGGCCTTCCCCGGGGATCCCACGAAGAAGATTCTCGACCCCCATTGGGACCCCAACTTCGCCCAGGTCTCGTGGACCCTCCACTATTACGCAGGCACGGTGACCTACCTGGACACCCCCATCGTCCCCATCGCGGCCATGGTTGGGTATCCCTACCGGAACCTCGACGTGGAGGCCCCAGCCGGAACGCCCGGCATCGCCTCGGTGAACGGGGATGCGCCCGGCGGCGGGCCGGTTGTCTGCGACACGGGCGGGACCATCACGGTCGCCTCGAAGGGTCTTGTGAGTGTGCCCAACCCCCTCTACGATCCGAACCTGCCGGCCGGTCCCGGAAACGAGACCACCGTTCAGAGGGACTACGGTTTCGGACCCTACGACCCCGGCTTCAGCCTCATCACGCTGGGAGGGGTACCCCTCGCCATCGTGAGCTGGACCGATTCGACCATCGAGGCTACGGTCCCCGCCGCTTCGACCACCGGCCAGCTGATGGTCACCCGGGCCGATACGGGGCGCACCTCCACCACGGGCCTGACCTTGCACGTCATCGACTGCGTCAACGACTGCGTTCTGCGCGTTCCCTCCCAGTACGCCACCATCCAGGCCGCCATCGACGCGGCCGCCGACGGGTGCCTCATCCTCGTCGCTCCGGGCGTCTACAACGAGAACCCCATCGTCTACAAGCCCGTGACGGTCCAGGGCTCGGGAATGGACAACACGATCCTCAACGCCCAGCCCCT
>JBFLVU010000301.1:0-2371 GCA_040758175.1 Acidobacteriota bacterium | reverse complement strand
AAGCTGGGCCAGCCCGTCGTCGTCATCGTGGACGCCCTGGGTGGCAGGCGCTACGACGGAAAGGTGATCGAGATCAGCGCCTCGGCCCGGGCCGGCGCCAGCGGCACCCAATCCAACATCCGGCAGTTTCTCGTGAAGGTCGCCGTCACCAACCCCGATTCGGACCTCAAGCCCGGCGTCACCGCCCGCGTCCGCCTTCTGGCCGACAAGCGGGAAAACGTGGTGCGCGTCCCCGTCGGGGCCATCCGCACGGAGGAGAAGAGCGGGGAGCAGGTCTTCTACGTCTTCGTCTCCGACAAGCAAAAGGCCGCCAAGAAGACCGTGCAGACGGGCCTGTCGGACGACCTTTTCACCGAAGTGGTGGAGGGCCTCGAAGAAGGCTCCGAGGTCATCATCGGCCCGTACAGGATCCTGAGAAACCTCAAGGAGAACGACCGCCTCCGGCCCAAGGTCGTCAAACCGGAGGACTTCGTCAAGAGCCGCACCGCGCCCAAGACGGAGGAGCCGGGTGACTGACGACGTGCTCATCGAGGCGCGCGGCCTCGTCAAGGACTACCCCATGGGGGACGAGGTCTACCACGCCCTCCGCGGGGCGGACCTCACCGTGCGGCGCGGCGAGTTCATCGCCATCATGGGGCCGTCCGGGTCGGGCAAGTCCACGCTCCTCCATCTCCTCGGCTGCCTGGACACCCCCACGTCCGGGACCTATACGCTGGCCGGCACGCCGGTCCACACCCTCCCGCCCGACGAACTCGCCGAAGTGAGAAACCGAGAGATCGGCTTCATTTTTCAGATGTTCTTCCTGCTTCCAAGGGCCAGCGCCGTGGAAAACGTGGAGCTGCCCCTCATCTACGCCAAGGTCCCTCCCGGAGAGCGGCGCCGGAAGGCATTGGAGGCCCTCCAGTTCCTCGGCCTGGAGACCCACGCCTCCCACCGCCCCAACCAGCTCTCGGGCGGCCAGCGCCAGCAGATCGCCATCTGCCGGGCCCTCGTCAACAAGCCCAGCCTCATCCTTGCCGACGAGCCCACGGGGAACCTCGACTCCAAGACCAGCGAGAACATCATGGGCCAGCTCGTGAAGCTCAACCGGATGGGCAATACCCTCATTCTCGTCACCCACGAGTCTGACATCGCCGCCTACGCGCCCCGCCAGGTGCGCATCCGGGACGGGAGGATCGTCTCCGACGAGGTCGTCCGCAAGGCAGAGGGAGGCGAGCCGTGAGCGCCGCCATCCGAAGGGAACAGATCTACGGCTTCTGGGGAAGCGTGGCCGAACTCGTCCGCATTGCCCTGAGGGCCATCCTCGCGAGCAAAATGCGGTCCTTCCTCACGGTCCTCGGAATCATCATCGGGGTCCTCAGCGTGGTGGCGGTGGTTTCCATCATGCAGGGCGTCTTCGCCGCCTTCTTCGCGGAGTTCAACTCCCTGGGCGCCGACACCATGTTCGTGCGGCCCAACTACGAGATGTCCAGGAGCCGCGTGGATGCGGTGAAACGCCTGAAAATGACCTACGCCGACGCGCTGGCGATCAAGGACGGGGCTCCGCTCGTCAAAGAGGTGGCCCCCTTCGTCATGCGCGGGGACACCATTGCCTACAGGAGCCAGCGAGACACCACGCAGATCATCGGCACAACGGAACCCTACGCCCCCATCAACAGCCTCGACCTGGAGTCGGGCCGCTTCATCGGGCCCATGGACGTGGCCACCCGCCGGAAGGTCTGCGTGGTGGGCCAGGATATCCTGGACAAGCTGGCCATGCCCCCCCAGTGCCTGGGGGAGGAGATCCAGATCGGGCGGGGCACGTACACCATCGTGGGCCTTCTCGAAAAGAAGGGCGGATCCTTCGGCCAGAGCCAGGACGACCAGATCTTCATCCCCCTCACGGCCGCCACCCAGCAGTACGGGCAGGACATCGCCAACACGGTGTTCATCCTGATCCAGATCCTCGACCCCAAGCAGACCGACAACGCGGTGGAGCAGATCTCCACGGTCCTGCGCCGCACCCACGGCATCCGGTTCGGCCAGCAGGACGACTTCCGCATATTCACGGTGGAGGCCATCAAGAGGGTCATCGACCAGTTCACGGGCATCTCCACGATGGTCGTCACGGCCATCGTCTGCATCACCCTCGTGGTGGGGGGCATCGGCATCATGAACATCATGCTCGTCTCCGTCACCGAGCGAACCCGCGAGATCGGCATCCGCATGGCCGTGGGCGCAAAGCGGGTACACATCCTCTACCAGTTCCTCATCGAATCGGTGACCCTCTCGACCCTCGGGGGCATCGTGGGCCTCTTCCTGGGCGTCGGCCTGTCCCACTTCGTGGTCTTCGTCCTGAGGAAGACCGTCTCGGACACCTTTCCCCCGGCCT
>JBFLVU010000300.1:0-2381 GCA_040758175.1 Acidobacteriota bacterium | reverse complement strand
CCGCCGGATCCCCCACGCACGGAAAAGGAAGGGGCAAGCCCCCGCGCCGGTCCCACGCGGAAGGTCCAGGCGGGCGGGGAAAGGGGCAACCTCATGGATCGGGAAACCAGAGGCCCGGATGGAAGCCGAGGCATGGGTCCGCTCCCCAGGGGCATGAGGCGGGGCGCCCGGCATCGGGCCTTCCCATCCCCGAAACCAGGGAGCCGTCGAACCTTCCCGACACGTCGGGCACCCGGCAGGACACCTTCGTTTCCCACCGGGATTCCCTGGCGGGACGGAGCCACTGGGGACAGACCTGGAGGAAGAAGTTCGGAGGTCGCCCCGCGGAGCACGTTCCGGAGGAAAACCAACCCGATTCTTGAGCGGTGGCCCCCGCTGGGAGGCTTCAGTCCTGTGGCCAGATCCGCCCCCCTTCGGCGCGCGTCCTCAATCCGCCGATAAGGTTGACCCCCGCGGACCGGTTCCGACGGACACCTTGGCGGGCCGCAGGAGGGAGTCCCCCTGGCGATATCCCACCTGGAGAAGGCCGGCGACCTTCCCCGCCTCTCCGGGCTGGAGCGCTACGGCCTCCATGATCGTTGGGTCAAAATCGTCCCCGCAGGCGGGCGAAAACCGCACGCAGGACCTTCGCTCCAGAAACTGAACGAATCGGCCGGAGACCAGCGACAGGCCTTGCGCCACGGCGGGGTTGTCGGCGGCGAGGGCCGCGGCGCGGTCCAGGTCGTCCAGGATGTCCAGAACATCCAAGAGCGTAGCCTTCTCCCGGTCGGCGTACCGTCGCTCAAGATCCCTCGCCACCCGCTCCCTCGACCGCCTCGCCTCCTCCTCCAGTTCCGCAAGCCGCTCCTTGAGGCGGGCCTCGGCACGGGCGACCCGGCCCTCCAGCTCCTCCACGTAGCTCGGCTTCAGGTTGGGCCCGGCAACGTCGGCCTCGACGGTCCCGTCTTCCTCCCGGCCGACCCGCCTCCGGTCCACGACGGACACGGGGATCTTGTGCGCCCGGGCATCCGCCGGATCGTGCTCACGGTGATTCATGGTCTCCTGGTCAGACGCAGGATGAGATTCAGCCTTCATGACGCATCTCCCGGAAGCTCATTGGGACAGCAGGTCCAGGGTCACGTAGTAGGTCCAGGGACCCCTCCCCACGCTGAGCGGAAGCCCGGTCGTGCCCAGGGCCGACCGCGCCTGGGCCAGAAACTCCTCGGGGCTTTCCACGGGCTGGTCCATGACGGCCAGGATCGCATCCCCGCTTCTCAGCCCCACCGCCTCGGCGGGAGAGCCCCGACGCACGGCCCCGACTTCGATGGCCCGGCCGGACGCCGTCAACCGGATGCCCAGGAGTTCCCACGCCATGGCCGGCGTGAGCCGCTCGGGCATCAGCCGGACCTCCACGGTGGCCGAGAAGCGCTTCCCGTCCCGAAGGCCCGCGAGCGTCACCTTCTGGCCAGCGTTCAGCAATGCCATTCGCGCGTTCAGGTCTCCCGCCCCGTCCAGGGCCTTCCCGTCCACGGAGGTGATGAAATCGTCCTTCTGGAGGACGTCCTGGGGATAGGCGAAGGGGTACGTCCGCGCGATGACCGCCCCGGCGGATTGGCCGAGCCTGCGCTTGTACGATTCGCTGGGGTCGAGGACCAACACGCCCAGCCAGATGGGCCGGACCTTTCCGTAGGCCTTCAGCTGCTCCATCACGCGCCGGGCGCGGTTGATGGGTATGGCGAAACCGATGCTCTGGGCCTGGCGGATGATGGCGGTATTGACTCCGATCACCTCCCCGAGGATGTTGAGGAGCGGCCCCCCCGAGTTTCCGGGATTGATGGGGGCGTCCGTCTGCAGGAAGTCCGAGAACTGGCGGTCTCCCGCCGCCACGGTCCGCCCCACCGCGGAAAGGACGCCCACGGACACCGTGTTGGAAAGGCCGAAGGGGTTCCCCACGGCGATGACGGTCTCCCCGATCATGAGGTCGTCCGAGCGCCCGAGGCGTGCCGAGGGAAAGGGGCCGCCGCCCTCCACCTTCAGGAGGGCGAGGTCCATCTCGGGAGCCGATCCCACCACCCGGGCCGGGAACTGCCTCCCGTCGTTGAGCGTCACGCGGATGTTGGCGCCCCCCATGATCACGTGCTCGTTGGTGAGGACAAACCCAGCGGAGTCGATGATCACGCCGGACCCCAGCGAATTCTCCTCGCCCTGGGGCGGCCCTCCCCCCGGAAAATCCTCCCCGAACAGGTCCCAGAAGGGGCCCGAGAACGGGTTCTTCACCCGTTGCTGGGAGGAGATGTACACCACCGAGGGCGCCACCTCCCGCACCACGCGGACGACCTGCGTCTCCCGCTGGAACCGCGTCCCCTGGGCCGGAACCCAGAGGGTGGACAGGACAAGGACCG
>JBFLVU010000299.1:0-2383 GCA_040758175.1 Acidobacteriota bacterium | reverse complement strand
CAGAATGGCCTGTCCCTGGCGGGAGAGGCGGGTCTTGAGCGACTTGACCTCCGGGTGCTGGGGCGTGTACTTGACCGAGAGGCGGCTCAGGTCCCGCGCCATCTCGTTGTACAGCCTCGTCATCTCCTGCACGCCCGGATCGCCGAGGGTGGAGGGCAGGCTGGCGGCGTCCTCTCCCCGCGCGAGGGCGCGGCGGATCTGACCCACCACGGCGCTCGTCTCGCTCTCGCGGACGGCCACCTCGTTGAGCTTGAGTTCGAGGGCCTCGATGCGCTTGTCGAGGATCTCCTTCTGGTTCTCGGGGAAGTAGGAGCCCGAGGCCTGGAGGGTGGAAGCCACGAGCCCCTGCTGGCGCACGTACTCCTCCTGCATCTTCCGGGCCTCCTCGAGCATGGCCTCGTTGGCCCGGCGGATGACCTCCAGGGCGTCCCTCAGGGTCTTGTCCCGGTAGACCTCGGCCACCATGTTGGCCCACTTGGCCACGTCCTCCTTGTGGGGGCCGCTCACGGTGATCTTGAAGAGGGCGCTGTCCCGCACCGTCTCCACCTTCGTCATGGCCGCGAGGGCCCTCCAGGCGTCGGAGGGGTCCTGCATTTCACGGAAGCCCGGATGGGTGGCCAGCTTCAGGCGGTCCGCCGCGTCCTGCATGACCGCCTGGCTCCGGATGATCTCCGCCTGGGAGTTGTAGAACTTCTCCTCCTCCATCCAGGAGGTGGCGCCCGTGGGGTTGTAGGTGTTCAGAGGCGTCCGGCTGTACGACTGGACGTAGATCGTCGCCGTGGCCGAGTAGATGGGCCGGGCGAGAAAGCTGTACAGCCCCGCGGCGAGCACGGCGGCGGCGGTGATCCCCGCGATCCACCAGCGGTGCTCCCAGAAGAGCTGGACCCACCTCAGGAGGTCGAACTCCTGAGGCTCGGGCGACTCCTGAAGGATGGGGTTCCCCGTATCGCTTCCTGGCATCTCTCGTCCCGCTCCCCTGCGCGCCGGGCGCCTCGCCGGCGCCTACGCGGCGCGTCCCGGCGGCCGGCCGCGCTCGGCCTTCGTCAAAAGAACTTGCGCTCCTTGACCACCACATGGTCGTTCGGCAGAAGCGGCACGTCCTCCCGCTTGCCCCGCTCGATGTCGGACACGTCCACCTCGATGACGCGAGGGGCGCTGTCCGGAGTCTCCCTCAAGACGTCCACGCGGTCCTTCTTGGCCCACTGGGTGAACCCGCCCGCGAGGGTGATGGCCCGCAGGAGGGTGATGTCCCGGTTGTAGGGGAAGGACCCGGGGTTCTTAACCTCGCCCGAAACGTAGACCGACTTGATGGCCTGAACGTTGATCACGTCCTGGTCCAGGACGTAGATGTTGCCCTTCTCGCTCGAGGCCCCGAGGAGCTCCTCGCGGGGGAAGACCCGGGTGTGCAGCTTGCCCGAAGCGTCCCGGCGGGAGATCTCCACGTCCCCCGACTTGCTCGTGTATCCGCCGGCCTGGCTCACGGCGTCGAGGACTTTGAGGGCGCCCTTCAGGGGCACGCGCCCCGGGTTGCCCACCTCCCCGAGGACGTTCACGTAGCGGCTCCCGTACTCGATGAGCTGGAGGTTCACCTGGGGCGCCTTCACGAACTGCCCCAGCAGATCCTCCAGCCGAGTCTGCAACTGGTTGACCGACAGGCCCTGCACGTCCACCTTGTCGAGGACGGGGAAGGTGACGGCGCCCGAGGGGTCCACCACCACCGTCTGGTTCATGTCCTCCTCGTTGTAGACCGTGATCTGGAGCTTGTCTCCCGGCCCCAGCGGGTAGGCGGGCGGGGTGGTGGTGGCGAAGACGTCCGAGGCGCCCCCGGGATCGGAGCCGGTGGTC
The DNA here is from genome assembly GCA_040758175.1 of Acidobacteriota bacterium. Lineage (GTDB taxonomy): Bacteria > Acidobacteriota > UBA4820 > UBA4820 > DSQY01 > JBFLVU01. Next base: position 538 of record JBFLVU010000299.1, on the reverse strand, counting down.
CAACGGAAGAGGAGGCCCTGGGGCATCCAGGTGAGTGCGGGGCCGGCGCCCGAGGGCACCTCCACCGCCACCCCCTCGGGGATTTTCTTGACGAAGGCCTCCAGGCCTGCCGCCACCGTGATGGTCCCCTCGGGACGGATCACCCACCGGTGGACGGGACCTGCCGCCGCGCCGGTCACTTGCAGGCGCCCCGCCGCCTCGCACCGGATCTCGCCGGCACGGCCCGTCACTCGCAAGTCCCCCGCATCCGCGGCCCGAACGCCGGCGCCGAGCCCGGCCGCCAAGGCCGCGCCCGCCATCCAAGCAACGGCGATACTTCGACGACGATTTCCCTGCATTTCCCTCATGGACCTTTCCGGATTCTCACTGCGGCGGATACCCCTCAGGTGATTGACCCGCCGGCGTCTTGTAAGTATACCCCTGCCCTGTCTCGATGTCTAACATTCCCACACCCTTCCCCATTCCCCCCCAAGCGCAGGGTGCGGATCCACTCCTTTTCGTCTCCCGCGTTGCGTCTCCCGTTTTACGTCTCTCGTCT
>JBFLVU010000298.1:0-2383 GCA_040758175.1 Acidobacteriota bacterium | reverse complement strand
AGGCGAGGGAGCGTGGTTCGAGCCCCGTCGGTCCCGCCAACTCGGAAAGCGAAGCCCCGGGCGGAGTCCCGGGGTTTCGCCGTTTGAGGGTCGGGCGAGAAGCCGCGACCGGTCGGAAGGGCCCAGGGGGAAGGCGCGGGGCGGGCCGTGGTACTCTCGCTCGTATCGGGAGGAGACGCATGGAACCGTGGATGGAGCACCTGCCGGCAGCGGTGACGGTGACCGACGCCCAGGGCCGGATCGTGGCCATGAACGCGAAGGCGGTGGAGGTGTTCGCCGGAGACGGCGGACGGGCGCTCTTGGGGAGCAGCGTCTTCGATTGCCACCCGGAGCCCGCCCGGACGCGGACCCTCGAGCTGTACGCGGAGCAAGCCCCGAACCATTACACCATCGAGAAGGCGGGGGTTCACAAGATGATCCACCAGATGCCGTACTTCGACGGTTCGGGAGCCTTCGCGGGATTCGTGGAAATCTCCGTGCCCATCCCCGACGCGCTCCCCCACTTTGTTCGGACCTGAGCGGCGAGCGGTAGAATCGCCGGGGGAGCGGAAACCAGATGGCTCGCTACGATGCGGTGATCATCGGCGGGGGAGCTGCGGGGCTCGCGGCGTCCCGGGGGCTGGGCCGCCTGGGCGCGCGCGTGGCCCTCGTGGAGAAGGAGGCCCTGGGGGGGGACTGCATCGCCTGGGGCTGTGTACCCAGCAAGGCTTACCTCCACGTGGCCCGCCGGTTACGGGACGCGCGGGAAGGCGCCCGCTTGGGGGTGGGCGACGGCGATCCGGAGTTCAACTTCGGCGCGGCCCGGGCCTTCGTGGCGCGGGTCCAGGGCACCCTGGCCCGTCAGGATACGGAGGAGGTCCTCCGGGAGGCCGGGGTGGAGGTCCTGATTGGAAGCCCGCGCCTCCTCGCGCCGGACCGCGTGGATTTGGAAGGGAAGGTCCTGGAGACCCGCCACGTGGTTCTGGCCACGGGGGCCCACGGCGTTCCTCCTCCCATCGAGGGGCTCCTCGACGTGGGGTACTTGGACAGCCGGCGGGTGCTGCAGCTCACGAGCCTGCCCAAGTCCCTCCTCATTTTGGGGGGCGGTCCCATCGGAATGGAGTTTGCCCAGATGTACCAGCGCATGGGGGTCGCCGTGACGCTGGTGGAATCCAACCCCCGGCCCCTGCCCCGGGAGGAGCCCGAAGCGGGGGAGTATCTGCTGAAGCTCCTCGTGGGCGAGGGCGCCCGGTTCCTGGGGGACCGGCGGGCCGTCCGGGCCGTTCGCACACCCCTGGGGAAGGGGCTCGTGCTGCGGGCAAAAGACGGGGCCGAGGAGACCGTGGAGGCCGAGGAAATCCTGGTGGCCACGGGACGGTCGCCCAACGTGGAGGGCCTCGACCTGGACCAAGTCGGCGTGGCCCACGACGGCTCCGGGATCCGGGTAGACCGGGCCATGCGAACGACGGCCCGGGGGATCTGGGCCATCGGAGACTGCAACGGCCTCTACCAGTTCGCCCACATGGCCGAGCACGAGGCCGGGGTATGCGTCAAGAACATCGTGCGTAGCCGGATGCTCCCGTTTTTCTTGGAGCACATGCACTTCCGCGCCGTGGCGTGGGTTACCTTCACCGACCCGGAGGTGGCCCACTGCGGGCTCACCGAGGCCGAAGCGAGGGAGCGCGGGATCCGCCACCACGTGTTGACCTACGATTTCGACCAGTTGGATCGGGCCGTGATCGAAGGCCGCCCCGGCGGCCTGGCGAAGGTCCTCACGGATCGGAGGGGACGGCTCCTCGGCGCCCACATGGTGGGGGCCCATGCGGGAGAGCTTCTCCAAGAGCTGGTTCTCGGCGTGCGGAAGGGACTGCGGGTCTCGGACATCTCCCAGACCGTCCATCCCTACCCGACCTTCGTTCAGATGGCCCGCCGAGCCGCCAACGTCTATTACGTTCGCACGGTGTTCGACAACCCCCGTCGCGTGGCCCTCCTCCGATGGCTGGGAGGCTTCGGCCGGGGGGGCGGGTCGGAAACATGATGTAGGTTGTCTGGACACCACCCCGTTTTTCCCGGTCGGAAACCTAGGCAGAGGCCCTTTCCCACCCCGCCTGCGGATCTCCAACTCTGGCGCGTACCCCCCGCAGGGTCGGCGGCTCCTGTTCACCCTAGTCCGGCGGGAGGTGGGTGGGGTCGGTCGCGGGGCGACACGCAGAAATCGAACGAAGCTAACGATTTGAATACACGCGTGTTGTTTTGAAAATGCGCCAAAACATGCTCTCGTTTGGGAGGGAAGGAACGGCCCACGGATCCGTGTGGCGAGGCCACCCCACCGTACACCGGCCGGGTCCCTTCGCGGGCTTTGCGTGGAGAGGGGCACCGGATTCCACACGAAGGGGAAGCCGAA
>JBFLVU010000297.1:0-2385 GCA_040758175.1 Acidobacteriota bacterium | reverse complement strand
GGCCCTGAGGTCCACATAGTCGTGGTGGTAATACTCCAGCACCGCCGCCAGACCGACGGGCGGCAAGAGAACCGCCAAGCTCGTCCCCGTCGCCTTGTGGGCGGGGAAGCCCAGGACGTAAATCAGCGCCGGGACGATGATGACTCCACCTCCGATGCCGAAGATGCCGGACAAGACGCCCGCAAGAAGCCCCACCAGGAGGAGCAGGAAGAACTCCGGAGACGCGACCATGGGGACAAACCTCCCGATCCAGCCGGACCAGCCCGGGGTTCCTATTCGGCGTCCGGCGTGTTCCAGATGCTCCGGTGGACCTTGCAGGATCCGTCCGCCTCGCACCGTCCGTTGATCCGGTCCAAGGCGGACGCCATGTGCTCCCTCCAGGGCACCCCTCCCGGGCGCGTTCCGGTCTTCTCCAAGGCTACCGCAAGGAGTGTAGGCCGAAGAGGTTTCCCTCAGTGTCGTAGCCGAGCGTGATGAACCCGTACTCGCCGGTGGACAACTTCGAGCGCTCGACGCGGCCCCCGTGGGGGGCGATCCGTGCCTCTTCCACGGCACAATCCTCACAGCTGAAGTAGACGAGGACGCTGTTCCCGCCCGAGGGGCACCCGGCCATCCGGACCAGGGCGCCGCCAGCGCCGTTCGTCTCCATGTCCATTTCGAAGGCCCACATTTCCGGCTCGGGCATGTTCAGTCGCTCCAGCTTCCTCTGGAGGACGCCCTCATAGAAGGTCTTGGCCCGGGCCATGTCCTGGACGTAAATCTCGAACCAGACGACGGGATTCCCGCTCATGGAGTCCTCCTTACGCGAGGGGGCCACGCCCATGAAACGCCCGGGGCGGACGATGGCTTCCCTCCCTTCGCCTCACACCGCGCCGCGAGCCGCGTCGGGAGACCGGCCATCCCTTCGCGCCTTCGCTTCCCTCGCGAACGCGATGTCCACAGGCACTTCGGGGAGGCGGAAGAGCTCCACGAATGCGCAGATCGCGAAGAGGGCGAATCCCGCCCGGAAGGTCGCGTCGTTCTGAAGGAACCGCGCATCCGTGACGACGAGCACACAGGCCATGGCCACGGCCTGGAGGGTCCACCTCAGCGCCAGGCGGGGCCGGGCCGACTCCCTCGTGTCCTTCCACGTGAAGTACAGGAGGTCGGGAAGGGCGAGATACAGAAACGTCCACGCCCCAAAAGGCTCCCCGGCCACGTTTCGGGCCGCGGCGGAATACAGGATAAGCAGAAGGACGACGAGGGCCAAGCCGGCGGCCTTCCGCTTCCATCCCGGCTGGGTCGCCAGCCGCGCCGACAGGGCCAGAAACGGCGAGCCGTGGATGTAGAGGCACTGGATCTGGAAAACCTCCACGAGCATGGCCTCGGAAACACCGGGAACGATGAAAAGCCGGCCTTCTCCGATTTCGATGTACTGCGCCGCCAGGGCGCCGACGGGCGCCGCGGCAAGGAGGGACCGCCACTTCGGCCGCTTCAGCAGCCCGACAAGCAGCTGCCCGGAGAGCTGGGCTCCGGAAAGCCCCCGGCCCAGTCCCGAGGCCGCCAGGACCTCGCGGCACAGGCCCACGCCCACGCCGATCATGATTAGGGAGAAGGGAACCACAACCAGGAAAGCGGCCACCGGCTTGTCGAATTTCATGGACGGCACGAGGCCGACCGAGGCGGCGAACAGCAATCCCCCGGAGGGGATCAGCAGGAGGACTACGATGAACCGGCGTGTGGTTTCCGACACCGACAAGGTTCGTCCCCCCCGTTCCGCCCCGCGCCTCCCCTGCCCGAGCGGCGGTCTCCCATGGCCTCCTTCGAGAGGGGGCCCGGACCCCGGCGCACCCTTCAGGCCGGGCCGGCCTCGCTGAGGGCCTTGAGCTTGGCCAAGGCCCGGGGCCAGGTGTCCTCCATGAACTCCACGAAGTCCTCCGGGGCGTCCACGTCCACCGTCAGGTCCGTCGAGGGACCCGCAGGGGACAGGGTGTAGCTCTCGTGGGCGGGGACCCAGACTGCCGCCTCTTCGCTATCCGTGACCTCCACTCCCTCCTTGAGGAGCCCGACGTGGCGGATGGAGAGGAACCGGTGGGGCCGGTTCTCGGCGATGACCGACACCATCCCGCTCCCATCGGGAATGAAGAAGCGCATACGGGTCCCCACTTCCCAGGAGCCTTCAAAGGTGGAACCCTCGCAGAACTCGGCCGTCCAAACCCGATAGGTGGGGAGGGAGAAAAGGGTGTTCCAGACCACCTCGGGAGAAGAATCGATCCGGGTGTTGTATCGCAGGTGTTTCATGGGGGGCCTCCTGGAGCGGGCCAGCCCCGCTGGAGGGGCCCTTGCGGGAGCGGGCGCTCGCCCTGCCGCGCGCCGCGCGCGGCACTACCCAACCCAACGGAACCA
>JBFLVU010000296.1:0-2411 GCA_040758175.1 Acidobacteriota bacterium | reverse complement strand
GGGGGGCGCCGGCGGGGGCGCCCCCGCGGGCGCCCCCCTTCGATTCGGGCGCCTGGGACTTGGCCGAGGCCCGGATCGTCGACCACCTCGGCCGGAAGGGCCTCGAGGGCACGGCGATTCTCAAGGACGTGGACCTCGAAGACGTGGTGGTCGAGGTGGACGTGTCCTGCACGGGGGCCCGTTCCTATCCCGGCGTGTTCTTCCGCTTTCAATCGCCGGGGGAAACGGAGAGGGTTTACATCCGGCCGCACCGCGCGGGCCCGGCCGGATACCCGGACGCGGTTCAGTATGTGCCCACTTGGAACGGCGTGGACAGCTGGCAGCTGTACAACGGCGACGGCATGACGGCCGGCGCCATCGTGCCCCCGGGTGAGTGGGTCCCCATGAGGATCGAGGTGAAGGGCCGCCAGGCCCGGGTGTACGTCGGCGACCTATCCCACCCCGCCCTCGTGATTCACGAGCTGAGACGTGACCCGGGGAAGGGATCCCTGGGAGTGAACGGGCCCCGGGACGGATCGGCCGTGTTCAGCAACTTCCGCTACGCCGATGGAAGCGGTTTGGTCTTCGATCCGCCTCCGCCCCGCCACGTCCCGCCCGGCCTCGTTGAAGAGTGGGAAATCGCGGGTCCCGTGAAGGCCGCCAGCCTTTCCCGGGACGCCTATCCACCCAAGGAGGCCCTGGCCGCGAGCGGATGGAAGCAGGTGAGGGCTCAGGAGAGCGGCCTGTTGGACTTCTCCCGCCACTTCCGCCGCCTGGGAGCTTCGCCGGATTGCGCCTTCGCGCGGATTCGAATCGCTTCCGAAAGCGGCCAAGTCAAGAAGTTCCGATTCGGCTACAGCGACGAAGTCACCGTTTTTCTGAACGGGGAGCCCGTTTTCTTCGGGGACAGCACCTACAGGTTCCGCGATCCCTCCTTCCTGGGTATCGTGGGGCTGTTCGACGCCCTTTACCTGCCGCTTCGGAAGGGGGAGAACGAGGTTCTGTTCGCGGTGACGGAAAACATGGGCGGTTGGGGGCTGATCCTGCAGGACGCTTCCGCCGTATTCGAGGCGCCTGGCGTGCGGAGAACCTGGACCACCGGGCGGTCCTTCGCCCTCCCGGAGACGGTGGTGAGCGATCCGACGCACGGAACGCTCTACGTCTCGAACTGGGACGGTTACAATCCCAGTGGGGCAGACGGCCGTCAATCCATTGCCAAGCTGAACGCAGACGGGAGCCTCGCGAATCCGGAATGGGCCAAGGGCCTTCGGAATCCCACCGGGATGGCGGTGTCGGGCGGGACGCTCTTCGTCGTGGAGCCCACCGGCCTGGCGGAAGTGGAGATGGCCACGGGCCGCCTTGTCACCAGGCATGCGGTGGAGGGCGCCGCTTTTCTCAACGACGCGGCCCTGGGGCCCGACGGGGCCCTGTACCTCTCCGATTCGCGCCGCTCGGTCCTCTATCGCTTCGCCGGCGGAAAGGCCGAGGAGTGGCTATCGGGGCCCGAGATCTCCCGGCCCAACGGGCTCCACGTGGCGGGGGGCGAACTCCTGGTGGGGAACGGCGGCGACGGGCGGCTGAAGGCCGTGGATCTTGCCACGAAGGCGGTCCGGGTCGTCGCCGACATGGGAACCGGGATCCTTGACGGCATTGAATCGGATGGCGCCGGAAACCTCCTTGTTTCCCACAACGAGGGACGCCTCTTTCGCGTAAGCCTGGACGGCCGGGTCTCGAAGCTCCTGGACACGACGGCCGTCGGCATGCCCCTGGCGAATTTCGCGTTCCTGCCCGAATCAGGCCTCCTGGTTTTTCCCACCTGGACCGACAACCGGGTGGCGGCGTACGCTCTTTCGGAACCCTGAGGCCGCGGCTGCAACGACGGCCCTCAGATTGTGGCCGGGGGGAGGCCGAGATGCGCAGATACCACCACCTGGGAGTTCCGACACGGAAGGAGAGAGGCGGCGAAGTGCGCCTTGAGCGGTACGGGCTCCACGTTCTCCCCTACGACCGCAATCCGTACGGCATTGAATGGATGCGCTTCGACGAAGGGAGCCCCGTGCCCGAAGCCGTCCGCAAGGCTCCGCACGTGGCCTTTGAAGTGGACGACCTGGAGGCCGAGCTTCGGGGTAAGGAAGTCCTCATCGCTCCCAACAGCCCATCACCCGGTGCCACCGTCGCCTTCGTCCTGGAGGACGGACAGCCCGTGGAGTTCCTGAAGCTGGAGGGCGAGGCGGCGTCCATGGGGAGTCTATTCCGGGGTCCCTTGAAGGTCACGGACTGGGCGGCCCTGCCGGCGGTTCAGGCCCCGGGCGCAAAGGGAACAGCCTCGGCCAGGACGGTGGACACCGGCGAGGTAAAGTTTCGGGTCGTGGAATTGGGCCCGGGCTACGTCGCCGACCACTGGTGCCACAGGGGACACGCGGTGTACGTTC
>JBFLVU010000295.1:0-2419 GCA_040758175.1 Acidobacteriota bacterium | reverse complement strand
CCGAAGGCCGGCGTGTCACCCAGGGAGAAGCCCTCGTACATCTGCTCGGCGTTCTTCCCCACCACCAGTTCGGCCAGCCCCGGGGTCAGGAAGCGCCCCTGGGCCATGCGGAGGTTGTCCCGCACGGCCAGCGCATCCTCGGAGACGCCGCGCACCTGGGCCAGGGCCTCGGATCGCGAGGCCCGGTGGCGGAAGGCGCCGATGGCCACCACCTCCATGCTGACCAGGGGACGCCCCCGGCGGTCGCGGGCCACCTGGGGCGCGTCGGCCACCACGCGGGCCTGGTCGAGGACGACGACGCTCTCCATCTCCGAGCTGGAGCCCGCCCTCCGAATGAGGGCGTTGCCGGGGGAGCCCGATTCCACGAGGGTCCTTTCGAAGCCGCGGGCCAGGGAGAGGACCGCCACGAAGACCGCCACGGCCCCGCCGATGCCCAGCACCGCCACCGAGGTGGAGGCCCAACGGACCCGGATGGAGCGCAGGTTGTAGATCAGCGGCACCGCCATGCCCGACTCCCGGTTGCCAAATCCGCCCTCCCAAATCCCAATTCCGGAATCCCCAATCCCAATCCCCAATCCGAAATTCCAAATCCCAAATGCCCTTTCTCTTCCTTCCGCCTTTGTCTCCAAATCCCAATTCCCAAATCCGAAATCCCCAATGCCCCGTTCTCCCGTCTCGCTTCTCGTGGGAGGCGTCGCCAGACGCCGAGCCTCCGTAGGGGCGGCCCTCCGTGGCCGCCTTCTTCGAAGGTCTCCGCTGTAGCGGCCCTTGCTCGCCAAGGGCCGGCCTTTCGGCCGATGCAAGCATCGGCCGCTACAGAAACCCGCGTCTATCGTCTACCGTCTCACGTCTCGCTCCGGTCGGGAGACCGGCGGGCGAGGGCGCCCGCCCCACGGATCTCGCTTCCGCCTAGGGTGTCCAATCCCCCATCCCAAATCCGCAATTCCACATGCCCCATCCCGCTTCTACACCCTCCTCAAGGCATCCACGATCTTGAGGCGCATGGCGGCGAGGGCGGGAAGGAGCCCCGCCAGCAGGCCCACGAGGAGGGCGAAGCCCAGGCCCAGGGCCATCTTCTGCGGAGAAAAGTAGAAGGCCACCAGGAGGCCCTGGGTGGGGTCGCCGCCGAGGGTGAAGGCCTTGGCGCCAAGAACCCCGGCGCCCCCGCCCAGGAGGGCGTAGAGGCACGATTCGCTCAGGAGGAGGGCCAGCACGGCGCCGTCCGAGTAGCCCAGGGTCTTGAGGACGCCGATCTCCCCCATGCGCTCCCGGACGGCGATGGCCATGACGTTGCCCGTGACGAGCAGGAGGGTGAAGAAGACCACCGAGCCGATGGAGAGGATGAGGGCCTGGATGTTTCCCATCTGGCGCACGAAGCCCGCGGCGAAGGCCTTTTCGGTCTCGGCCGCGGTCTCGTAGGAGGAGTTGGCGAAGCGGTCGTTGATGGCCGCCGCGGCGGCGGCCGCGCGGTCGGGGTCGCCCACCCGCACGACGTACCACCCCACCGTGCCCTTGCCGAAGGGCCGGCGCTCCTCGAGGTAGTCGTACCGGAACCAGAACTGCTGGGTGTCGTCCTCGGGGCGGCTTCCCTCGTAGATGGCGCGGAGGTTGAACTCCCACACGCCCGTCCAGATGGTCCCCCGGAGGGGGATGCGGTCGCCAATCTTCCAGCCGAAGCGCTCGGCGAGGGTCCGCCCGACGGCGCAGGCCTCCCGGTCCCTCAGGAAGTCGGCCCACTGGGAGGCCTCCACGCGGAATTCGGGGTAGACCTCGAGGTAGTGGTCCGCGTCGATGGCGAAGTTGGCGAAGAAGTTCCGCTCGTCCTGGTAGATGCCCCCGAACCACGTGGCGTAGGTCACCTTGCGGACGCCCGGTACGAGCAGGATCCGGTCCCGGTAAGCATGGGGCAGGGGCATGATGAGGGAGACCTTGTTGCGGACGATGAGTCGGTCCGCGCCGGCCACCTCGAGGCCCTGGTTGAAGGCCGTCTGCACCGCGGCCAGGACCCCGAAGAGGAAGAGGGCCACGGCGTAGGAGCCCACCGTCAGGGCGAGCCGCGCCTTCTTCCGCGTCACGTTCGCCAGCAGGAGAGGGACGAAGCGGGTCATGGGGAGGAAGCCGAAAGGAAAAGAAGGGGCCTTTGGGATGTGGGATTTGGGATTTGGACAACACAGGCGAAAACGAGATCCGTGGGGCGGGCCTGCGTAGCGGCCGATGCTCGCATAGACGCGAGACGTGAGACGTAAAACGCGAGACGTGAGGCGTAAAACGGGAGACGTGAGGCGCAAAACGGGAGACGTGAGGGGCAAGGCGAAAGGCGAGACCCGTGGGGCGGGCGCCCTCGCCCGCCTGCCCTCGCGCTCTCTTTCACCCAAGCCAGCCGCGCTCTCCGCATCGCGCCCATATCCTCCCCTACTCC
>JBFLVU010000294.1:0-2428 GCA_040758175.1 Acidobacteriota bacterium | reverse complement strand
TCCTGGAGCTCCTCGACGAGATGAAGTGGACTCGGCGGGAGGGGGAAGGGAGGAGGATCCTCGTCTCGTGAACGGCTCTCGGGGCGGGGCGACGGGAACGGCGGGCGTCTCCTTCGCCTTCGGTCCGAAGGCCCTCGCACCCTGAATGCATGCTGGGCGCGCTACGTCCTTCAAGGTCCGCCGGGTGCCGCGCTTTCGCCCGCAGGCTCCATCACGGGATGGGCATCCACCGGGCGCTCCCGGTCCGGGGCCGGGCGGTGGTATGATGCACTTCTTCTTGGGGGGGCTCCGGCCCGCATTGGAGGAACGCATGGTCGACAAGGGCGGGAAACGTGCGTCATCGGAAGGGAAGGGGAGGGGTCGGGTTCGATCCCGCGTCCTTTTTCTGATCCTGGTATTGGCCGTCTTGGCCTTCGGCACGACGGGGTGGCTCGCCTCCGAAGGGGCGCCCGCGGCGCAGGGACACCGGCCCATCGGGGAGGCGCTCCCTCTCTGGTCGGTCCTGCCCTTCGTCGGGATCCTCCTCTCCATCGCCCTGTTTCCCCTGCTGGCTCCCCATTTCTGGCACCACCACTATCCCAAGGTCTCCCTGGCCTGGGGTCTTCTGTTTCTTCTCCCGTTTCTCCTGGCCTTCCGCGGGGAGGCGGGCCACGAGACGCTTCACATCTTCCTCATTGACTACGTGCCCTTCATCATCCTCCTGTGGGGCCTGTTCACCGTCTCCGGCGGGATTGTGGTGCGGGGCACCCTGGCGGGCACTCCGGGCGTCAACACGGCGCTCCTGGCCATCGGGACTCTCATCGCCTCGTGGACGGGCACCACGGGGGCGGCCATGCTCCTCATCCGCCCTCTCTTGCGGGCCAACGCGGCGCGGAGGCACAAGGTCCACGTGATCGTCTTCTTCATCTTCCTGGTGGCCAACATCGGCGGTTCCCTCACGCCCCTTGGGGACCCGCCCCTCTTCCTCGGTTTCCTCCACGGGGTCCCCTTCTTCTGGACGATGAAGCTCCTTCCCGTGATGGGCGCGGCCTCCGCCGTCCTGTTGGTTCTTTTCTACGTGCTGGACCGCCACTACTTCAAGAAGGAGGATCCGCAGGCCGTGGCCGGTCAGGGCGGGGAAAAGGTCCCCCTTCGCGTGGACGGGCTCGTGAACCTCCTCTTCCTCGGGGGCATTCTGGGAGGCGTGCTCCTCTCCGGCTTCTGGCGCCCCGGCGCCTTTTCGCTTCTCGGCATCCACATGGAAATCCAGAACCTCGTGCGGGACGCCATCATCCTGGCCATGGGCGGGCTCTCCTTGTGGGCCACTCCGAAGGCGCTCCGGGACGACAACGGCTTCACCTGGGAGCCCATCCGGGAGGTGGCCATCCTCTTCGCCGGGATCTTCGCCACCATCATCCCGGCCCTGGCCATCCTGAAGGCCGGCGAGCACGGCCACCTGGCCTTCCTGATCCGGTCCGTGAAGGAGCCGTGGCAGTTCTTCTGGGCGGCGGGAGGGCTCTCGTCCTTCCTGGACAACGCCCCGACCTACCTCACCTTCTTCAACATGCAGTTGGGGCGCTTCTACCCGGGGCTGCCCGAGGCCCAGGCCGTACCCCAATTGATTTCGGAAAACGTCGTGTACCTGAAGGCGGTGGCCACCGGGGCCGTCTTCATGGGAGCGAACACCTACATCGGCAACGCCCCGAACTTCATGGTGCGCTCCATCGCCGAAGAGGCGGGCGTGGACATGCCCTCCTTCTTCGGCTACATGTTCAGGTGGTCCATTCCCGTCCTGATCCCGCTCTTCGTGGGCATCGGGCTCATCTTCTTCTGAACGGGAGGCTCAGCCATGGCGGCCAAATACTGGGAACTGGTGATCGACGGCCCGAAAGGGTGGGACCTCGGTTTCCTTCGGGGGTACCTGTCGGGGAAGGGCCTGGACGGGAACCTCGTGGACCTGGAGGAGGAGGGGTTCGACTGCGAGCCCTACCGCGAGAAGGTCCGCGAACTCTTGAATCCGGAACAGGACACCCTTCATGTGGTCGTGCCCGAGGGCGCCCTCGACGGTGTGACGGAGGCCCTGGGCGAGTCCGCGGCGGCGGGCCGCCCCATGACCCTGCGCCACAGGCGGCCCCTGTCCGGGGCCGGCTTCGGCTTTTCGCTTCGTGTTTACTCGCGCGAGCACGGAGCCCGTTTTCTCGCTTTCTTTCGGAACCTGCCCGCCGGGGCAAGGCTCGTGGAGGAGGAGCCCCTTCGGGAGAAGCAGGATCCCGATTCAAAGGGGGTGGAGCTGTACGCGCCCTCCCACGACTATGAACTGACGGGCCGTGGACGGGTGGAGGGAGCCTTCGATGCCGTATTGGAGGCCTACCGCTTCTGCCGGAGGGAAGACCTCATCCATCAGGAGCGGGCCGAGGTCCGCCCCGAATAGGGACGCCCCCCCCCGGCC
>JBFLVU010000293.1:0-2447 GCA_040758175.1 Acidobacteriota bacterium | reverse complement strand
AGGCGCACCGCGAGGAGCCTCTCACGCAAACCCCCGTGGGCGCGGAGGTGGAGTGGATTTCGGACCTCACGGCCCTGGTGCGCATGCGCGTGAAGACGTCCCTTCAGGACGGACGGTCCTTCGAGTCCCCGGCCCTCTTCCTCGTGGCCCCCGACCGCACGGGCATCTTCAAAGTGGCCCTCTCCTGGTGGGGCGCCTTCCCCGACTGGTTCCAGGGGTGAGGACCGCGACGGAGGGACGCTCCGGATGCACGGGGGAGGACACCGCCCTTGGCCTCCCCCGGGCCCCCGCCTTCTTGGTCGCGCGCAAAGGTTTGCGGCGGACTTCGTAGCGGAAGGAAGCCAGGCAGGGGACGAGGCCTATGGGCCCCCTCCCCTCCTCTCCTCATACCGAAATCGGAAGAGAATCGTGTTCGGGTACGAGATGGTCTGCGTGCATGGCGCGTGGGAAGGCCCGTGGGTCTTCCGGACCTGGACCGCGTACTTCGCGGGGGAGGGGTGGTCCGTACGGGCCCTCACGCTCCCGGGGCACGAGCCGGGGGGCGATGCGCGGGGAGTCGGCCTCGAGGAGGCGGCGGCCGCCGTGGCGGAGGGGATTAGAGATCCGGAGCGGACCGTGCTCGTGGGCCACAGCCTGGGAGGATGGCTCGCCCTGAAGTACCTGGAGAAAAACGCGGTGGCGGCCTCCGTCCTGCTCATGCCCCTCCCGCCGAGGGGTCTCTCCCTGGAGGTCCGCCGGAGGGTCCGCGCCTGCGGGGGGTGGCGCCTCAAGACCCGGGTGCTTATGGGAAGGAACTGCCCCCTTGAAAACGCCGAGGCCGTGCGCGCCTTGGGCTTCGGGGAGGGGGGCCAGCCGGCCTCCGTGAGGCGATTCCTCGCCGAGAGCGTCCCCGAGAGCGGACGGCTCCTGAGGCAAATCGCCCTCCTGCCCGCCACGTCCCGTTTGGGTGGGGGGATTCGGGAGGGCCGCCTGAAAAAAAAGCAGTGCGGGCGTCCCCACCTCATCGTGGCCTCCGGGGCCGACGCCCTGGTCACCCCCTCCGACCTGGAGGGAACGGCGCGGCTCCTCGGCGCCGAGATGCTCCGGCTGGAGACGGCCCCCCACGTGGCCCTCCTCACCGACCTGGCCCTGCCCCTCGCGGGCCAGGTGAACGCGTGGCTCTCCCGCCGGCTGGGGCCCGCGGAAGGATTTGACGAAGGCCCTTAAAAAGCGTATATTTAGGGGCGTCTCCGCCGGCCTTCTGCCGCAGGAAGAATCCGGCCCGGGACGTGTTTCAGTTTCAGCGTTCACGCAAAGGAGGACCCGTACATGAAGCGCTTCAACACTCCCCTTCGGGCCGTCACTCTGCTGGCCGTCGCCATCGTCGCCTGCGGGGCTCTCTACGCCCAGGCCAACGACATGGTCGTGGCCAAGGCCTCGGAGTTCGTCACCCTCCTCCAGAAGGGGGACTTCCAGGCGGCCTACCAGAAGGTGGACTCGAACCTCGGCTTCAAGTCCAACCCCGACACCTTCAAGAAGTACTGGCAGGCGCTCGAATCCAAGGCGGGTAAGTTCGTCGAGGTGAAGCGTTCCAGCATCGAGAGCAAGGACGGGTACTTCGTTGTGACGCAGGTGGCCAAGTTCGAGAAGGGCCACGTGGACTTGAAGGTCGCCCTGGACAACATGATGCGCGTTTCGGGCTTCCAGTACGCGAACCACAAGGAAGACGCCGCCGGCTCCAATCCCCAGGCCTCCTCCCAGCAGGCGCCGGCCGCCACCCCCGCTTCCTGATTTCCTAGCTCCATCCCCGCATACGAAACACCCTCCGCTCCGGGGTCTCTTCCCCCGGGCGGAGGTCGTTCTCTCCCTGGCCCCTCCGGCCGGGGGGAATCTCATCGCGATCCCCGCCTGGTTCCACGGACGAAGGGAGGGCCCCATGGCCGAAGGAGCGAGAGTGCCCCGCAGCGAGGACGCCCCCGATTTCGTGGTCCGACCCGAAGAACTCTCCGGGCTGGATCACTCCCCCGCTTCCATGATCGACATCCCCGGCTCCCGGATGTTCGAGATCCGGGACGCCCTGTCCGTCTACCACCGGGATTTCCCCGGGGGGGAGGAGTTCGACGCCAGTCAGGGCGACGGAGGCGCGAGCCTGCCGGGCATCTCGGCCGAGCTGTGGGAGCGCGCCCACGCCCTCCAGAGGGAGCACGGGTCGGCCTACGACCAGCCCTTCGGTACCGCGGCCTTCCGCAAGTCCGTCGTGGAGAAGTACTGGCAGTTGGACGCGGATACGGGGTGGGGCCTGGAGAACGTCCTCGGCTGTCAAGGGGGCCGGGACGCCCTCCTCAAGGCCTACGACGCCATGCAGTTCCTCGGTCACGGGCGGAGGGGGGACTTCGTGGTCGTTTCCCGCGTGCCCTGGATTTCCTACAACTGGGGACCCTACGCCGTGGGCGCCAACGTCCTCCTGG
>JBFLVU010000292.1:0-2451 GCA_040758175.1 Acidobacteriota bacterium | reverse complement strand
CCGTCATAGCGGGGGACGGCGGACCCCACGCTCTGCCACGTGGAACCGCCGTCGGTGGAGGCCTGGACCTGGATCCGATCCATGTACCCCGAATACCCGGTGTCGTGATACATCCAGAAGATGACCGCCGCCGCCGGGGCGCCGGTCAGGTTGACGCCGCTGGTCCGATACAGGCGCGTGTCGTTGCCCGACGTGGCCGTGTAGGAATTGAAGTAGGCCAGCCGGGAGCCGCCGTGGGGGGCAACCCCCGAGGGATGGACGGTGGTTGCGGAAGTCGCCCAATTCCCCGAGGATCCGTTCACGTCCGCTTGCGCCCACCCGGAGGGAAGCCCCGGAGGCGTGGCGCTCTCGAAGCCCTCGGAGAAGAAGACCGTCCCGTTGCTCAGGCTGTACCCGGGGGCGTTGCAGGTGGTCCCGTTGGGCGTCAGGCCGAAGCTCAGCCCCATGTCGCCCGTGACGGTGCCCGTGTTGGCCAGGTAGGTCTGGTACCCGGTGACCCAGGCCGACACGGTGACGTCGTAGCTCGCACCGGCGGGAAGCTGGATGCTGTACGCCCCCGTCACCGGGTCCGTCCAAACGGCCCCGTAGGGATAGCCGCTGAAGGAGAGGGAGGCGTAAAGGGGCCAGGTGGTGTTGGCGTCCCTCACCCATCCGAAGACCTGGTAGAGCTGGGACGCGGACAGGGAAAAGTCCTGGACCGTCACCGCCGACTCGGTCACGACGACGCCGTTGGCCGTCTGGGTCACGAACCCCCACCCGGCAACCGTCACGGTGTAGGTGCCCACGGGAAGGGTCATGCTGTAGGCGCCGTTGGAGTTGGTGCTCACCTGGACGGTCGTGCTGGCGGAAGTCGCCGTGACCGTGGCGCTGGGAACCGGAAGTCCCGAGGCGGAACTCGTGACGGTGCCCTGAAGCGTCCCCTCCGGGCCCGTCGTGCAGTTGGGGAATTTGAAGGCGCCGATCCGGGTCAGCCACGGCGCGGAGGCCGTGGTCGCCCCGATGTACTCCTGGGTGTACCAGAAGGTGCAGTCGTCCGTGGGGTCGATGCTCAGTGTGCTGTAATCCCCCCATCGGAAGGCGCCGCCCGTCTGAACCCCCGGCCCTCCGACCATGAGCGACGCCTCTCCCTGGGTCAGCTCCCCGGCCGGATCGCCCGAGAGCCGGCCCGCATAGCGGATGGAGGGGTACACGGACCCCGAGGAGACGCTGTAGCCCACGGCCAGGTTGCCCATGTGGTCCATGGCGGCGCTGCCCATCCAGCGGTGCTCCGTGTCGGCGGGGGCGAAGGTGCCCTCCTGGTGGACGCTCCACGCGCCCCCGAAGCGCCGCAGCTCGAACCAGCGCACGCCGGCCCGGCCGCTCTCCGCGTCCACGGTCATGTTCACGACCGCCGATTCGTAGGAGCCCCTGTTCCGGTAGTTGAGCCGGTACATGAGGCGGTCGCCGATTTCGTCCAATCCCACCGAGGTCCCCGGCTGGGGAATGCAGTCCCGGGTGGAGGGGCACAGGACCGTGAAGGGGGTCACGTCGAGGATCTGGTTCGGCTCGAAGGAGGCGAGGCCCAGGGTGGAGTTGGCCGGCGTGTCCCAATCCACGCTGCACTCCCAGATCCGCAGGGCGTCGTTGGAGTATCCCGGGATCCAGGTCCCGTCGTCCACTTCCATGATGTAGTTCGGCGTTCCCGCCAGCGGGGCGTTCCAGGTGGATTCCATGTGGGACGGGAGCATGCCGCCGTAGTTGAGGTTGACCGCCCCGACGTCGAAATACTGAAAGGTGGCCGATGGGTCCCCGGCGAGCATCTTCTCCCGGTCGAAGACCACCACGCCCGCGCCGCCCCAGGAACTGGCGTTGACGAACTGGTTGATGGTCATGTAATAGCCGTCGGGCCACACCCCGAACTTCGGGTAGTCGTTCATCTTCGTCGTGCTGAGCTGGAAGCAGTAGAGGTACCAGGAACCGAGGGGATCGCTCGTGGCCGACACGGCGATGGCCTGATAGTAGGGCCCCGGAACCACGAACTGGCTGATGAGCCAGCGGTCCGCCAAGGCGTCGTAGAGGACGATGGGGTCCCCGTCGTTGTTGGTGGAGCAGACGCCGCCCAGGGACGCCCAGATCGTGTTCCCGTCCACCGGGCCGAAGAGGGAGGTCCCGTTCTTGTCCCAGATCTGGAGGGACAGGTTCACCCACTGGATGTAGTGGTTCGGTCCCACGTCGCCTTCGGTGTCGGGCGGATAGACGCCATTGAGGTTGCTGATCCCCTCCCATTGGGTGGACGGCGCCGGCATGGACCCGAGCCCCGGCCAGGATTGGACCACCGCATCCGGGGCCGCCGGAACGTGGGAGGCGCCCAGGTTCTTCTGCTTGGACAGCGGAGGGTTCTCGGGGCCCGGCCTGGATTCGGCCTCGGGGGTGAAGGACCGGGGGGGCGGTGGAGTGAGGTTCCGTAAGGGA
>JBFLVU010000291.1:0-2557 GCA_040758175.1 Acidobacteriota bacterium | reverse complement strand
CCCGGCGGGAGGGCGCCCGCGCTGCCGAGGTTGGGGCTGCCGCTGTAAAACATGCCGAAGGTCAGGGATTGCTGGGCAGGCAGGACAACGGGGACCGGAACGCCGTGGTCCGTGTGGGCGAGGATCGTTCCCGCGGCCCAGTTCTGCGCCGCCGTCCCCTCTTGGGCCCTCAGAATCGTAAACGTGTCGGAGGTTCCCGCGTGGCTGAGGACGACCACCTCTCGGTTCGGATCGTGGTCCGGCGTCGGAAAGGCAGGATCCCACAGGATGGCCCGGAAGCCGTAGGGATACTTGCGCCCCTCGCCGGCCGGGAGAGTCGTCGCCGTGTCGCCGGACGCCAGCGGCGCCGCAAGGGCGGATTGGGCGTAGAGTTCGTGGCTCTGAAGGGCCTTGTTCGCGTCCGGGTTGATGACGCCCAGGGTGTGGCCGTACACGTCCCAGCCCAGGCCGTATCCCGTCCAGGTGAACAGGGCGTCGTAGGTCTCCCCCGGGTGGACCGACATGGTGAAGTTGGATTCCGCGATGTCAGGGCCCGCGCCGGGGGCGCTCTCCAGGAGACGCGCATTCCGGGCGATCAGAAGGTGGTTGTTTCCGTGGGTATGGTAGGGGTGGGCATCGTGGCCCGTCCCGATGACCCGCAGGAGCACCACGTCTTCCGGGTGCATTCGAGGAAGGCAGGAGTAGGGCTGGTGGGGAAGCCAGGGGACACCGTCGGCGGCCATGGTATCGGGACCGGTCCGCCCGTTGATGAACCAGTAGACCGGCCACCATTTGGTGTTGTCCACGGCCTGACCGAACTCGGTCTTGTTGTGGACGTCCACGTCCATGTCGCTCAGCACGAAGAGGTACTCGTGGTCAAAGGCCGTGTCGGGGTGGCCGTAGGCCCAGGTGGGCTGGCCCTGGGGCCGGACGATGAGCGCGCCCACGAGGCCCATCTCCACCTGGAGTTCGGGGCTGGTCCCGCTGTAGTAAGTGTAGGTCCCAGGCCGGGAGGCCACGAACCGGTACGTGACCGTCCCTCCCGATGCCGCGGCCTCCTGCGTCAAAAGCCCGGGAGAGCCTCCGATTGCCTCCACGCCCTCTTGCCCGGGAAAGAGGATGGAGGTGGGCACGGTGAGCGTGTTCTCGAGCGTCACGGTGACCAGCTGTCCCTGCTCCACGATGAGGGTCGGCCCGGGGAACTGCATGAGGCCCCCGCTTTGCGCGTACCCCCACATGTAGACGCTGCCCCCGTCCGCGGTGCTGATGTAGCCGTCCCGGGTGGCCAAGCTGAAGTTCGGACCGGTGAGACCGGGAATGGCCGCCTGGGTCGCGGCGGCGAAGCCGCACACCGCCGCCACGGCGGCCGCCCACAGGAGCACCCGGGATCCCGATCTCTTCGGAATTCCTTGGGTAATCGTGTTCATCATGGTCCTTCGCTCCCTTCCGAGGGATCCCACGCCCGTTCAAGCCTCATGGCGTGATCCGGATCTCGGTCATCATTCCGCCGAAGTCCTCGTTGTCGTTGCTCAGCTGGTTCAGGTTGGTCCCGTACAGGCAGTACGTCCCGGAGGGAACGCCGGCGGTGTCCAGGATCACGTCCACAGACTGGCCCCCACCGAGGGTCAGGGACTGGGTCGTGTAGTAGAGGTTCTTGCCAAGAAGGGGCCCCGGGCCGTCCGGATCGGGGCCGCGCAGCTGCCTCGCGCCCTGGCCGACGACCGTCATGGGGATTCCTGCGATGCCGACCGTGTAGAACTCTCCGGTGGCGAGGCTGGAGATCCGCAGGAGGATCTTCTGGCCCTGGGAGGCGGTCACCAGGGCGTTCACCTTCTGGGAAGGCCTTCCGGCGTTGTTGAGGATGTTTCCCGTGTTCACCGTGTCCGGATATCCGCGCCCGTTGATCATGGGGTAGGTGTCGTGCATGTAGGCGAAGTCGAGGGGCTGGACGTTCTCGCTGGACCAGTGGAATCGCGGGTCGAAGGAGGTCACCTGGATGGGGAAATCCACGTCGTAATAGGTGGAGCCGTCCTCGTCGTTGTAAGCGTACTTGTACCCCGCCTGGTGGACGAAGCCGTTGGAGAAGGCCGTCCCGGCCGGCAGCAGGTCCTGCCGCGGACGGACGTACAGGATCCCGAGCATTCCCATCTGCATGTGCTCGGTGGCCTCCACGTGGCAGTGGTACATGAAGGTTCCCGGCTCCACCAGGTTGTAGTAGTAGGTCAGGGACTCGCTCATGTTGATGGAGATGGAAGCCATGGGCTCGCCGTCGAAGATCACGGCGGCGTTGGGAAAGCCGTGGAAGTGGACGCTGTGGGGATCGAAAAGGTCGGGTCGCATGAACATGCCCGTGTTCGTCAGGGTCAGGAACACCTTCTGGCCTTCGCGAAAGACGAGGGGAGGGGCCGGCGTCTCCGCGGCGAGCCTCCCGACGATCAAGGCCGAGTCGTCGTTGATTCCCGTCAGGTCCGAGAAGCCGAAGGCGTACATGTCCAGTCCGTCGGCCATTCTCACGTACCCGTCTCCGCCGGAAAGGTGGTAGCACACGTAGTCGTTGTTGACGATCCCGTCTCCATCC
>JBFLVU010000290.1:0-2566 GCA_040758175.1 Acidobacteriota bacterium | reverse complement strand
GTCCGAAATTTTAAGGACTTGGATCGGGGCTTAGGGGAGTTGGCACGCGTTCTGCGTCCAGGCGGCCGGCTCGTCATCCTGGAATTCTCCAGTCCGAAGGGCCGGCTTTTCGGCCCCCTGTTCCGCTTTTACTTTTTGAAGGTCCTTCCCCGAGTGGGCCGCCGGGTGAGCGGCGTGGAAGGGCCTTACGGATACCTTCCCGCTTCGGTGGGCCTGTTCCCTTCGAACGAGGCTCTCCGCGCGATACTGGAGGCGGCCGGGTTCTCGGTGGAGTCTCAGAGGCCCTTGACGGGGGGGGTTGCCACACTGCACGTGGCCGTGCGAACCGCTGGAGGGCAGGGATGAGCCGGGTCCTGGCCGTGGATTGGGGGGAGCGCCGGATCGGGCTGGCCGTTTCCGACGAAACGAGAACGCTCGCAAGGTCCCTTCCGACCCTTCATGTGAAAGGGGGGCGGGAGGGGCAGGCGGAGGTGGTGGCGACGGTGGAGGCCCAGGGAGCCGTCCGCGTGGTTCTGGGCCGGCCTCTCCACATGGACGGCCGCAGCAGCGCACTGGAAGAGAAGGTGGAGGCCTTTGCCGCCGCCCTGGCACGGAGGCTGCCCTCGGTGGACTTCGTCTTCTGGGACGAGCGCCTCACCAGCGTGGAGGCCGCCTCCCTTCTGAGAGAGCGTGGAGAGCGGGTGGGGCGGAACAAGGGGCGTCTGGATCAGGTGGCGGCGGCCCTCCTCCTCCAGTCCTACCTGGATGCGGGGTGCCCGTGAGGCGCCTGGGAAAAGGAATCGCTGCGGCGGTCCTGGCGTCCATCGTGCTCGGCGGCGCGGCCGCCTCGTTTCTCGCCTGGGACTGGCATCGGCCCTATCGGCGCGGCGCGGGGGAGACCCGCGTCGCCGTCTCCAGGGGGGATCGCGCGGGGGACCTTGTGGAAACGCTCCACGACCAAGGCCTTGTGCGCCATCGGGTCTCCTTTAAACTCGCTTTCGTCCTCTACGGGCACCCGCGCAAACTTCGGCCGGGGACGTACCGATTCGACCGGCCCCTGTCGCCTTTGGAGGTTATCGGCAAGCTGAATCGCGGGGATGTGGAACTCACGCGCATTACGATTCCCGAGGGGCTGAGGGCGGACGAAGTGATCGGGCTCCTCGCGGGAAGCGGACTCGGCTCGGCCGAGGCGTTCCGGACGGCCGTTCGGGATCCCGGACCCATCCAGGACCTGGACCCGGCGGCCAGGGACCTGGAAGGCTACCTCTTCCCTGAAACGTATCTGCTGGATCCGGGCTTGAGCGAGAAGGCCGTCGTGGACGTGCTGGTCCGCGCCTTCCGAACCTGGTGGGCATCGGCCGCCGGTTCGGGAAGGGATCGGGGGATCCGGGAGGTCGTGACCCTCGCCTCGCTCGTGGAGGAGGAGACGGCTTCTGCTCCCGAACGGCCCCTCATCGCCGGAGTGTTCGAGAACCGGCTCGGGCTGGGCATGGCCCTCCAGACGGACCCTTCGGTGGTGTATGCGCTGAGCCTCGCCGGCCTGTATGCGGGGACCCTGCGACGTGAAGACCTCGCCTTTGAAAGTCCGTACAACACCTACCGGAACGCGGGGTTGCCGCCGGGCCCCATTTGCAGTCCCGGGAGGGCCTCCCTGGAGGCCGTACTGAAGCCCCAGGCCTCCCCTTACCTTTACTTCGTGAGCCGGAACGACGGCACCCACGCCTTCTCCCGAACCTTGGAGGAGCACAACCGGTGGGTGGCCCTGACCCGTCGGGGACGCACTCCCAGAGGCCGGTGATGGAGGGGATCCGGTTTGTTCTGGTTCGGACCCGCTCGCCGGGGAACGTGGGCGCCGTGGCACGGGCCATGAAGAACTTCGGCCTTACGGACCTCGTTCTGGTGGATCCCCGCCTTCACCGGAACGGGGACGCCCCGGGCTCTGCCCCCTACTTCGAAACCGAGTCCCGACGGATGGCTTGGAACGCGGCGGATCTGCTGGACAGCGCCCGGACGGTGGGGACGCTGGCGGAGGCAGTCTCCGCGTTCTCCGTGGTCTTGGCCACGGCGCCCCGTGGCGCGGCGCGGATGGACAATATGGAGCCCGAACGGGCGGCGGAGATTCTGGCGGCCTCGGCCTCCCACGGCGCGGCCCTCGTCTTCGGCTCCGAATCCTCCGGATTGACCCGGGAGGAGCTTTCCCTGTGCGCGGGCGTGGTGGTGATCCCCACGGACCCCTCCTACCGGGATCTCAACCTGGCCCAGAGCGCGGTGATCCTGGCCTACCTGGTCCAGAGGGCCCGACCGGGGGCGAGGCCAGCCCCCCCCACGTCCGCGGAAGTCTCCACCCACGCCGACCGGGAAGGGTTGGCATCCATGGTCCTTGAGGTCGGACGTCAATCCGGATTCCTCATCCGAGGCGGCGAGCCCGTGGGGAGGGAGCTTAGGGCCCTGATCCACCGAACCGGCCTGACCCGGCGGGACACGGAGATCCTTCGAAGCCTCTTTCGGAGGATTCGGGGACGGCGAGAGGCCGAGGACCGGGTCGAAACGGGGGGTGGGGACGCCGCGCCTTAGGACGGGCCGAAAA
>JBFLVU010000289.1:0-2568 GCA_040758175.1 Acidobacteriota bacterium | reverse complement strand
CAGCCACCTTTTTTGGGAGACGGGAAACGTTAGACGGGAGACGAAAAGGCAAGACGGAAGGCGGAAGGAGAAGAAGGGGCAATTGGGATTTGGGATTGGATTTGACGCCAAAGGCGAAGGCGAGATCGGGGGACGAGGCGAAGGACCCGGCCAGGGCCGGCCGTTGGCGAGCAACGGCCGCTACGGAGCGGCCCTCGTCCCCCAGGCCCCTCGTCCCACGTCCCCTCGTCCCGGAGTTTCCCTACTTTCCTACTTTCCTACTCCCCTACTCACTTACTTTCCAACTCACCCCCTGCCCAGGAGCAGGCGGCGGCTTGACAGGGGTGTCCGCCTTGTGGATACTTACCGGTAGGTAGGTAAGGCGCCCGGGGCGGGAGGGCGCCGGCCGGCCGGAGGACGCGTTGAGCGAAACGAAGAAGACGACGGGAAGGAAACGCGCGGCGGCTCCGCCCCCGGCGCCGCCGGAGGACGCGCGGGCTCGGCTGTTCCGGGCGGCCACGGAGCTGTTTCAGAACAAGGGCTACGCGGCGACCACCGTGCGCGAGGTCGTGGAGGCGGCGGGGGTTACGAAGCCCGTGCTCTACTACTACTTCGAGAACAAGGAAGGGCTCTACCTGGCCCTCATGCGCGGGGTCATGGAGGAGTTCGAGGCCCTCATCGAAGCCCACTCCGCCCGCACGGGTCCCGCGAGGAGACGCATCGAATCGCTCTGCGAGGAGGTGCTCGACCTTTTCAAGCGCCACGTGCCCGCCGTGCGCATCATGTACTCCATCTACTACGGGCCGCCCCAGGGGGCGCCCTTCCTCGATTTCGACCGCCTCCACCTGGCCTTCCAGAACCATCTCAAACGCGTTCTCGTAGAGGGGCGGGAGGCGGGGGAGTTCCGCTTCGGGCGGACCGAGGACGCCATGTGGGCCGTCATCGGGGTCCTGAACGTGGCCCAGGAGGTGGAGCTCTGCCACCCGGAGACCGCCCTGAGCCTGCCGGATTTCCGCCGCATCCTGGGCCTTGTGCTGAGCGCCGTCGCCGCGCCTGCGGGCGCCCCCGTGAACAGACGAAGAAGCAAGGGAGTGAAGCCATGAAGACCGCCGCCGCCGCCGCGCTCGCCGCCACCTTGATGATTCTCGCGGCGTGTTCCCAGAAGGCCCGGAGCGAAGCCCCGGGCGAACGCCCCCCCGTGGCCGTGGAGACGGCCCGCGTGGAGCAGGGCAGCCTGGACGTCACCGTGGACGCCGTGGGAACCCTCCAGGCCAAGTACACCGCCGAGGTGAAAACCGAGTACAGCGGGACCGTCACCCAGGTCCTCGTCACCGAATGGGTGCCTGTGCGGAAGGGCCAGGTCCTCGCGCGCCTCGACGCCCGGGAGGCGAAGGCCGCCCTCCTGCAGGTACAGGCCGAGGCCGCGCGGGCCGACCGCGAGTACGAGCGGGCCCTCAAGCTCCAGGAGGCGGGTCTCATGACGGCCCAGGGGCTGGAAGACTCCCGGACCCTGCGCGATACGGCCGCGGCCCAATTGGACATGGCGCGGACGCGGCTGGAGAAGGCCGACATCCGATCCCCCATGGAGGGCGTCGTGGCCCACCGCGGGGTGAGCCCCGGCGACTACGTGGAGAACATGGGCGCGCCGGCCATGTTCCGCGTCGTGGACAACCGCCTCTTCGACCTCACCGTGTCGGTGCCCTCCTCGCGCGTTCATCGGGTGCGGGTGGACCAGGTCCTCCGGTTCACCTCCGACGCCGTTCCCGGCCGCGTCTTCGAAGGGCGGGTGGCCTTCATCAACCCCTCCGCCGACGAGGCCAGCCGCACGGTGAAGGTGCGCGTGGAGGTGCCCAATCCCGACGGGGCCCTCAAGTCGGGACTCTTCGTGAAGGGCACGATCCTCTGCGGAACCCGGACGGGGCTCCTCCTCGCGCCCCGGGAGGCCCTGCTCACCTGGGACGTGGGAACGGGGGCGGCGGAGGTGTTCACGGTGGAGGAGGGACGGGCGCGCCGGAAGGCCGTCCGCGCGGGCGAGGCCTCGGGCGGCTCGGTGGTGGTGGCCGAAGGGCTCAAGGCGGGCGACGAGGTCGTCGTGCGCGGCGCCTTCAACGTCCAGGACGGCGACCGCGTGGCCGTGGCCCCATGAGGCCGGAAGACCGAGAGGCCCGGATGTCGATCCGAGATTTCGAGAGGCCGGGATTCTGGGATTTCGGGATTCCGAGATTTCGGGATGCCGGCAGGCAATCACACTCCCTTTCGCCCTTGTTTCCAAATCCCAAATCCGCAATCCCAAATCCCACTTGCTCTTGCCTCCGCTTTACGCCTTTCGTATTCGGGACCAGGGGACTCGGGGACGAAGGGACTGGGAGGAACCGGAGACTGGCGGGCGAGGGCGCCCGCCCCACGGATTTCGCTTTCGCCTTTGTTTCCAAGTCCGAAATCCCAATTCCAGATTTCCAAGTCCCTCATGCCCCTTCTTTCTGCCTTCCGCCTTGCCTTTCCCGTCTCCCGGTTTTCGTCTCACGTTTTGCGTCTCCCGTCTCGCTTCTTGTGGGAGGCGTCGCATGACGCCGATCCTCTCCCTCGAAG
>JBFLVU010000288.1:0-2595 GCA_040758175.1 Acidobacteriota bacterium | reverse complement strand
GGGGCACCACCGGTTCCGCCTCGTCCAACATCTACTCCCTGCACAACTTCAACAACCAGTCCGGGTGGCCCAACTTCGGCACGGGCGACTTCGCCGTGAGCCTCCCCCCAACGGCGTCCAACGGGTTCATCGACCTCGTTTTGGGGAACATCACCGGGTCCTTCTTCCTCGACGTCCGTCTGGCCGCCCTCGAAAACACGGGGCGCGCGCGCGTGCTGTCCGCCCCCCGGGTGGTCACCCAGGACAACGAGAAGGCCACCATCGAGTCGGGCCGCCAGATCCCCATCCGCGTGGCCACAACCGACAAGATCTCGGTCATTTTCGTCAACGCGACGCTCAAGCTGGACGTGACGCCGCAAATCAGCGCCGACGGAAACGTGAACATGACCGTGGACATCACCAATGACTCGGTGGACTTCGCCAACGCCGAGCCGGGAAATCCGCCTCCGATCATCAAGAAGGAAGCCAAGACCGTCCTGAAGGTACGCGACGGCCAAACGGCGGTCATCGGAGGCGTATTCGTGACCAACGAGGGGATCTCCCAGAACGGCCTTCCCTTCCTGTCCAAGATTCCGGTCCTGGGCTGGCTGTTCAAGAACCGTACGAAAACCCGGACGAACGACGAACTTCTGATCTTCCTCACGCCCAAGATCGTCAGGTAGGAGCGCATGAAAAAAAAAAGGTTCCCTCTGCTCGCATTCGCATCCTTGACCCTTGCCGCCCTGTTCCTGATGGGGTGTGGGTCGGACAAGAACCTGGAACCTGAATCGGACTTGGTGCTGAAAGGGGCGGATCCACCCAGCACGAGCGCTGGCGTGAATCCGCCCCTGTCGCACGTGGCCTATTTCCTCTTTCAAATCCGAATTGGGGATCCGAACCTCTCCCTGGTCGGTTCTGACGCCTGGACCGTGGACCGGGTGGAGACGCACTATGTTCTCGTGAGCGATCCGGGAGACCACCTGCAGAGGCTTCCCGAAGACGAGACCAGCCGGCCCAAGACGCGCATCAGTCCCAACACGGTCAACCGGGTCCCGGTCACGGTAATCACCGACTCCTTTCTGCAGGAGTATGCCCAGGGCTTCGTGGGCACATCCGACACGGCCCGGGTGAAGGTCCGGGTGACGTTCTACACCCATCGGAACAAGGACGGCGCGCAGAAGGTGCTTCAAACCGGCCACATCCTAACCATCGGGAACTTCTGATGGCGAGCGGGCCCGCCGAACTCGAATCCGAAGTCCAGCGCGATCCAAAGATGCGCCGGTTCTACGAACTGGCGCGGGAGTACCAGCGTCTGGGCCGGATCGAAGAGGCCGTTATCCTTTGCGAGAAGGGCCTTCAACTGAACCCGAACCAATGGCAGGCCCGGAATCTGCTGGCCCAGATCTTCCTGGCAAAGGGCCGGTTCGACGAGGCGAGGGTTCAAGTGGAGAGGGTACTTCTGGCCCTCCCCGACAACATCCCCGCCAACCACCTCGCGGCGGATCTCTACTTTTCCCTGGGAGACAAGCCCCGCGCCCTGCGTCACTACCAAGTCGTGGACCTCTTCGATCCCGGAAGAGCCAACGTGGCGGAACGCATTCAAGAGCTGGCCGCGGAGGCGCCGGCCCCGGAGGAGCCGCCCGTGGAATGTGTCCCTCCAACCGAGGAGGGGCCTCCCTCCGCCTCCGCAGACGCAGCAGTGGAGACGGGGCTTGAAACGGAGGACGGGGCCATCCCCACGGGGGATGGGGCCCAGGTGTTCGGAGACGTGTCGAGGTCGGAGGACTGGGTGGCCGAAGGAGGGCAGGACAGCGGCCTCCTCGAGGTCCTTCCTGCCGAGCCCCCTCCGCCCGCGGAGGAGGCTCCTCTCCCAGAGAATGAGGCATCCTGGGCCGCTCTGGCACCGGAGCCAGCGTCGCGAGGACACGAGGCCGTTCCCGAAGTGCCAACCGACGAGGATACGGATCGCGTACAGACCCTTCAGGACGGGGACGACACCCAAGAGGCATCCATGCCTCCGGACAGCCCGGAGGCACCCGGTGTTTTGTCTGAAGCCGCCCTGCCCGGCCCTGGTCCGGCCTTCAACACGGTCACCCTGGCCCAATTGTACGAGAGCCAGGGATATCCGGAGAAGGCCGTGGAGGTCTACCAACGGGTCCTGCTCAAGGAGCCGGACAACGCCGAGGTCCGGGAGCGAATTCGGGCACTCAAACGGCGGATGGCGGGGGAGGCTCCCGAGGCCCCGGCCGTACAGGAGGAGGATGTGCGCAAGGCCGTCCGACAAAGGCGAATCGCCGTACTGCAAGACTGGCTCACCCGGGTGAGGGAGGCCTCCCATGTTTAGCCCCCTGTTCACGAAACTGCGCGACGGGCTCCCGGGTTTTCGGGCGGTGGCCGTGGTGGGAGACGACGGCATAGAAGTGGACCGCTTCGTCCTCGAGGATCTGCCCCACGAGGTGCTGAGCGCGGAGATGAATGGGGTTTTGAAGACCCTGAGGCGTCTTCGCGGAGAGATTGCGCTGGGTCCTATCCGGGAAGTGGTGATTCGGACCGAGGCAGAGAATATCCTGCTGTGTTCCCTGGCCGAGGGCCTCTTCATCCTTGTGGTCACAGACC
>JBFLVU010000287.1:0-2603 GCA_040758175.1 Acidobacteriota bacterium | reverse complement strand
CGGCCCCGCCTGCGGCGTTGTCGCTCCTAGACGATGCGCAAAGGCATCGACGGCGTCGCGACGCCTTGCATTCGGGGCCGTGGCGCGGGCAACGCGACCCACAAGGGGTTTCTCAGCCGCCTGCTAGTGCTAGGAAGCCAAGGCGGCCGCGACGCAGGCGCACTGGGATGTACGTCGAGGAGCGAGACGCCGAAGGCTGACGACGCAATAGGTCCGATGCCGCCCGCGCACCCATCAGGAATGGCGGGGCGACCTGAACCGAGTCAGGAAGGCCGGCCCGCCCGAAGGGCGGCCGGGCCGGTGAGGCGCCGGGAGGAAAGGCGCGGGGGAAGGCGCCCGAGATCCCTTCTTGGGTGCCCTCCGAACAAGCCTTCGGGATCAGGGCAAAGAACGATCGCCCTTCAAACCGGCGCCTCCTGCCCCAAGCCAAGCGCATCCAGCGCTTGGGCGGCCTGCCCCGCCCCTTGAGACGCACGAATTCGTTAGAGGAGCCTTAGCTCTTTTCCGCCTTGCCCGCCCTGACCCTGCGGGCCATGGCCTTGACCTCCCGCGCGAAGGCCTTCCGGAAGGCCTTGGGGGCCAGGACCTCCACGTGGCTTCCGTATTGGAGGACCCAGCGAAGGACCCCGCCCAGCCCGCTCGTCTCGAAGGAGAGGTCCACGCCTCCGGAGGGAGCGTCGGAGATCTGCTGGGTCGGATGCCAGACGCGCTCGCGAATGTAGGGCGCCTGTTCGGCGTCGAAGCGCAGGAGGACGCGCTCGCTCGTCGTCCCGAGCTGGACCTGGAAGGCCTGGCGCATCCAAGCGGAGGGGTCGAAGTCCTTCCGCCGGGCGAAGGGTTCAGACTCGAGGACCTTGTGGGACCGGATGCGGCCCGCGTGGAAGGTGCGGAAGTCCCTCCGCTTCCTATCCCAGGCGATGAGGTACCAGTCTCCCACCTGGTTCACGAGGTGGTAGGGCTCCACGACCCGGTCCGAGGTCTCGCGCCGGCTCGCCGTGAAGTACCGCATGGCCACGCGCCGCTTCTCCACGATGGCCCTGTGGAGGTTCAGGAGGACGCGCTCGTCGGCTGGGGCGGCCGCCGGGGCGGCCAGGGTGAAGTGGCGCGAAAGATCCTCGAGGCTCACCGTGACGGGCCCGCGCAGGGAACCCCGCACCTTTTCCACGGCCGAGCGCAGGGGAGCCTCGAAGGGAGTGCCCAGGTAGCGCCTCGCCACCTCCACGCTGAGGAAGAAGGCCAGGAGTTCCCCCTCGGTGACCATGAGGGACGGCAGCGAAAAGGTCGGGTCCGAGTAGGCCCATCCGCCGTGGGCGCGATCGTAGACGATGGGCGCGCCGAGCCGCATGATCATGAAATCCCGGTCCTTGAAGACCGCCCTGCGGCTCACTTCCATGCGCTCGGCCAGTCGGTCCGCGTTCGGGAAGCGCCCCGCCCGGATGAGCCGATCGATCTCCAGGATCCGCTCCAGCTGTTGACGCTGGGACATGGTTTCCCTCCCCATCCTCGTGACGGAATGAATGGCCCGTGCACTCTCTTCGCCGGGGTATAGCACACCCTCGCGCCCGGGGCAACGCGGCGGACAAAACCTCCCGGGCATCCGTCCCGTATGTTCCTCCAAGCGCGAGACTTCCCCCGCCCCGCGCCGAAGGAGGGGACACCCCGTGAAGAACCGCCGTCCGACCGTCGGCCCCCGCCCCGCGGCCCCGGCCGCCCGGGGCCTTCTCGCCTTGGGCGCGGTCTGCCTCGCCGCGGCGGCCCTCGCCCAGGCCCCGCCTCCACCCGTCGCCTTCGTCCACGTCACCGTAGTGAGCCCCGAGGGCGAGGCGCAGCGGAACGACCAAACGGTCCTCGCACGGGAAGGGCGCATCGAGGCCTCGGGGCCCTCCTCCTCCATCGCCCTCCCACCCGGAACCCAGGTAGTGGACGGCTCGGGCCTCTTCCTCGCCCCGGGCCTCGTGGACGCCCACGTGCATCTCGACGCCATGGTGGGCGCGCGGCCCGGTTTCGGGGACGCGCCCCTCTTCCTCGCCCACGGCGTCACGACGGTCATCAACCTGCGCGGCGACGAAGAGACGTTGAGGGTGCGGAGGAGAATCGAGGAGGGTTCGCACCTCGCCCCCACCCTCTACACCTCGGGCGAATTCGTGAACGAGCCCAGGGTCACGACGCCCGCCGAGGCGGAGGCCGAGGCCGCCTCCCAGTCGAAGTCCGGCTTCGACGTGATCAAGTTCCGCGAGGTCATCGATTTCGAAAAGAACCGCGTGGCCACGACCAAGGGGCTGGAACGCGCGGCCCTCCTTCGCCTGAACGAGGCGGCCCGCAAGCGGGGACTCCCCGTGCTGGGCCACGCGCCGTACCGCGCGGGCCTCGACGGCCTCCTCGAAGCCCGCATGTCCCTGGCCCATTCCAACGAACTGGCCAACCTCCACTTTCTTCCGCCCCTGGATCTGAGCCGGGGAGCCTGGATGAGCCTCCTGAGGTGGTCCCTGGCCGCCCTCGCCGTCTCGCTCCTCCTCGGGGGCCTGTACGCCCTCGTCCGGCGGGTCCGGCGCGGCGCCTTCCCGCGCCAGCAGGCGCCGGGCACGGGCCTCCCCTGCGCCGCG
>JBFLVU010000286.1:0-2606 GCA_040758175.1 Acidobacteriota bacterium | reverse complement strand
TCACCTGGGTCCCCCACTGGGCCACCACCGCGAGGATGTCGGGATGGGCGTTCAGGAGCCGCCCCACGGCGCCCGTGGAGAGGTTGCCCGTCACCACGTAGCCGTCGGCAGGATGCTCTCGGATCTCCGACTCGAAGGCCTCCAGGGGGTCGCCCATGGGAGCGCCCTCGGGGGGCGTCTCGGAGACGAAGACGAGGCGGAGCCTCGCCGCCGTCGCGCCCACGGGACCCACGCCCCAGCCGCCGAGGCGGAATTCCTTGGAGCCCGGGTAGGCCTTCCGCCCGGCGAGGTACTTCTCCACCCCGGGGACGAAGAGGTGGAGGGCCTCGGGCCCGAGGAGGAGGTCGTAGCCCCCCAGGCCCAGGAGGACCCCCTCCCGCTGGAAGAACCGGCCCATCTGGCGGTTCAGCTTCTCGCGGGCGGGCCCCCGCTCGGCGAGGCCGTGGGCCACCTCCACGGGGACCACCGCGCCCGCGTGCGGCTGGCTCCGAAGGTGGGCAAGAAGACCCGCGCGCCGCGCCAGCCCCCCCGCCGGGACCGTCCGGCACCCGCAAGGCACGAGGAAGCCCTGGGTGTCGCCCGTGAAGAGGAAGGTCACGGTTGCCGGACGGCGTACGGCCATGAGGCCGCCCAAGCCTCCCGAGAAGGCCAGGAACGCACCCAGGAATGCCAGGAAGGGCCTCCACCGCATCCGCGTCACCTCCCCGCCTCGGACCGCCGGGACGGCGGCGGGGCTACTTCTCCCCGCCGAGGATGATGGGGAGCCCCGACTTGGGGTTTCCGATGACGACGATCTTGGTGTTGGGGCTCTGGGCCAGCTTCTCCGTGGCCTCGATGCCCTTCCACTCCAGGAGCTGGGCCGAGATCCCCTGGGCCACGATGCGCTGGAAGTCCGCGATGCCCTGGGCCTCGATGCGCTTGCGCTCGGCCTCCTGGGACTCCTTCTGGAGGACGAACTTCATCTGCTCCGCCTCCTGCTCCCGGCGAAGCTTCTCCTGGATGGCGTTGGCCACCACGGGGGGAAGGCCGATCTTCCGCAGGAGCACCTGCTCGGCCACGATGCCCCGCTCCTGCGTCATCTTCCGGAAGAGCACGAAGATCTCCTGGGCGATGCGCTCGCGCTCGGCGGAGTACAGCGCCTTGGCCTCGTAGGAGGCCGTGATCTCCCGGATGGCCGACCGGAACTGGGGCTCCACCACCACGGAATCGTAGCTCCGCCCAACGGTCTTGTAGATCTCGGGGGCCTTGGAGGGGTCGAGGCGGTAGAGGAGGGAGACCTCGAGGTTCATGATGAGGCCCTCCTTCGAGGGCACCTCCGCCGTCTCCTTCATCTCCTGTGTCTGGATCGTCATCTTCACGACGCGCGTGAAGGGGAAGACCACCCGCACCCCGGGCGGCAAGATGCCCGGAGACACGACGCCGAAGAGGTCTTTCACGCCCACGTGGCCCGCGGGGACCACCTTGATGGGGCTCCCCACGAGAAAGAGGATGAGGCCGAAGAGCGCGAGGAAGAAGATCCCGATGCCCTTTCCCACTCGCTTCACCTGATCCGGGTCGTCCATCGTCACGTTTCGCATGGCTCCCTCCCTGCCTGGGTGGGGAGATGCTAGCAGAGGCCGCCGCCCAAGAGAAGGAGCCTGGGCGGCGGGGGCGGCCTCCAACCCCGTGGCGACTGCCTGCTGCGGGCAGGCGGCCGCCCTTCGCTTCGCTCCGGAAGGCATGCAGCACAAAACGGGCCCAAAAAGATCTTGGTCAGCCGTGACTTCGTCCCTTTGTCCTCTTTGGCGGGCGAGACTCCCGCCTTGCGGATGCGGCGCCGTGCGATGTGCGTCTTGCGATGTCTGGGAGGCGCCGCCCGACGCCGATCGTTCCTCCCGTCTCCCCTCTCCCGCCGGTCCTACCAGTACTTCTCCCGGTGGACTTGCCCGGCCTTCCCGGGGCCTCCCTCCGTGAAACCCTTTTCGCCGAGGACCGCCATCATGGCCTCGATCATGAGGGGGTTTCCGCAGAGGAAGACGTGGGTGTCCTCGGGGGAGGGGGTGAAACCGAAGGCGAGGTCGCGTCCCGGGGCCTTCCAGTAGTCGTGGAGGAAGCCCGTGGAGCCGGACCAGGGAACGATCTCCTCCCGCGGCTCGGAAACCACGGGTATGTAGGCGAACCTCGGGCTCAGCCTCTGCATGGTCTCCAGCTCCGCCCGGTACCCCAGGTCCCAGGAGTGGCGCGCGCCGTGGAGGACCACCGTGCGGCCCCGGTCGGGGTCGGCCAGGTGGGTCCGAAGCATGCTCATGTAAGGCGCCAGGCCCGTCCCCGTGGCCACGAGGAGCAGGTGGTGCCCTTCGGGGACCCGATCCAGCGTGAACATCCCCACGATGCGGGGCGAGAGGAAGAGGGGGTCCCCCACCTTCAGCGCGAAGAGCCGGGGCGTCAGGGCTCCCGACCTCACGAGGGCGATGTAGAACTCCAGGTAGGCCTGCTCCACCGACGAGGAGGCGATGGAGTAGGCGCGGCGGATGACCTTCTCCGGGTCGGGCGCCGGATCCTCCGCATCCGTACCGGCCGCCCGGGGAGCGTCTCCCCTCAGTCCCACCACCGTGTACTGGCCCGCC
>JBFLVU010000285.1:0-2669 GCA_040758175.1 Acidobacteriota bacterium | reverse complement strand
AGAGGCACGCCCGGACGGCGTCCGCCGCCACCATGAGGCCGCGGCGGGGGAGCCGGTCCGCGGCGAGGCCTCCCGCCAGTCCGAAGAGGAGGATGGGAAGGTAGTTGAGGGCCGCCGCCGCCCCGAGGACCCACGGCGAGTCGCTCCGCTCCAGGACGGCCCAGAACAGCAGGACCGTGAAGGCGGCGTCTCCCATTTGGGAGGCCACCTGGGCCCAGAGCAGGTTGCGAATTCCGGCGGTCATCCTTGCCAAGGCGCCCTCCGCCCCGATCCGGCCACGCCCACCGGAACCCCGGCGGCCTTGCATCGGGGGCCGACTTACTCTAGCAGGAAACCCGGCCCGGTGGCCGTCGGCCTTCTCTGTGACGCCGGTCACGCCCTGAGCGGGATGAAGGGCGGGGGGATCCGGGTTTCTGACGGATGTCCACCCTGGAACGGCGCCCGTGCGCGCCCCTGCCTAAAGGAGGTTCCCCATGAAGAAGGAAACCGGCCAGATCTTGTGGGCCACCAGCCTCGGCGTCCTCGCCGGCGGCGTGACCGCCCTCCTCCTCGCTCCCGCCTCGGGAAAGGACACCCGCCAAAAGCTCGCCCGGGGGTACCAGCGCCTCAAGGAGCGCTCCCGGGGCAGTGCCCTCGCCCTCACGGAGAAGCCGGGACGGGACCACGAAGTCGTCCCCGGACCGGTCCCCAAGGCCGCCGAATCCCGCCCCCTCTGACCCGTTTGAAGTCCCTTCGGCCGCTTCGGGTTCGCCCCGGGGCGGCCGAAGACGTTTCATCCCCCCCGGATCGGCCCTCTTCCCCCGACGGGAGAGGCCTCCCCCTTCGATTCCGGATCTTCCGGTTCCTCCCTGCGCCCTCCCTACGGAATGAGGCTCCTTCCGTCGGCCCGGGGGGGAGGGGCGATGCCGAGCAGGCGGCAGAGGGTGGGGGCCACGTCCACCGCATTCGCCCGGGGAATCGCCTTCCCCGCCGGGACGCCCGGCCCCTCCAGGATCAGGAGGCCCTGCATGTCCGGATTGGAGGCGGCGTACCCGTGGTTGCCCTTTGGGGGGGTGCGGTCGCCGGACTTCTGGGAGTACCCCCAAAAGGTCGCCCCCGGAGGGGCGAGGACGACGAGGTCCCCCGCCCGCGCGCAACCGGCGTAGTGCAGGTCGGCGGGGCAGGACTCGCGATCGAAGACCCGGCACCCCGCCGGAAGGCCCTTGAGGGCCCGGCGGACCTCCTCCCGCTGGCGCGCGTCCTTCGTGTAGAGGTTGGCCATGGGACCCGAGGTGGCGATGTAGGGCAGGAAGGCCTTCTTTGGAACGAGCGCCGTGAGGTCGATGGCCCACTCGATGGCGGACATCCCGTGGTCGCTCGCCACGACGAGCACTACGGGCGTCTTCGGTCCCAGGGCGCGGATCCCCTCCCGCAGGCGCCGGAGGGTCGCGTCGGCCCGGACCATGGCCCTCCGGACGGCGGGCCCGTCGGGCCCCTCGTCGTGGCCCTCGTCGTCGGCGCCGCTCGTCCAGGCCAGAATCAACCGGGGGCGCCGATCCGGCGGCATCCTCAAGAGATCGAACAGGGCCGCCACGGTGGCCTCGTCGCTCCCCCCCTTTTCCTTCTGGAAGCCGCGCCGGTACGAGGGCGTGACACCCTGCCAGTCCCCGTCGGACAGGGGCCAGGAGAGGACGGCGCTCTTGATCCCCGCCCGCTCGGCCAGGGCCCACACGGGCGGCTCCAGGAGCCACCGCGCCTCGGGCTCCTTGGAAAAGCGCTTCCCGGAGGCGCGGTCCAGGAAGCCGTTGGCGGCGATTCCGTGTTTGTCCGGGTAGGTCCCCGTGGTCAGCGTGGCATGGGACACCCAGGTGAGGGAGGGAAAGGGCGGGAGAAGGCGCTCGGCGTACAGGCCCGAGCGGCGCATGGCGGCGAAGGTCTCCAGGCCGAATGCCTCCGGGTAGTCCCAGCGGACCCCGTCCACGGTGACCAGAACGACGGTCGTCGGGCCTTTGCCGGGATGGCCGGAGGCGGGGGTGCGACAGGCGGGAAGGAACGACAGGACCAGGAGCGCCGCCGCCGCGAGGACGAACCGCCGGAAGCCTCCGCGGATCATGTTTCCTCCTCGGAGGTCCGCCGGCCCGTGCGCGCCGCCTCGAGGGCGTACGCCAGCTCCTCCTCACGGGTGCGCACCCTCCCGTCCACCTTGGCCACCCGCGTTTCCAGCAGGGCCAACGCCACGGCGGGGGAGGGCGGGACGCCCGCGGCGATGAGGTCCGTGCCGGTGATCGCCAGGGCCGTGAAGCGGTCCCGCACGATGTAGTCCCGCACCAGGGACTGGCGCTGGGGCCCCTGGACCTTGGCCAGGAGGAAGAGGGCGAGGCTGAGGGGCATGGCGTGGAGGGCCCGGTAGGCGCATCCCGCCGTGCAGGTTTCGTCCCGCGAGAGGTCCCTCAGTGCCCGCCACGTGAAGGACCTGTACTCGTCGAGAACGGTCCGGGTCTCCTGCGAAAAGGGGTAATGGGCGCGGAACGCTTCCAGCTCCGCCGTGGGCAGGCGCTCGGTGAGGGCCATGAGGTAAACGGCCGGCCGGTTCACCGTCGTCTCGGGGAAGTGCGTCTCGAAGAAGCCCAGCCCCTGCTGGACGCGGTAGAGCGTGTCCAGGACCTTGGGCGTGAGCTTGAAGGCGGGCC
>JBFLVU010000284.1:0-2675 GCA_040758175.1 Acidobacteriota bacterium | reverse complement strand
CTACACGGTGACGCCGAGCAAGTCCGGCTACACCTTCTCGCCCACCAGCCTCGCCGTCACCATCAGCGGCGTCAACCAGACGGGCAAGAACTTCACGGCGACGGCCGCCGCGATTTACAGCATCTCCGGCACCGTGTCGGGCGCGACGGCCTCCGGCGTGACCATGAACCTCACGGGAACCTCCACCGCGACGACCACCACCGACACGAGCGGCAACTACACCTTCAGCGGCCTGGTCAACGGCTCCTACACGGTGACGCCGAGCAAGTCCGGCTACACCTTCTCGCCCACCAGCATCGCGGTCACCATCAGCGGCGCCAACCAGACGGGCAAGAACTTCACGGCGACGGCGGTTCCGACCTATAGCATCTCCGGAACGGTGTCGGGCGCGACGGCCTCCGGCGTGACCATGAGCCTCACGGGCGCCTCCACCGCGACGACCACCACGGCCACCGACGGGACCTACACCTTCAGCGGGCTCGCCGACGGTTCCTACACGGTGACGCCGAACAAGTCCGGCTACACCTTCTCGCCCGCCAGCATCGCGGTCACCATCAGCGGCGCCAACCAGACGGGGAAGAACTTCACCGCCACCGCCGTGGCCGGTGACACGCCCCTGACCAGCGGCGTGGCCGTGAACGGCTCCGTGGCCTACCAGGCCTACGTCCACTACGACATCGCCGTGCCCACCGGCGCCACGGAACTCAAAGTGGAACTCTACAACCTCACGGCGGACGTGGACCTCTACACGGGCTCCCCGACCCTGGGCAACCCCACCACGGCGAGCTACACGGGACGCTCCTGGAACAGCAGCACCACGAGTGAACTGCTGACGCACACGAGCCCCGCCGCCGGCACCTGGAACATCGCGGCCTACGGCTACGCCGCGGGCTCCTACACGGTCAAGGCCACCGTGACCATGCCCACGGCGACCTACAGCATTTCGGGCACCGTGAGCGGCGCGACGGCCTCGGGCGTAACCATGAGCCTGACGGGCGCGGCAACCGCCACGGCCACCACCGACACGAGCGGGAATTACACCTTCAGCGGCCTGGCCAACGGGTCCTACACCGTGACGCCGAGCAAGACCGGCTATACCTTCTCGCCCACCAGCATCGCCGTCACCATCAGCGGCGCCAACCAGACGGGCAAGAACTTTACCGCAACGGCCACCGGCGGCGAGGTGACCCTCTTCACCGACGGATGGGAGTCCAGCACCGGCTGGGCCCAGGTGGACACCTCGGGCACGGCGGGCTCTTGGACGCGCGTCACCTCGGGCACCTATCCTTCCTGTCAGGAACACGGCGGCTCCTACATGGCCAAGTTCAACTCCTACACGGCTTCCAGCGGATCCGCCACGCGGTACTACCGGACCACGGGCTTCGCGATCGCCACCTCCTACACGACCGTGACCCTGAAGTTCTGGATGTACCACGACACCGGCTACTCGACCTACGCCGACAGGGTCCAGCCCCAGGTCTCCACCAACGGCACCACCTGGGTGAACGTGGGCTCGGCCATCAACCGGTACGACGGCTCCACGGGGTGGAAGCAGCACTCGGTGGACATCACCTCGTACAAGGGCCAAACGAGCCTGCGCGTGGCCTTCCTCGGCACGAGCGCCTACGGCAACAACATGTACCTTGACGACATCACGGTGGTGGCGCAGTAAGCCGCGCTTTCGCCTGAATCCAAGGGGCGCCCTTCGGGGCGCCCCTTTTCTTTCGGACCGGGGAGCGCCACTCCCCGCACATCCCCCCTCCCGCGCCCTATATTTCCTCCATGGACGCGCTGGTTCGGGAGGTGCTCGCCTCCATGAAGTCTTCGCGCCTGCCCCTGGTGGGGACGGCCTCCCCGGACGTTGGGGACCGGGACCGGGAGGCCCTGGGGCGCTGGGTGTCGGAGGGACGGTTTTTAGGGATGGACTACATGGCCCGGACCGCGGCCTGGAGGGCCTCGCTCCTCCAGTGGATTCCCTGGGTCCGCGGCCTTTTCGTGGCGGCGCTCCCGTACAATACGTGCAAAACTTTTTCCGCCCATGCCATCCGGAAGGGGGGCGCCTGGGTCTCCCGCTACGCGTGGGGCCGGGACTACCACCGGGTGATGGTCTCCCGTCTGCGTCCCGCCTCGCGCCTCCTTGAATCCCGCGGCTTCCGCGCCCGCATTTGCGTGGACTCGGCGCCCCTGCTGGAGCGGGCCTTCGGCGTCAAGGCGGGGCTGGGCTTCGTGGGAAAGAACGGGTGCCTCACCCACCCCCAATGGGGCTCCTACCTCTTTCTCGGGGAGATCGTCACGGATCTGCCGACGAAGGACACGGGGGCCGTGGCGGACGTCTGCTGGGGATGCGAGCGGTGCATGCGCGCCTGTCCCGCCGGGGCCTTCGCGGCGCCCTACGTGCTGGACGCCCGGCGCTGCCTCTCCTACTGGACCGTGGAGCACCGGGGAGCCTTCCCGAAAGAGGCGCCCCGGCTCAAGGGGCATCTCTTCGGCTGTGACCGCTGCCAGGAGGTGTGTCCCTTCAACTTGGAAGCCCCCCTCGCCGAGGAGCCAGAATTCAGGCCTCGAAAGGGCTTCCAGGCGCCCTCGCCGGACGAGATTCTCGGCTTCGGCCTTCGGGAGTGGGAGGACCGGGCGTCCGGCTCGGCCCTCCGCCGCGCCGGCATCGAGGGGCTGCG
>JBFLVU010000283.1:0-2696 GCA_040758175.1 Acidobacteriota bacterium | reverse complement strand
CCATTCTCAGGCAGGTCCGTCCCCCCTGGATCACCTCCAGGGTCCAGGCGTAATCCCCGGCGCTTCCGTACGAGTGGTTGGCGCTCGCCTCCAAGGAGTGAGGGGACCCGTCGCCGAAGTCCCAGTCGTAGGAGGGCGTGCCCGCGCACCCCGCCGCGGCCACTCCCCCCTGGAAGGCCAGGCTGGCCCCCGGGACGCCCGCCCGGGGCACCGTGGCCGTGCATCCCACGGCGCAGTCATCCTCCACGTAGGCGCTGAATCCGGTGCCCGCGCCCACGGCCGAGGCGGTTCCCGGCGGAGCCACCTGGACGGGCGTCAGGCGCTGGACGTCGGTCCCGTCCCCCAGCTTTCCCCCCGTGTTGTCCCCCCAGGCCCAGACGCTCCCGTCGTCCTTCAGGGCCACCGTATGGCTCCCCGAGCACGCCACGGAGACCACACCGGTCCCCGCTCCGGGGACGAGGACCGGGCTCGTGCGCCCGGTCGTCGTGCCGTCACCGATCGTCCCCTTGCTGTTGTAGCCCCACCCCCAGAGGGTCCCGTCCTCCAGGACCGCGAAACTCACCTGTCCCCCCGCGAAGACGGTTGCAGCGGGCCCCGGGAGGCCCGTCACGGGCACGGGCGTGAGGCGGTCGGTCGTCGTTCCATCCCCGATTTGCCCTCGCGTGTTCTCCCCCCAGGCCACGACCGAGCCGTCCTCGAGCCGCGCCAGCCCGTGCGCGCTCCCCGCGGCGACGTCCTCCGCCGACGTCACGCCGCTCACCTGGACGGGCGCGACCGTGGAGGTCGTCGTTCCGTCCCCCAGGCGCCCCGAGCCGTTGTTCCCCCACCCCCAAATCGTCCCGTCCGACTTTCGCACCAGGGAGAAATCCCCTCCGGAGGCCGCCTGGAGGGCGTCGTTCAGTCCGGCCTTCTGGGAGGGAACATAGGCGTAGCCTTGCACATAACCACCCCACCACCAGACCGTGCCGTCGGACCGGACGGCCGTCGTGTGCGAGGTTCCCGCAGAAAGATGGACCACGTTCGCCAGGCTTCCCGCCCGCACGGGCGAGGAGGCCGGGGTCTCATCGAAGCCCGTTCCCAGCCGCCCGCTCTGGTTGAAGCCCCACCCCCAGACGGTCCCGTCTTCGGCGAGGGCCGCCGCGTGCTGGTGTCCTCCCGAAACCCAGGAGAAGGCTTGGCACCCCGCCACGGGGTCGAAGGTCCACCTCTCGGAGGTCCGACCGTCGCCCAATTGGCCGCGGTCGTTGGCGCCCCAGACCCAGGCGCTCCCGTCGGCCTTCACGGCCCCGGCGGTCTTGCCAAAGGACGCCACGGCGGAGGCCAATCCGAGGGCGGACACCGGCTCCGGAGAGGAACCGTAGGACGTCGCACCGCGCCCGAGCTGGCCGTAGCCGTTGTTTCCCCACCCCCAGGCCGTTCCGTCGGCCTCCAGGGCGAAGAAGGAATGGTAGCCTCCCGCGATGGCGGAGACAGGGGGAAGGCCCGAGACCTGGCCGGGCACGTTACGGACCGGTTGGATTCCCCAGGTCCATACCGTGCCGTCGGCCTTGAGGGCCGCCCCCGAGGAGAATCCCGCCGCGATCCCCGTCACCCCCGTCAGACCCGAGACCTGGACGGGCGTGGAGCGGTTCGTCCCCGTCCCGTCTCCCAGGGCCCCATAGACGTTGTAACCCCAGGCCCACACCGTCCCGTCCTGGAGGACGGCGTAGGTGGTCCACTGGTGGGCCACCACGGCGAGGGCGGGACCCAGGCCCGGAACCGGGGCCGGAGAGGGGCGTTGTGCAGAGGTCCCGTCCCCGAGACTGCCGTAGGAGTTGGCGCCCCAGGTCCAGACGGTGCCCGATCCGTCCAGGGCCACCCCATGGTTGTAGCCCCCGCTCACCTGCCGGACGTCCGTGACGCCCGTCACCTGGACCGGTTCGAGCCGGTTTGTGGTGGTGCCGTCCCCAAGGCGCCCGTCGCCGTTGTACCCCCAGGACCACAGGTGGTGAGCCTGGTCCAGGGCGTAGGAGCAATTGTACCCGGCCCGGACGTCCACGATGCCGGTCAGGAGGTGCACGGCCCCGGGCGCGGTCCGGGGCTCGGTAGTGCCGTCGCCCAACTGTCCGTAGGCGTTGTCCCCCCAGGCCCACACCGTTCCGTCCTCCAGGAGCGCCAGGGTATGGACCTCCCCCGGAGATACGGTCAGCGCATTCTGGGGCAGGTCCGCCTGCACCGGAAAGGAGGAGTAGACCCGGCTGCCGTCGCCCAGCTCGCCCCATGGGCCCAGGCCCGCCGTCCGCACGGGCCCCGCGGCCCACGAGACCACCGTTCCCAGCCCGCACAGGGCGAACGCCCACACCCACGCCGATCGCTTCGGTCCCACGGGCCACCCCCTCCGCAACGACGCTCGGCTTCGCTGATTGACTGCGAAGATTCTAGGCCAACCCGGGGACCGCGGCAAGGTCTCGGCCTCGAAGACGGGAGGTCCAGACGGTGCCAGGCGGGGAAAGGAGACGGGGCGGCCGGAGCGGTTCGACGGACTCGCAGAGTCCGTGAAATGGAGGTCTCCGTCTGCCCTCGTCCTTTCTCAGCAGCAGCGCTGGGGCACGCCCTCGGGGACCTTGGCGGGACCGAAGGCCTTGGGGGGGATGGGGCGGCCCCGCAGGGTGGCGACACAACGGCGCAGGGCGTCGGCCAGGATCACGACCACGAGG
>JBFLVU010000282.1:0-2737 GCA_040758175.1 Acidobacteriota bacterium | reverse complement strand
GCTCGTGTCGGTGGTGGTCGTCGCGGTGGAGGTTCCCGTGAGGTTCATGGTCACGCCAGAGGCCGTCGCGCCCGACACGGTGCCGGAGATGCTGTAGGTCGCTCCCGCGGAGGGGGTCGCGCTCTTCACCGCGGCGAGGGCGCTGAAGCAGGACGTGGTCGAGCCCACGGCCTGGATCGTGTAGTAGTAAGTGATGCCCGCCGCCACCGCCGTGTCCGTGTACGAGTTGGTGGTGGGCTTGGAGATGATGGTGAAGCCGGCGGTGGAGGACATCTCGTTGCGCATCACGTAGTAGGTCGCGGCGTTGGTCACGGCGCCCCAGGAGAGGGCCACCGAACCCGAGCCGGCGGTGGCCGTGAGGACCGGCTGGGTGAGGGTGGGGCAGGTGGTGGAGTTCGTGTTGACCACCGTGGAGCAGCCGATGGCGTGGCGGTTGAAGGCGGCGTAGATGGCGGCGGCGTGGGGCGTCCCGTTGGAGAGGTTGCCGTCCTGGTCGTCCACCACGCGGAAGACCGTGAAGTAGTGGGAGGTGCCGCACCCGTCCGAGGCGAAGGTGGAGGTGTTGCAGTAGAAGGCCGCGCCGGCCGTGGAGCGGGTGAGGTAGAAGAGCCGATCCGCGATCTGCCAGGAGGTGGCGGAATCGAAGCCCGCCGCGGGCAGGTCACGCGCCGCCAGGTCCCAGATGGCCTCGCCGCCGATGTACCCTTCGCAGTGCCCCTCCTTGCCGCAGGGCCCCTTGTAGGTCGAGGAGGTGGGGCAGTAGGTCTTGATGAAGTTCAGCGGGGTGTGCGGCGTGGCGGAGGAGTGCTTGGCGTAGTCCACGTCGCGGATGCCCGTGCAGGAGGTGCAGGCGTCGCCGTAGCCGGAGCACTTGGAGCCGTCGGTGAAGAAGCCGGTCCCGATGCAGGAATCGTGGGTCATCAGGAAGGCCACCGAGTCGCCGTAGGTTTCGCCCGTCCCCTTGTCGGGGGAGAAGCCGTTGCCGTCGTTCGAATCCAAGCCGTGGCCGGCCTCGTGCAGGAACACCGTGGGGAGCTCGCCCGTGTTGGCGCACCCGCCGCCGGACTTGAAGAAATTGACGGCGGACCCGTCCCAGTAAGCGTTGCAGGTCTGGTTCAGGTTGACCTTGTCAGTGAGCTGGGCCTGGAGCCACGTGTTGGAGGGAAGCCAGCCCTGGGCCTTCACCTTCCAGTTGGTGAGGTGGTAGTAGGTGGAGCGCGCGGCGTGGGTGTTGCCCGCCCCGCCGACGCCCGGCGTCGTGCAGTCCGTGCCGGTGGACTTGGACCAGGCCAGGTCGCCCGGGGCCGTGGAGGTGCTCAGGGACGAGGTCCCGCAGGAATCGGTGACCTTGACGAGCTTGCCCGTGAGGGCCGCCGTCGCCGTGCCCGTGGTGAAGGCGTAGTTCCCTCCCAGGTCGGTGTACTTGGTGGTCCCGTTCGTAATGGTCAAATTGGAGAAGGGCCGGACCACCTCGACGTCGAGGGGCGAGTTGGGATAGATGCCGCCGGTGACGGAGCCGTAGGCGTTCGCGTCCTCGAACAGGAGGATCTCCCCCGAGTGGGCGTCGATCTTCGCCTGCCACGTCCCCATGACGCCGGGGCGCCGGAAGGCCAGCGTGTAGACGAGCTTCCAGGCCACGCCGTCGCCGGGCTTGCCGTTGAAGACGCCCTCGTCGGAGACGGGGGCCGCGGGAAGGATGCTCAGGGTGCCGTCGTTGACCCACTCGTCCCCGTCCTCGAAGCCGCCCACGAAGCCGGCCAGAATCTCGCGGGCCGTCTCGACGGACACGTAGGGGGTCGTGTCGAGGGTGATGGGTCCGAGGAACTCGCCGCCGAACTGCACCAGATTCCCGTGGTTGACGCGGAAGACGACGTACGATTTTTCCACGGGGAGGCCGGCGTAGGTGCGGTCGAACTGCACGAACCAGAGGTAGTCGGCCGGGTGGGAAGTGGCCGCCTCGTTCAGGGCCAGCTCTTGATTGGAGACGTTGAGGAGTTCGGGATACCGGTCGAGAAAGGCCCGGGCCTGGCGAACCAGGGTCTGACGGGACACCTTGCCGTTGGCCCCGAGGAGTTCACGGATGTCCGCGCGGCGCAGGGTGTTGCCCTGGCCGGGGACCCACGGGATGCCCTGCCCCTCGATGGAGGCGAAGGCGCCGGTCCGGCGCTCCACGTAACCCGTCCAGGAGGTCCCGTTGTCCGAGA
Source organism: Acidobacteriota bacterium (assembly GCA_040758175.1). Classification (GTDB taxonomy): domain Bacteria; phylum Acidobacteriota; class UBA4820; order UBA4820; family DSQY01; genus JBFLVU01. The sequence goes on along the minus strand of JBFLVU010000282.1, from coordinate 533 downwards.
GGAAGCGGTCCCACCCCTCGAACAGGGGGACGATGCCCGGCTCCGCCGCGAGGATCGCGTCCTGTCGGACCGCGTCCACGGGCATCAGGAGGGGCTGGACGTAGACCTGGCCGGCCGACATCTGAAGGTCGTCCAGGTAGTGGTTGCCCTTCTTGAGGGCTTGGGCCGGGGTCCACAGGGCCGTGATCAGCCCGACCGCCAAACACACGACGACTAGGATGCGACTCCTCCGCATGTGCCTTACCTCCCCTTTGTGACGCCACCTCTTGTGAATCGGAATGGTAGACTCCCCAACGTCGAGATAACAAGCAAGGGGTGTGCCAGGGTGGGTTGGCGCCTAACCCATTGATAACACGGGAGAAAGATATTGTCTGGAAAACCGGATGGTGAGAACGGCGTACGCGGGGTTCCAGGGTGAAATTTGGGTGAGAACCTAAACCGCTGATAATAAATAGAGTTAGGGCCGTGTCCGCAATTCACCCCGGAAAGTGTACGGGGTACACGGAAGGCCCGGGCTCCAGACCCGCGGCGGG
>JBFLVU010000281.1:0-2743 GCA_040758175.1 Acidobacteriota bacterium | reverse complement strand
AAGATCGACGTCTGGCGACGCCTCCCACAGGGAGAAGATCGGCGTCTGGCGGCGCCAAGGGGGCGTGCGATTCGGTCCGGACCGTTGTAGGATGCCCACGGAGGACACCGTGGAAGCGAAGCACGGCCACTGCCCGAACTGCTCGGCGCCGCTGGACCTGCCCATGGGCGAGACGGAGGTCGTCTGCGACTTCTGCGAGTCGCGGCTCAAGTTCGTCCCGGCCACGGAGGAGCTGGAGGTGGTCCGCACCCGGGAGGAGATGAAGTACCGGGAGCGGGTGGCGGTGCGGCAGGCGGTCCTCGAGAAACAGCTCCGCCAGGAGGAGACGGCCCGCTGGCGCGAGACGGCGGCGCGCGTGGCCATCGCCGCGGCGCCGGCCGTGGGCGGGGCCGTGGCGCGGGCGGCCTTCCGGACGGCCCTGGGCCGTGCGGCGGGCGGCGGCTGCGGGTGCCTCACGGTGCTGGCCGCCGGCGCGGTCTTTCTCGTCCTGATGGCCTTCCGGGCCCTCGGGGGCTGAGACGTGTGCGGCCGCTTCACCACCCAGGCCGACCCCCAGGCCCTGGCCGCCCTCTTCGGGGCCGCCTTTCAGGCCGAGGGGCTGAAGACCTCCTACAACGTGGCGCCCCTCCAGAAGGTGCCTGTGGTGCTGAAGGAGGACGGGGCCCGGGTCCTGCGGGCCTTCCAGTGGGGCCTCGTGCCCTCCTGGGCCAAGGAGCCCTCCATCGGGAACCGGCTCATCAACGCCCGCGGGGAGACCCTGGCGGAGAAGCCCGCCTTCCGGCAGGCCTTCCGCAAGCGGCGGTGCCTGATCCTCGCGGACGGGTTCTTCGAGTGGAAGGCGGGGCCCTCCCGCAAGGTCCCCTACTTCATCCGCGTTTCGGGCCGGGAGGTTTTCGCCTTCGCGGGGATCTGGGAGCGGTGGCAGGCCGCCGAGGGCGAGCCCCTCCTCTCCTGCGCCATCGTCACCACCGCCGCCAACGCCTTCATGGCCCCCCTCCACGCCCGCATGCCGGTGATCTTGCCGGCCGAGGCGGAGGACCTGTGGCTCGACCCCACCGCCGCCGGGGAAGCCCTGGCGGCCCTCCTGGTCCCCTACGCCGGGGAGATGGCCGCCCACGCCGTCTCCACCCTCGTCAACTCCCCCCGCAACGACCGGCCCGAGTGCGTCCTGCCTTACGAAGATCCGGGGGCGTAGGGCGCCCGCCCCACGTTTTGCTCTCGCCTTTGTTCTTAAATCCCAACTCCCAATTCCCAAATCCCAAATGCCCCCGTCTCCCGTCTCCCGTCTCGCTTCCTGTGGGAGGCGTCTCCGACCGCCGATCTTCTTTCCCACGAAGGCCTCCAATGTAGCGGCCCTTGCTTGCAAGGGCCGGCCCCTCGGCCGAGGCGAGCATCGGCCGCTACGATGGCAAACCCGCGCGGTAGGGGCCTTCCCGGCTTCTGTGGCGCGGCCGCCCCCGGCCGCGATCTCCTGTTTTCTCTCTCTGGCGGGCGAGGGCGCCCGCCCCACGATTCTGGATCAGGGAGATGCGTCGCTAGACGCCGATCTTCTCCCCGCGGAGGCCGGCCCCTCGGCCGATGCGAGCATCGGCCGCTACGATGGCCTCGCCCATCCAGGGGTTTGCATGCGCCTTTCGCCTTTGTTTAAATCCCAACTCCCAAATCCCAAATGCCCCCGTCTTTCGTCTCCCGTCTTTCGTCTCCCGTCTTTCGTCTCCCGTCTTTCGTCTCCCGTCTTTCGTCTCCCGTCTTTCGTCTCCCGTCTCTCGTCTCCCGTCCCTTCTTTGTCCCCATCCCCCGTCTCTGCTACCATCGCGCGAGGAGGATCCCATGCGCGTCACGCTCACGCCCGAGGAGGTCCGCGTCCTCGGAAGCCTGGTCGAGAAGTCCGTCACGACGCCCGAATACTATCCCCTGAGCCTCGTGGCCGTGACGGCGGCCTGCAACCAGAAGTCCAGCCGGGACCCCGTGGTCTCTTACGAGGCGCCGGTGGTCCAGGCGGCCCTCCACGGCCTGCGCGACAAGCACCTCCTGTGGGTGGTTTCGGGCCCCGACGCCCGAGTGCCCAAGTACAAGCACCGCTTCCGGGAGGCCTTCGACCTGTCGGAGGCCGAGGCGGCGGCGCTGTGCCTGCTGCTCCTGCGGGGGCCGCAGACGGCGGGCGAGATCAAGGGCCGCGCGGAGCGGCTCTTCTCCTTCCGGGAGGTGGCGGAGGTCGAATCCACCCTCGAAGGCCTCTCCCGCCTCGAGGAGGGCCCCCTCTGCGTGCGGCTCCCCCGCCAACCCGGCCGGAAGGAGGCCCGGTGGGCTCACACCTTCGCGGGGATGCCGGAGCGGACGGAGGCCTCCCGGGACGAGGAGGCGGAGGCCCCGCCCCACGCTTCCGCCCCCACCGTCCTCGAGCGCCTGGCCTCCCTGGAAGAGGAGGCGCGGAGCCTGCGGGAGGAGGTCCGCGCTTTGCGCGCCGACGTGGACGAACTGAGGGCCTTTCGGAACGCCCTCGAATGAGGCCCGCGCCGTGGAGGTGACGCTCGTGGCGGCGGTGGCGGAGGACGGGACCCTCGGCTCCGGCGGCCGCATCCCCTGGCACGTCCCCGGCGACCAGGCGCGCTTCCGGGAACTCACTTGGGGCCGCCCCGTCCTCATGGGCCGGAAGACCTGGGAGTCCCTGCCCGTGAAGCCCCTGCCGGGGCGCGAGAACGTGGTCTTGAGCCGCGACGCGGCTTTCGTGCCCGAAGGCGCC
>JBFLVU010000280.1:0-2761 GCA_040758175.1 Acidobacteriota bacterium | reverse complement strand
GAGGGCGTGGGCCACGAGGAGCGCCCCGACCGCGCTCTGTAGGGCGAGAGCCGCGGGGAAGGCCGTGCGTCTGAGCGGGGTCGGCGGAACCCGGGAGGAGAGGACCTGCTCGAACATGGGGGCCTCCTATCTGAGCGTCTGCGAACTTGGACCTTCCTGCGCTCGAGAAGTTCCACCGGCTGGGCTTCGCTTTTGAACGCCCGGAGGGTACACTCAGACGCATGGCGCGCGTCGTCCTGCTCGACCAATATGCGGGCCTCGGTGGGGGCCAGAGGATCCTGATGGACCTGGCCCGCGCCCTGAGGGTCGCGGGGCACTCGGTTCGCGTTTTTCTGCCGGGTCGGGGCGCCGCGGAGGCGCGCCTGCGGGAGGAGGGGTTCTCGGTCCTCCCGTTGCCCCTTCCGGAAATGACTCCGGGCCGGAAGCCGATGGCGGAAAAGGTCGCCTACCCCCTCCACGCCTGGCGCGCGGCATCCGCCCTCCGGACGGTTCTGGCCGAGGAACCGGCGGACCTCCTCTACGCCAACGCTCCGCGGACGTTCCTTCCCGCCGTGCTTGCCTCCCGCCGGGGAGGCCCCCCGGTGGTCCTCGCGCTCCACCTGATCTTCGACAAGGGGCTGGAGCGCGGGTTGGTCCGGTGGTGCATGCGGCAGAAGGAGGTCCGAAGGATCGTGTTCTGCTCCGGCGCCGTGGGGCACCCGTTCTCCGATGTCTGCGGGACGAAGGGCGCCAAGATCCACTACTGGGTGAGCCCCCGGTTCCTGGAGGCCGCCTCCGAGCGGCGGCGCGCCAGGGAATCGATGGGCCTGGACTCCGGCGATCTGGCTGTGGGTGTCCTCGGGAGGATCTCCCGCACCAAGGGGCAGGCCCTTTTTCTCGAGGCCCTCGCCCCGCTCCTAGAGCGGCATCCCGCGGCGCGGCTTCTCGTGGGCGGGGGCGCGGATTTCGAGGAGCCCGAGGAGGATGCCCGCCTGGCCAAAATGGCCGGCGCGTCGCCGCACGCCGATCGCATCCTGATGTCGGGCCGGATGGTGGAGGCCATTCCGTTTCTCGACGCCCTTGACGTCCTGGTGGTTCCCTCCCTCTGGGAGGAGCCCTTCGGTTTGGTGGCGGTGGAAGGGATGGCCCGGGGGCTTCCCGTGGTGGCGACGCGCAGCGGGGGCCTCGTGGAGATCGTCGACCACGGCGTAACGGGATTCCTCGCGGACAAGGACGCCGCCTCCCTCCGGGGGGCGGTGGAGAGGCTTCTGGCGGACCCGGCCCTTCGGGCCGCCATGGGGGAGCGGGGCCGGGCCCGGGTGGAAAGCGAGTTCCATCCGGCGAAGCAGATCGCGGAGGTGCTGGCCCTTTGCTTCGAGGAGTGAGGGCGTGCGGGCTCAGGGCTTGGCGGACGAGGACAAGCACCGCTGGAGAGCGCCGGGAGCCGGGGGGGAAGCGGGCATGAAACTGGCGTTCGTTCAGGACTGGCTCGTGGACTACGGCGGCGCGGAGAGGTGTCTCGAGGCCCTATGCGAGGCCTACCCCAACGCCCCACTGCACACGCTTTTCTACGACCCCCGACAATTCGAGGATTCGGCCATCTCCACCCGGCCCATTCACACCACATTCCTCAACAGGCCGGTCTTCAGGAGCCGGTACCGGACCTTCCTCGCCCTGTATCCCTACGCCGTGGAGCAGTTGGACCTTTCAGGGGCGGAGGTCGTGGTCTCCTTCTCGCACAGCGTGGCCCACGGGGCCCTGGTCCGTTCGGACAGCCTCCACGTCTGCTACTGCCACACGCCCGTTCGCTACGCCTGGGACCTGTACCACCCCTACCTAAGAATGGCCGGGCTCACCTGGGGACCCAGGGCCCACGCCGCGCGGGCCGTTCTCCACTACCTGCGGATCTGGGATGCCGCGGCCGCGTCCAGGGTGGATCACTACGTGGCCAATTCGGCCCACGTGGCCCGGAGGATCCAGCGCATCTACGGGCGGGAGGCCACCGTCATCCACCCGCCTGTCGATGTGGACCGTTTTGCTCCCGTGGCCCGGAGGGAGGAACACTACCTCGCCGTGGGCAGGATGGTGGCCTACAAGCGCATGGATCTGGCCGTGGTCACGTGCACGCGCCTGGGACTTCCCCTTCGGGTCATCGGCGAGGGGCCCGAACTGGGCCGGCTCAAGCGCCTGGCCGGCCCCACGGTGGAATTCCTCGGGCGCTTGGCCGATGCCGAGGTGTCCCGTGAGCTTGCCCGGGCCAAGGCGCTCCTCTTTTGCGGCGAGGAGGATTTCGGAATCACCCCGGTGGAGGCCCAGGCCTCCGGCACACCGGTCATCGCCTACGGTCGGGGGGGCGCCCTGGAAACGGTGGTTACCCCAGAAGGCGAGGAATACGGGGCGGCCACGGGACTGTTCTTCACCGAGCCCACGGCGGAATCCCTTGCCGAGGCCCTTTCCCTCTTCGAGAGGGTTCACCTGCGGTTCGACCCGTCGGTCTGCGTCGCCCACGCCGCCCGCTTCGGCCGCCCGAGGTTCGTGGAGGAGATGCGGCAGTTCGTCGAATCCAAGTGGGAGGCGTTCCGTGGGGCCCGTTGAGCTGTTCTTTTATTATCTGCTCGCCGCCTCCTCCCCCCTTGGCGTGGCGGCGACCAACATTTCCCTGGCCGCGCTGACCCTGTTCTTTCTGTGGCGCGTGGTCCGGGGCCGGTTTCGCCCGAGCCCCGCCGCCTGGGTTCTGGCGGCCTTTCTCCTGTGGCAGCTGGTGTCGGCCCTGTTCAGCCCA
>JBFLVU010000279.1:1984-2777 GCA_040758175.1 Acidobacteriota bacterium | reverse complement strand
CTACACTAATACACTTGGCGGGGCGATGCCGGGTGGGAGGTGAGACGGTGAGCACGAGGCTGAAGGTGGATCCAAGGTCCGCCGTTCCCCTCTGGAGGCAGATCGAAGAGGGCCTTCGCCGCCTGGTGGCCTCCGGAAACCTGGCCCCCGGCGGGGCGGTCCCGTCCGTGCGAGACCTGGCCAGGGACCTCCGGGTCAATCCAGCCACGGTGGTGAAGGCCTACCAGCGACTCATGGAGGCGGGCCTCCTGGAGGTCCGGCGCGGGGAGGGGACCTACGTGGCGGAGACGCCCCCCCTTCCGGCCAGGTCCGAACGGCGCCGCCACCTGAAGGAGGGGGCCGAACGGTTCGCCTCGTCGGCGCTGGCGGTGGGGGCGGGGCTCGAGGAGGCGCGGGAGGCTCTCGAGACTGTGTGGAATGCGATGAGCGGAAAGGGAGAGCGGCCATGATGATGACCCAAGGCGAACCGCGGTCCGCGCTGGCTCTCGACGGCGTGACGGTGCGGTACGGGCGGAAGGAGGCGGTCCGCGGCGTTTCCCTGAGCATTCCCGAAGGATCCGTCTACGCCCTTCTCGGACGCAACGGGGCGGGGAAGACGTCCCTCATCCGCGTTCTCCTGGGCCAGTTGAGGCCCGGGGAAGGCGGCGCCTGGCTCTTCGGCGAGGACGTTTGGCGGCACCGGGCTCGCCTCATGGCGCGGGTGGGCGTCGTCCCAGAGACCCCGGACGCGCCGGAGGGCCTCTCGGCGGAGGACCTCCTGGCGTTCTGCTCCCGCCTTTACCCCGCCTGGGAC
>JBFLVU010000279.1:0-1974 GCA_040758175.1 Acidobacteriota bacterium | reverse complement strand
GCGCCGCGGAGCGGCTTCGGCGCTTTGGCGTTCCCCAGACCGCTCCCTTCGGGAGGCTCTCCAAGGGCCAGAAGGGCCACGTCATGCTGGCCCTCGCCTTGGCCCACCGGCCGGACCTGCTCGTTCTCGACGACCCCACCCTGGGCCTGGACGCCGTGGCGCGAAGGGCGTTCTTCGAGGAACTGGTGGCGGAACTGGCCGACCGGGGCGCCACCGTCTTCCTCTCCAGCCACGACCTTTCGGGCGTCGAGTCCATCGCCGACCGGGCGGCCTTTCTGAGGGAGGGCCGCCTCCTTCTCGAGGAGCCCCTGGAGGCACTCAAAACGCGGTTCCGGCGCCTCGTGTTCCGGAGGGAAGACGAGGCGGGCGCCCCGGCGCTGGAGGCCCTGGAGAGGATGGCTCCGGTCTCCCTGCGCCGCGGCCCCTTCGGAGAGGAGGCCGTCGTATCGAGGTTCGAAGAGGAGGCTTTTGCGGCCTTCGGCGCCACGCCAGGAATTCGTGGGGCCGAAGCCGAAGCCATGGATTTGGAGGCCGTGTTCCTCTCCCTCGCCGGCGAGAACGGAGGTGGCCCATGAAAGGCTTCTTCGCCGTTTATGTCAGGGAGGTTCGCCTTCGCAAGGCCGCCTTCGCGGCGGGGCTTGCCGCGGGCCTGCTGGCCATCCTCCTCGGAGGGATCTTGAGACGATACGGCTTCCTGGAGGTGGCCAACCTCGCCGCCGCGACCTTCGCGGTCCTCCTGGGCGGCTTCGGCGCCCTGGCTGTCGGGGCCACCGTCCTCCCTAGCGACCTCGTTTCCGGAAGAATGCGCTTCGATTTTGCTCGACCGGTTTCCGGTCCGGCGATCTGGGCGGGGCGCTTCTTGGGGGGCTTCTCCGTCGTCCTCTCTTTGGCGGCCCTCCCGCTGGTGCCGGTGACGCTCCTGGGGGATGGCTTCCTTCGAGAATTCAGCGTGACCAATCCCTTTTATCTGCACGGCATCGGGGACTACCTTCTCACTCCCGCCGGCCTGTACGGAAGCGCCGCGCTCGCCCTCTTGGCCCTTTACGCCGCCTCCATCTGCGTTTCGGCCATCCTTCGCATTCCCTCGCGCTGGTTGGTCCTGGACGTTCTGACGGCAGGAGGGCTGTTCGTGGCGGGCTTCCTCAGCCTTTCAAGCAGAACCACTCTCTTTTTCCCCGCCGCGCGCTTTGTCTACCTCTTCGTCCTGGGCATCGTCCTCCTCGGAGCCCTGGTCGGCACGTTTCTTCTGGTGGTTTGGGGTCGCACGGACGGGCAACGGGCGAGGGCGGTGCTCTCCATGTCCCTCACGACCTCCTTTCTCTCGGCCCTCCTCCTTCTAGGGACCGGCTGGGCGTACGTGGAGACGCGGGGACCCGAGCACCTTCAGAACGCCTATTTGGGGGAATCTTCCAGCGATGGGCGCTGGTGGGTCCTCTCTGGGAGCCACTTCTCGAAGGTTTGGTTCGGCTGTCCCTTGTTCCTGCTCGATGCGGAAACCGGTCGTTGGGAAAGGGTCTCTTGGAACGGAGAACTCCTCTTCGGGCAGGCCTTTTCGCCGACCGGAAAGTCCCTCGCGTGGCTGGACTCCACCTGGGATGGAGAGGAGATGTCCTGGATTCTCACCGTCCAATCCCTTCCCAGCGGCCGTCGCTGGCGCTGTGAATGGCCTGGAGAATCGCGTTCCGGAAGCGTGGCCTTCTCTCCGTCGGGCAAGCGCATCTTGCTCCTGCTCGGTGGTCAGGGGCACGTGTTGGACTCGGACTCGGGTGCCACGCTGGCCTCCTTCCGTATAGGCGAGGACAAGAACCTATGGCTCAGCGGGCGCTTCGCCAGCGACGAATCAGTCTTGGTGTACGCGTTTCTTCGCGATTGGGAGAATCGTCTGCCGGGAATTCCGGCTTCGCGCTTCCTGGATACCTCTCGCATGGAATTGTGGCGTTTCTCTGTGTCCAGTCGTTCCCTGACCCAGACCGG
>JBFLVU010000278.1:0-2816 GCA_040758175.1 Acidobacteriota bacterium | reverse complement strand
AGCACCCGCGGCGCCCGAGACGAAACCCTCGCCCCCCGTCCCGGCCCCCGCGCAGGCACCTCCGGCGGCCCCCAGGAAGGTCAAGAAGGCCCACCTGGGCCTCGTGGTGGAGGGCCCCCTGCCTCGCGGGGAGATCAAGGTCTTCGCCAACGGCGAGCTTGTCCTGGAGACGCCCTTCCGCGGCTTGCCCGATCCGACCGGAAGGTCTCGAGGGGGCTTCCGCCTGATCCAGCACCTCGCACTCCCCCCCGCCTCCTACGTCCTCCGATTCCAGATCGGGAGCCCCGCGCCCACGCCCTTCTTCGCCGAGACGGACTTCGCCCTCGTCCTGGAGGAGGGCTCGGACACGACGCTGAAGGTCGAGCCCAAGCGGATGCCGGCCCGCATCAAGATCACCCGGCTCCCCTCCGCCTCGGAGGCCAAGTAGGGGTTCCGGGAATGTCCGGACCGCGGCTTCCGTTGAGGGGGGACTGATTTGCAGGACCCGATGACCTAAGGGAGGCGAGGCGCGTGAAGACGTCCCGGACGGGGGGCCAGGAGCCCGGTCGAAAGTCCCTCTCCGAGATCCACGGCTCCGTGGCCGTGCCCTTCAAGGCCGGATTCCTCCGGCGCATCCTGGCCATCACCGGCCCCGCCTACCTCGTGAGCGTGGGCTACATGGACCCCGGGAACTGGGCCACGGACCTCGCCGCGGGCTCCAAATACAACTACACGCTGATTTGGGTCCTCCTCCTGTCCAACCTCATGGCCGTCCTTCTGCAGAGCCTCTCGGCGCGCCTCGGGATCGTGCGCGGACTCGACCTCGCCCAGGCTTGCCGGGTGGAATACCCACGGGTCGTGAACCTCTCCCTCTACGGCCTTTGCGAACTGGCCATCGCCGCCTGCGACTTGGCCGAGGTTTTGGGTTCGGCCATCGCGCTTCAGCTCCTCTTCGGAATGCCCCTGCTTTGGGGGGTCCTCCTCACGGCGGCGGACACGCTGGCCCTTCTTTTCCTGAGCCAGTTCGGGATCCGCAAGCTCGAGGCCCTGATCCTGAGCCTCGTGACCCTCATCGGGGGGAGCTTCCTTATCGAGATCCTCCTTGCCAAGCCCGAGTGGGGTGGGCTTGTCAAGGGATTCGTTCCCTCCATCCCGGACAGTTCGGCCCTCTTCATCGCCATCGGCATGCTGGGGGCCACGGTGATGCCCCACAACCTCTACCTCCATTCCTCCCTCGTCCAGACCCGCAAGATCGGCCCGGGGGAGGAAGAGAAGCGCCAGTCCCTCCGTCTCAACACCATCGATTCCGCCGTCGCCCTGAACGTGGCCTTCTTCGTGAACGCCGCCATCCTTGTCATGGCCGCCGCGGTCTTCTACCGGTCGGGCCACACGGACGTGGCCGAGATCCAGGACGCCCACCGGCTCCTGGAGCCCATCCTCGGCGCGGCCATCGCCCCGGTGGCCTTCGCCGTGGCCCTCCTCGCGTCGGGCCAGTCCTCCACCATCACGGGGACCCTCGCCGGCCAGATCGTCATGGAGGGCTTTCTCAACATCCGGATCCCCCCTTGGCTGAGGCGCCTGATCACCCGCCTCGTGGCCATCGCCCCAGCGGTATTCACGCTGATGGTGTACGGGGAATCGGGGACGGGGGACCTCCTCGTTCTGTCCCAAGTCATCCTTTCCCTGCAGCTCCCCTTCGCCATCGTCCCTCTGATCCACTTCGTGTCGGATCGGAAGACCATGGGGGTCTTCGCCATCGGGCCCGTCTTGAAGGGCCTGGCGTGGCTTTCGGCCGTCATCGTCGTATCCCTGAACCTGAGGCTTGTGGCCGAGACCCTCCTTTCGGCCTCGCGCTCGGGCCGGCCCGGATCCGCCTGGATCCTGGCGGGGGGGATGGCCCTCCAGATCCTGGTGGGGCTGCTCCTGGTCTACGTCGTCGCCAAGCCGTGGGTGGACCGCCTGGAGAGGACGAAGCGGCCTCCCGCCCCCATCGGCGTCCACGCTCCCGCGAGGCGCCCCCGCCTGGAGGAGGCTCCCGTGCCCTACCGGAAGGTCGCCGTGGCCATGGATTTCTCGGGTCGGGAGGAGACGGTGCTAAGGGAGGCCATCCGCCTCTTCCAGGGAGCCAAGCCCCACCTGGCCCTTATTCACGTGGTGGAGAGCGCCGGCGCCCGGTTCCTCGGGATGGAGTCGGCGGACGTGGAGAGCCAGAAGGACGCCGAGCGCCTCGAGGTCTTCGCCCAGGCGCTGCGGGAGCTGGGTTTCGAGGTCTCCTCCCACCTGGGCGTGGGCAAGCCCGTCCCGGAACTGGCGAGGATCGTCAACGAGTTGGACCCCGACCTCGTGATCCTGGGGGCCCACGGGCACCGCTTCCTCTCGGATCTGGTCCACGGATCCACCGCCGACGCCCTTCGCCACAGGGTCAAGGCCAGCGTCCTGGTGGTGGGCCGCACGGCGGGTTGAGTCCGGCCCCGCCTGAGCGTCAGATCCCGATCTCCTTGAAGGTGCCCTCCTCCACCACCCAGATGGACACGGGCGTCTCGGTGGGGTCCCCCTTGTCAGAGAAACGCATGAGGCCAAAGACCGTCTCGAAGGTGAGGCGGTGGAGGGCGTCGATGATGGTCCGGTCGTTGAGCGGGACGCCGGCCTGGGAGATGGCGCTCAGGGCCACGTGGGCGGCCTTGTAGCCGAAGATGCCGAAGGGTCCGGGCTCGGACTTGTACCGGGCCCGGTACCCGCTCAGAAAGGTCTCGGTGCGGGTCCCGGGAATGTTCGAAAGGTCGGGATAGAAGGTCACCAGGGAGCCCGTGGCCACCTCGGCCCCAGCCGCCTCCAGA
>JBFLVU010000277.1:0-2830 GCA_040758175.1 Acidobacteriota bacterium | reverse complement strand
CCCCGCGCGTGACGGTGTTCACACGGTTCGTGGGGCGGTTCGATGGGTCCGGCTCGATCGTCGCCGTGAAGCACACGTTCCGCGCGTACCCCTCCGCCGCCTCCGAAGCCGCCCCCTGGGCCATCAGAAACGCCTTCAGCGTCGCCTGCCCCTGCGCGCTCTCCGTCCGCTGGAGCAGGTTCCCGAAGGCATCGTAGCCATAGCTCAGCGCGTGCACCCCCGTCCCGCTCTTCCGCACCGTCGCCGCCGTCAGCCGCGACAGTGCGTCGTACGTGTACGTGTCCGGGCTCGCCGGCGCCATCATGTTCCCCACCGAGATCACGTTTCCAAGCCCGTCGTACTGGTACGGGAAGCTCGCGCTCGCGTACGAGCCGTTCTTCCAGATTCCCGCCCCCGACCGCGTGAACGAGCACCCCACCGGCCGGTTTACCGCGTCGTAGGATACCTGCGAGCTAAACCCGTGGCTCATCGTCACCGACGAAACCGCCCCGAAGGACGTGTACCCGAAGGTCAGCGACGGCGTCCCCCCAAGGCTCCGCGTCAGAACGCCCCCGTGCGTGAAGCTCTGGCTCACGCTCTGGTTCCCCGGCAGCGTCTGCCCCGTCGCGTTCAGCATCGCGTCGTAGCTCGTGTAGCTGTAGCCCAGCGACGGAGTCCCCGAGCCGTTCGCGCTCACCGCCTGGCTCACTCCCTCCGGAAGGCCGTCCGCCGCCCGGTAAGTGTAGGATAGCGTAACCGTCCGGTCCACGCTGTCCGCGTCCCTCTGGATCTGCGACGTGGAGGTCAGCTTCCCCAGGGCCTTCGTCCCCGCGTCGTACCCGTAGGTCGCCCGGATCGAGTTGTCGCACTTCACCTGCGTCAGCCGGCCCTTGGCGTCGAAGATCTGGAGGAAGGCCTGCCCCCTGGCGTCCGTGTAGGCGAGGAGGTTCCCCACCGAGTCGTAGGTGAAGGGCGTTGGGGGTATCCGGAGGGCGCCCCATTTCCCCGTTTCCGGCTGGTCGTACCCCAGCAGGTGGCCAAGGGCGTCGTAGCGAAAGACCCGGCTCTGCGTCTTCCCATCCCCGCTCAGCGTCGCCCCCGTGAGCTTGCCCAGCCCGTCGTAGGCGTAGGTGGCCGCCGCCCCCGCGGGCGGCAGGACCGACAGGAGCGCCCCGAAGGCGTCCTTGTCGAAGCGTGTCGTGGCCGAGAGCACGTTGCCGTTCAGCACGGGAACCCGGTTGAGGTCGTAGTCCTTCCGCCACGACGTGAGCCCGTCGTAGACCAGGTCCGTCCGCGCGCCGTCGGCCTTGAAGAGCCGCACGGAGCGGTAGAAGGGATCGGGTGTCCCCGACAGGGTGGGCAGAGTGGAGGCCACGATGGAGTCGAAGGCCCCGAAGGGCTTGTTCGAGGCGGAGATGGGCACGGAGGCGGAGAAGATCCCGCCTCCGTTCAGCGCCGTTGTGTAGGATTGAACGGACTTGGAGCCCCAGCGGTAGGGTTCAGAGGTGAAGAAGGCCCGGCCCAGGGCGTCGTAAAGAACGAGATTCTGGAGCCAGTAGTTGTCCGGCCCGACCCGGTCGGTCCTCCACAGGCGGCCCAGGTCGTCGAAGGTGTAGAGCGCGTAGTGCTCGCTGGCCGGAAGCGACGTGGTGGGCACGGCCGCGGGGCCGGGGGCCACGCTGGGCGCGGACCCGTAGCTTCCCTTGTAGTACTGGATCCTCTGGCTGACCTGCCAGGAGATGCCCCCGTAAGACCGGGTGTCGTTGGGGTACGCGATGCGCTCGGCCCCCTCGGGGCTGGGGTGGGCGATGACCGTGATCCGTCCCAGGGCGTCGTAGGTGAACCCCGTGGCGAAGCCGTTGGCGTCGGTGTGGCGGGTGATGCGGCTCGTGGCGAGGTCGATGTCCCGGGTGAATTCCGCGTACGGAATCGAGGTCCACTGCATGGACTGGACCATGGCGCGTTTCCAGGTGAAGGAGGCCGCGCGGGCCATTCCGCCGTTGGTCGCCGAGTAGGCCACGCTCTGGATGTTGCCCTTGCCGGCGTCTCCCCCGGCGGTCGTGTAGGCGAGGGTGGTCGTGGCATCCCCCGCCGAAGCGGCCGGGGCGCTGAGGGTCTGGGTCGTGTACGAGAAGCTGAATCCTTCATGGACGGTCGCGTGCCGGGTCTCCTGGTACAGGAGGCCCGTCGTCGATTCGTAGCTCCGGGCCAGGGCGGCGAATTGCCCGGTGGGGGAAAAGATGCCCGTGGGCGGAGGAGGATCGTCGATGGGCAGGCCCATTATTTGGATGAAGAGCGGGCCCGTGTCGGTGGCGCCCCCCGAATAGCGGCGGGTGAGGCGATCCAGTTGGTAAAGCGTCGTGGTCAGGTCCTTCTTGAGGTCGTACTGGCTGGCCGTCACCCGCGTGTAGGCCGAACTCGTCCCGGTCTCCTGCGACACGAGGTGGTGGCCGAAACCGTCCCATCCCGTGTTCGCAGTGATTTTGCACCACTTCTCGGTGGTGGAGGATAGGAGAAACTCCCTCTCTTCGGTTTTCCAGGAGCGGAGGTTGCCCTTGGGCACCGAGTCAGGCCCCAGAGGGCCGTCGTACCAACAGCGGTGGGCGTCGCCGTGCTCGAGCCCCGCCGAGTCCACGCGGTCGCCGGACTCGTAGAACGTGTTCTTCTGCCAGATCCGCCCCACATGGGGGTTGTTGGGATCGAAGGTGGGCCAGGGGGACGCGGACGGCGGACGGCGCAGGTGGGCCAGCTCCCTGCCCGGGGAGAGTTCGGCTCCATCGGAGAAGTCCGCCGCCGAAAAGAAATGGACTTCTTCGGCGCCGAGGGGGTCTTTCACCGCAACGGGCACGGT
>JBFLVU010000276.1:0-2831 GCA_040758175.1 Acidobacteriota bacterium | reverse complement strand
CCCGAGGGGTCGAGGAGGGTGAAGAGGCCCGCGCCGTCGGAGACGAAGACGGCCAGGGCCAGGCCGTCGGTGGCGCCCACGGGAAAGGCGAAGGTCTGGGTGACCGAGAGGCCCGCGAAGGCGCTCACCGTCCCCCCCTTGGTCCCCGTGGAGCGAGCCGTCGTACCCCAGAGCGTTGATCCGATGGGGCTCAGCGGGCTCTCGTCGTCGGACGCGGCGGTCGCCTGGAGGGGGTCTGCGGGAGAGGGCCCCAGGGTCTCGGCGAGGGGGAAGAGGACACCCTCCAGGATCTCCGCCGTGGAGGGCGGCGAGCCCAGTTCGGCGTGGGTGTACGGGAAGATGTGGCCCGGCCCGCTGTCGAAGACCACCGCCGGGTAGGGCCGGCAGGAGGGGTAGCCGAGGGCCGTCGGGGAACAGGCCAGGCGGGTGATGACGAAGGCCGAGTAGAGGGAGACCTTCCCGTCGGAGGTTCCGGTCCCCCACCAGTCCTCGTTCCCGCCCACGGCGTAGACCCGGTCCGCGAGGGCGCCGAAGTCCGGGTAGAGGCCGTTGAAGCGGCGGACGATGGCCTCGGTGCCGATGACCTCGCTGCCGCCCCCGCCCAGGAGGAAATCCGATCCGCTGTTGGGGACTCCCAGGAGGATGACGGACCGCAGGGCCCGGACCTGGGGGCTGTAGGCCAGTTCGCCGGAGGCCAGGACGCGGGCCACGAGGCCCCCCATGTCGTGGGCCGCGAGGGTCCAGGGAGGGGTGTGGACCGATGGAGAATCGATGGGCAGGGTGTGCAGGCCGTAGAGGTCGGCGGTGACTTGGTCGAAGACCTGGTAGGACTTTTCGGCCCACGTGGCCTCGGGGCCCCACCAGACGTAGTTGGGCGTGAAGGTGAAAAAGCCGGCGGCCCTCGTCTTGTTGTCCCAGTGCAAGGATTGATCGGGGTCCTGGGGATCCTCCGAGAACCATTTCTTGAAGCAGTCGAGGAGGCCGTGGAGGAACACCACGGGCGGGGGGAAGGCGATGTCGGCCTGCATCTCCCCCGTGGAGACAACGTTCACCGTGTCCGGAAGCGTCCGTTCCACGGTCTTTTCGAGGCCTCCCCCCGAGGGCATTCCGCAGCCGAAGTTCCGCAGGCGGGCGTCGTACAGGATGTTGTCCCAGTAAGTGACCGTGGCACGCAGTTCGTATTCTCCGTCGGCAAGGGCGGGAAAGACGTACTGGCCGGCCACCACGGGCACGGTGGTTCTCTCTCCCGTGGAGACGTTTCGGGCCGTCACCGTGGCGGAGACGATGCCTTCCCCGTTGAGAAGGAGGAGGGATTCTCCCTGGATTCCCACGAAGCCGTAGAGGACCCCCGCGTTCGCCGACACTTCCACGGAGCCGGTCTGGGTGCAGGAAGCCCCCGTCGTGGCGGCTTCGAAGGTCCAGGTGTAGGTTCCCGGGGCGGTGTAGACGTGGACCGGAGACGCCTCGGTGGAGGTGGCCCCGTCGCCGAAATCCCAGAAGTAGAGGGGGCTGTGGGGGCAGGCGCCGCTCACGGCCGAGGTGCCCGCGAAGGACACGGCGAGGGGGGCGCCGCCCGAGGAGGGCGCGGCGGAGGCCGAGCAGGAAAAGCCGCAGATGTCGATGGCGCCGAAGCTGTCGCACTGCGGGGGTCCCGGCGCCGCGGCGGTGACGTGGGCCTCCCATGTGTAGGTTCCCGGCGCGGCGAAGGCGTGGCTCACGTCCTGGGTCGTGGCCGTGAACCCGTCCTGGAAGCTCCAGGCGTACGAGTAGGTCACGGGGCCGCACCCGCCGAAATCCGGAGTGATCGAGAAGTCCTGGGGGACGCCGGCGAAGCCCCACGCGGGGGCCGACGGGAGGCAGGTCAGCTCGCAGGCTTCGATGGTTCCCGAGGCCGTGCAGGTGGCGGCGTCCGCGGTGACGGTGAGCGTCCAGTTGTAGGATCCGGGCAGGGTGTAGGTGTGGGCAGGGTTTTGCGCGGAGGAGGTGGCCCCGTCGCCGAAATCCCAGACGTACGAGGGAGACCCGGTGCAGTTCGAAGGGGTGGCCGTGCCCGTGAAATTCACCGCGAGGGGGACGAGGCCCTTGTCCACGTCGGGCGCTCCCGAACAGGCCACGGCGCAGGGGCCTTCCTCTGCGCCGCACACGAGGAACGCGTCCTCGGGGCCGTTGAGGAAGAATTGGTAGGCATTCCCCGTGGGGAAGTCCGAAGACCGCGTGGCGCCGGAGACGAAGACGCGCTCGTCCCCGACCCCGAATTGATGCCACGCGATTCCTTCCCCATAGTCTTCGTCGGCTCCGCCCAGGTAGGTGGAGGTCAGCAGGGTCCACGTGGCGCTCGCGGGCGCCCCTCCCACGGGCCTGGGCCCGATGATTCCCGACTCCCACTGGCAGACGAAGGCGTCCTCGGGGCCGTTCAAAAAGGTCATCCCCGGGAGGGGATCGGCCAGGGGAAAATCGCCGGACTGGGTGTAGCCCGTGACGTACACGTCCCCGTAGGAGGAGACCGCGACGGCGTATCCGCCGTCGCCTCCTGTGCCGCCGGCATAGGTGCTGAAGAGGAGGCTGGAGGGGCCGGAGAACTGGGGATTCACGAGGGCCACGAAGGCGTCCTCGAAGCCCCCGAAGGCGGCCTGGGTCGCGTCCACCGTCGGGAAGTTGCCTGAATAGGTGAACCCGGTGACGACCATCCGGTCCTGATCGTCCTTCTCGAGGGCGACCGCGCCGTCGTAGGCGCTTCCTCCGAGGAAAGATCCGTACACGAGCCCCGGCGGCAGGGCCCCCACGAAGGGGTTGTAGCGCCCCACCCAGGCGTCGTTGGACCCCGCGATGGA
>JBFLVU010000275.1:0-2839 GCA_040758175.1 Acidobacteriota bacterium | reverse complement strand
GACGGTCGTAGCCGCCAGCAAGGCCGCGAGGGAGGCCTACGCGGCCCGTCCGGGGATCCCCTGCTCCCTGGCCTTCGGCGTAGCGGCGGCGGACTGCGTCGACTGCCCCGTTCGCCGGGCCCTGGAAGAAGGCGCCACCCATACCGTTGAGGAGACGTTTCGGGGACCTTCGGGAGAGGCGGTGGAGACGTCCGTCACGGCGGTCCCCCTCCTGGGCGGCTCGGACGGGACACGGCTCGTCCTCCTCCTGGCCCGCCCGAGAGCCCCGTCTGGGCGCCTTCCTGCCCAAACCCGGCTGGCCTCCCTGGAGGCATTCGTGGGATCCATCACCCACGCCTTCAAGGGCGCCCTCAACTCCCTCGAAGGGGGGGTGTACCTCCTGGAGTCGGGCCACCGGAAGGGGGATTCGGCAAGGGCGGCGGCAGGCGCCCTCATGGTCCGCAGGAACCTCGTGCGGGTCCGGTCCGTCGTCGCGAACATCCTGTACTACGCGAGGGACCGGGAGATGCACCCCGAGGTCCTCTCCGCCCGAGAGGTCGTGGAATCGGCGGTGGCCCAGTGCCGAAAGGTCTCCGACGCGCTGGACGTGGACCTGGCCGGCCGGACCCAGGACCTGGCCTTCCCCGGCGACCCGATTGCCATTCAGGCCATGCTCGTCAACCTCGTGGAGAGCGCCCTGGACGCGTGTGGGGACGGTGAATCAGGAGGCGAAAGGCGGGTGGTTCTGGAGGCCCGGGCCAATCCGCCGTGGGTCGTCTTCGAGGTCCGCCACGGGGGAGCCCCGCTGGACCCGGCCACCCTCGCGGGGGCCCTCGGCGAGGTGTACGTTCCCCACGGGGCGGACCGCGCGGGGTTGTGGATTCACGCCGCCTCGCGCGTGGCTCGCGCCCACGGAGGCTCTATCGAATTCACAAGGGCGGAGGCCGGCGGCGCGCGGTGGGTCGTGCGCGTTCCCGCGGTGTGACACTCGGAAGATCGCTAAGGAGGACCCATGGAGCCTCCCAAGAAGATCATGGTGGTCGACGACGAGCCGGATACGCTGACATTCCTGTGCGCCTGGCTGGAGGACGAGGGCCACGCCCCCCGCGCCGTGTCCGACCCCGAGGCCGTGTTGGCCGCGGCTCTGGGGGACGTGCCGGACCTACTCCTCCTGGACGTCCACATGCCCAACCAGTCGGGGATACAAGTGTACCGGTCCCTCCGCGAGACGCCGGCCCTTCGGGACCTGCCCGTGATCTTCATCACCGGCGCAAGCGACGTTCAGCTCTTCGACAAGTCGTGCGCTCCCATGCCGGAGCCGGCCGGCCGGATCGAAAAGCCCATCGACCTCTCCGCGCTGGCCCGCGCCATCCGGAAGGCCCTCAACGGGGGAGGCGCGACATGAAAGGGCCCGGCGAGATTCTCTCGCCCCTCCTTCCCGGCGTGGAGGACCTCTTCCGCTCCGCTCCCTGCTTCATGACGGTTCAGGACCGGGAAGGAAGGATCCTCGCGGCCAACGAGAATTTTCGGGCGACCTTCGGCGGCTCCGTGGGGACCTTCTGCTACTCGGCCTACAAGGGCCGTGGCGAGAAGTGCCCCGATTGTCCGGTGGTCGAGACTTTTGCGGACGGCCGGTGCCACGTGAGCCAGCAGGTCGCCACGCTGCCGGACGGGCGCTCCATGCCCATCCTCGTCTACACTTCACCCGTCCTGGGACCGGACGGTAGCGTACAGGCCGTGGTGGAGGTCTCGGCGGACCTCTCGCCCGTGAAGGCCCTGGAGACCAAACTCCGGCGAAGCCGCGAGCGCTACCGCACCCTTTTCGAGGAGGTGCCCTGCTACATCTCCGTTCAGGACAGAGACCTGAGGATCGTCGAGTCCAATCGGACCTTCGAAGAAGATTTCGGGGACCGTGTCGGGGCCTTCTGCTTCGAGGTCTACAAGCACCGCTCGGAGCCGTGCCTCAACTGCCCCGTCGCGAGGACCTTCGAGGACGGGAACGTCCATCACAGCGAGGAGATCGTCACCGCCCTCGACGGCCGCCAGGTCAACACCCTGGTTTCCACGGCCCCCATCCGGAACGGCAACGGCGAGATCGAGATGGTGATGGAGATGTCCACCAACATCACCGAAATACGCAGCCTGCAAGGCCAGCTGGCGAACCTCGGCCTCCTCGTCGGCTCCGTCTCCCACGGCATCAAGGGCCTCCTCACCGGCCTCGACGGCGGGATGTACATGATGAACACGGGCATCGAGAGGCAGCGCCCGGAACGGGTGGAAGAGGGCTGGAGGATGATCCGCCGGAACGTGGAGCAGATCCGCAGCGTCGTCCTGGATCTCCTTTACGTGGCCAAAGAGCGGGAGCCCGTCTGGGAAAATGCTTCCCTTAAGGACCTGGCGCGGACGGCCCTCGAAACCGTTCGCCCTCGCGCGGAGAGCCTGGGCGTCCGCCTGGAGTCCCGCCTGGAAGACGTGGGTTCTTGCGACGTGGAGCCCAAGTCTCTGCAGGCGGCCGTTGTGAACCTCCTCGAAAACGCCCTCGACGCCTGCCGCATCGACCGGAGAAAGGATGGGCACTCGGTTCGGCTTGGCCTGGGCAGGGAGAACGGATCGGCGGTCCTGACCGTGGAGGACGACGGCATCGGGATGGACCGCGAAACGAGGGAGCGGATCTTCACCCTCTTCTTCTCCTCCAAGGGGCTCGAGGGAACGGGGTTGGGCCTTTTCATTTCCAACAAAGTCGTCGAAAAGCACGGGGGAGAAATCGTGGTGGATTCGGAGCCGGGCAGGGGGACGCGGTTCAGGGTCCGGCTTCCCTTCGTCCGAAGCGCCCCCCCGTAAGGGATGCGCCAAGTAAGAA
>JBFLVU010000274.1:0-2849 GCA_040758175.1 Acidobacteriota bacterium | reverse complement strand
CCCCCGCCCGATGGCGGGGCCGAGGAGGGGAATTCTCGGGATTGACCCAGAAGCCTGCTAGAAGGAGTGGCCCACCATCAGGCTGTAGAAATGGGACCGTCCGGCCTTGTCGTAAAGGTAGGGCTCCTTGTCCGAGTAGTCGCCGTATTCGTAGCGGGCCTGGAGCCACCAGGCGTCGGTGAAGGTGTACCGGGCTCCGAGGCGCAGCCAGGCCTGGGACATGTCCAGATCGGAGTAGGAGGAGACGCGGGTCATCGGCAGGAAGTGGATCCCCGGGATGGTGAAATCGGAGGGTTGGAGCAGCTCGAAAGGATCCAGGCCGCCGTCCGAATCGGAGTAGACGTACTCGAGGTTGAGGGCCAGCTCCTCGATGGGCTTGTAGGTGAGGCCGGCCGAGTAGGAAGTGTTTCGGGTCTCGTAGTGCAGCAGGTTCCGCGCGGAGCCATACAGGCCCCCAGTGGCCCCCGCCGCTCACCCATCCATCAGCGCGATGCAAGTCGGGAAGTCCGACTTGACGCGCTGAATCGCGACGTTCGCAAACCACTCCAGCTTGGGGAGCGGTGCGTGCCAGAAGGTGAGATCCGCGGCCATCTGATCGCGGGACCAATCGGTGTTGTCGCCCTCCCGGTTGTCCGCCGAACTCCAGCGGGTGGCGGCGGTGAGGGAGGCCTTGGTCCCGAAGTTGTGGGAGAGGAACAGGCTGTAACGGTCCTGCGTTTCGGGGGACATGGAAGGATCCGACACCCGGGCTCCCCTCCAAACGTAGTATTGCGTCGCCACGAAGGCGCTCGGGTTGCCCGGAGCCTCGTAGGTCGTGCAGGTCCCGTTGGGGTTCCCGTAGGTGTGGTTGGCCTCCAGTCGCTCGAAGGTGCCCCGAACCTGTCCGCCCTTCCAGGGTTTGGCCCGGTAGGTCAGGCGGTACCGGTTCGTCGTGGTCTTCCTCGAATCGCCGAGCACGGTGAAGGTGTCCCGATCCTCGATTCGGTAGAGCCACTCGAGGTCAAGGCTTCCCGCCTTCTTGCCGAAGCGGTACCCCACGTTCAAGTTGGAGTCGTAGACCCGGCGGTCCATGGAGGAATGGCGCCAATAGTCGGGATTGACCCCGTACACGTCGCGGTAAGTCCGCCCGACGTGAGGCCCCGCGGCGGCCACGGGCTCCGCCGTGTCGATGAAGTAGGGGTCGCTGTCGAGGGTGTAGTAATTGCTGCGCCAGCGGAAGGACCACTTCTTGTGTCCCCCGAAGCGCCGGGCCGTGGAGAGCCGATAGCCCTCGTAGTCGTAAGAAATGTCGGTTCGTCGGTTCTCCGTGGTGGACCAGACCCCGCCGGCGTCGAGCGCGAAGCCCAGGGCGCTGGGGACCGTTACGTCCAGCTTGGTGGTCCGCTTGTCGAATTCGGGCTGGAGATCCGAGGGGAGGATCCCGTTGCGGGCGTCGTACTGGACCCGGTTGGAGAAGATGTCGGTGCGGAGCACCGGATGCCTGGCCCGGGGGTACAGCAGAAAGGCGCTGTCCACGCCCTGAGCCAGGGACCGCTCGGTATAGCTCACCGCCACCACGGCCTTCGTGAGGTTCATCTCGGCTTTGAATCCGAGGTCGTAGGTGTGCTCGTCCACGCCGCGGGTCTGACCGGTCACGTGGCACCCGAAGCAGTGGCCGAGGGAAAGGGACTGGTGGTTGCCGTCCCGGTGCTGGTCGCGGAACAAGAGGCCCAAAGTGAGCCTGGGGATGTCCGGGTGCTGGAATTCGAGCCGGCTCTCGAGGAGCGAGTAGTTGACCTTGTATTCGTCCCTGGGGCTCAGGTCCGTTCCCTGCAGCACCTTCGGAGCGGCCACGGCGTTCATGTACGAGAGGGTGTCGTGGGGAAGCCGATGGACGAACTTCGTGTAGTCGGTGCGGCTCCTGAGCATCCTGTGAACGTCGAAGGTCAGGTTCATGTCCTGCGTGTTCCCTCCCACCGTGTGGGCGGAAAGCAGGAAGTGGGACCCGGGTGCCGCGTTCACCAGCCTGAGGTCGAACGCAGGGCCCGATCCGATGGGAGAATGCTCACTCACCTGTTCCTGGTTCCCGCTGTCCTCGGAGTGCCACGCGCCGACGGCCACATAGGAGCCGGAGTCGGCGGGCGGCGCCTCCTGGGCCTTCGCCGCGGCCCAGGGAAGGAGGAGCAGGACGGCGGCGAGGGCGACGACGGTCAAAGTTCTCATGGCGTCTTCCCTCCCTCTACCGCGTGAGTCCCCATCCGCTGGTGGGAACGCCCTGGGACGGCAGGTCGGTGCCGTGGACGCGCGGATGGCACGTGGTGCATTTGGTGGTCATGGCCCGGTTCATGCCGTATTCCCCGTAGGGGTTGCGGAAGACCCGGCCGCCAATGGTCTGGGGCCCCGAGGGCTGGCCCTCGTGGTTGGCCTGGAAGTGGAATTCGTGGCACTGGAGGCACAGGGCGGGCTCGTTGGCCACGAGGAGGTTGTTGGCCACGGACCCGTGGGGGGAGTGACAGAGGTTGCAGTCCTCGTTCACCGGGGAGTGCTCGAAGATGAAGGGACCTTCCTGGGCGGGATGGCAGCTCAGGCACAGGTCGTTCTTTCGGGTCTTCACCTTCAGGGCGGCTTCCGTCGAGGCGTGGACGTCGTGGCAGCTCGCGCAGGACATCTTGCCCGCTTCGACGGGGTGGCGCGAGGGGAGGCGGAAGCTGGCGGCGACGGAGGCGTGGCACCCGGCGCACGTGTCCTGGGGCCGGGAGGCCTTGTGGACCTTGTGACACGTGGTGCAGGCCAGGTCCTCTCCGGCGTGGCGCGAGGCGGCCCACTCGCCCATCCCCTTGGTGGCGTGGCAGGACATGCAGGCGGCGTTG
>JBFLVU010000273.1:0-2950 GCA_040758175.1 Acidobacteriota bacterium | reverse complement strand
GCGGATGGAGCGGATCTTCAGGCCCGAGCCTTGCACGGCGCGGATGGCCGATTCGCGGCCGGCCCCCGGTCCCGTGACCTCCACGTCCACCTCGCGCATTCCGTGCTCCATGGCCTTCTCGGCGGCCGCCCGGGCCGCCACCTGCGCGGCGAAGGGCGTGCCCTTCCGCGTTCCCTTGAAGCCCGAGGAGCCGGAGCTCGACCAAACGACCGTATTGCCTTCCAGGTCCGTGACGTTCACCAGCGTGTTGTTGAAGGTGGCGCTGATGTGCACCACGCCCATGGGGATGTTCTTCTTCTCTCGCCGGGGCGATCTCTTTCCAGCCTTTGCCTTCGCCATTCTCGCGCTCCTTGTGAAGGCTTACTTCTTGGTGGCCTTCTTTTTCCCGGGGACGGCCCTGCGGGGTCCCTTGTGGGTCCGTGCGTTGGTGTGGGTCCGCTGGCCGCGGACGGGCAGGCCCGTGCGGTGGCGGATTCCCCGGTAGCTCCCGATATCGATCAGGCGCCGGATGTCCATCTGGAGCTTCTTGCGGAGGTCGCCCTCCACGTTGCCCTCGTCCTGGATGACCTTGCGGATCCGGGAGACCTCGTCTTCCGTGAGGTCCTTCACCCGGACGTCGGGGCTGACCCCCGCCTTCTCCAGGATCGCCCGGGACCGGGAGTCGCCGATCCCGAAGATGTAGGTCAGGGCCACCTCGACCCGCTTGTTGAGCGGGAGATCAATGCCCGAGATACGTGCCACGGCCGGCCTCCTTACCCTTGCCTTTGCTTGTGCTTCGGGTTGTCACAAATGACCCGGATCACGCCCTTGCGCTTGACGATCTTGCACTTCGGGCAGATTTTCTTCACCGACGGTCTGACTTTCATGGTCTCACTCCGCTAGCTCTTGAACCGGTAGACGATGCGTCCCCGGTTCAGGTCGTAAGGGGAGAGCTCGACGAGGATCTGGTCCCCGGGCAGGATGCGGATGAAGTGCTTCCTCATCTTGCCCGAGATGTGCGCGAGCACCCGGTGCCCGCTCTCCAGTTCCACCCGGAACATGGCGTTGGGCAATGCCTCCTTGACCACCGCCTTCATCTGGATGACATCGTCCTTGCTCATGCCCCCGAAACCCCCAATATCCTCGGGCCGGCCTGGGTCACCGCCACGCTGAACTCGAAGTGCGCCGAGCGTCGGCCGTCGGCCGTGCGTACGGTCCAGCCGTCCTCGTCCACGGACACGCCGGGTTCCCCCTCGTTCACCATGGGTTCGATGGCCAGAACCATGCCCGCCTGAAGCCGGGGCCCGCGTCCCGGGTCACCGAAGTTGGGGACCTGGGGCTCCTCGTGGAGGGCCCGTCCAACCCCGTGGCCCACGTAGTCGCGGACCACGCTGAAACCGTGCTTCTCCACGTGGGTCTGCACGGCGTGGGACACGTCCGAGACGCGGTTGCCCTCTCGCGCGAGCTCGATCCCCGCGAGGAGGCTCTCCCTCGTCACCCGGATCAGCCGCTCGCCCTCGGGGTCGAGCCCGCCGACGGCGCACGTCCGCGCCGCGTCCCCGTAAAAGTCCCGGTAGATGACCCCGAAGTCCATGGACACCAGATCGCCCGCCTGGAGCTTGCGGGGCCCGGGGATCCCGTGGACCACCTCGTCGTTGAGGGAGATGCAGACCGAGGCGGGATATCCGTTGTACCCCTTGAAGGCCGGCTTCGCACCGCGACGGGTCGCCACGTCCTCGGCGATGGCGTCCAGCTCCTGGAGCGCCACGCCGGGGGCCAGCTCCTTCTCGAGCCGGTCCAGGACGTCGAGGACGATGCGGTTCGCCTCGTCCATGATGTCGACCTCTTGGGGCGTCTTCAGGTGGATCATCCGATGGCCTTCTCCAGGGCTTCCAAGACCTGGGCCGGAGCCACGTCGCCCGGAACGGACTTCAGGCGCCCCGCCTCCCGGAAGTGATTGGAAAGGGGTGCGGTCTTCTCGTGATACACGCGCAGCCGCTCGCGGATCACGGATTCCTTGTCGTCGTCCCTCAGCACGAGCCCCGTGCCGCATTTATCGCAAACCCCCTCCTTCTTGGGGGGGGAAAAGACGAGGTTGTACACGGCGCCGCAGGCCGGACAGGAACGCCGGCTGCCGAGGCGCGTCACGATGACGTCGTCGGCCACTTCGAGCTCCAGGGCTTTCACCGGGTCCTTGCCCAGATCGCCCAGAATGCCCGAGAGGATCCCGGCCTGGGAGAGGTTCCTGGGGTACCCGTCGAGGATGAAGCCTTTCTCGCAGTCGGCCTTGGCCAGCCGCTCCTTCACGATGCCCGTCAGGAGTTCGTCCGACACCAGACCGCCGCTCTCCATGACGGCCTTGGCCTTCAGCCCCAGGGGCGTTCCCTCGCGAACCGCCTCCCTCAGCATGTCGCCCGTGGAGATGTGGGGAACGCCGAGGCGGACGGCCAGTTCCTTGGCCTGAGTCCCTTTGCCGGCCCCAGGGGGCCCCAACAGCACGAGGTTCTTCTGGTGGTGCATCACTTCCTCCCCCGAATGCGCGTGCGGCGCGAGAATCCCTCGTAGTGGCGCATGACGAGCTGCGATTCCACCTGCTGAAGGGTGTCCATGGCGACGCCCACGACGATGAGGAGCGAGGTGCCGCCGAAATAGAAGTTCAGGTTGAAGCCCCTGAGGATCCAATCCAGCCTCAGCGCCTTGAAGAGGTTCTCGATGGAAGGCCCGATGCCCCACAAGTGCTGGAGGGGGAAACCGGAGATCAGGATCACGGGGAGGAGGGCCACGATGATCAGGTAGATGGATCCGGCGAAGAGGAGCCGGTTGAGGGAGCGGTACAGGTAGTCGCTCGTGCTCTTTCCGGGGCGGATTCCGGGGATGAAGCCGCCGTACTTCTTGAGGTTCTCGGCCAGATCCTCGGGGTTGAAGACGATGCTCACGTAGAAGAACGTGAAGAGGACGATGAGCGCCCCGT
>JBFLVU010000272.1:0-2976 GCA_040758175.1 Acidobacteriota bacterium | reverse complement strand
GCGCGCTCCGGACGCCTCCCTCGTCCGCGACCTCCGCGTGCCGGCGAAAGACCTGGACGCCCTCCTGAACCAGACCTCCGATCTCCTCCACGGTCTCAACCAGTTCGAGGCAGGGCTGGGAGAGACCGGCCGCAGGACGCACGGTCTCTGGCTGGATGCGCACCGGGCGCGCCTCGGACGCCTTTACGACCAGGTTCTGACCATCCGCCTGGTCCCCTTCGAGCCCCTCGTGGAGCACCTTCAGCGCACCGTACGGGAACTGGGAGGCCGCCTCGGCAAGCGCGCGCGCCTCGAAGCGGCCGGGGCGGACGAGAAGCTCGACCGGGGGCTCCTGGAGCGGCTGAGGGATCCCCTCCTCCACCTGGTCCGGAACGCGCTGGACCACGGCATCGAGGACGCCGCCGGGAGAGCCGCCGCGGGCAAGCCCGCCGACGGCACGCTCCGCATCGAGGTGCGCCGGGACGCCGAGGCGCTCCTCGTCACCCTGACGGACGACGGCCGCGGGATCAACGCCGAAGACATCCGCCAGGCCGCCGTCGAGCGCGGAATCCTCACGGCCCCGGAATCGGCGCTCCTCGACGAGGCCAGGCTCTTTGACCTGCTCACCCTCCCCGCCTTCTCGACCCGCCGGGAGGTCACGGAGGTGAGCGGGCGCGGCGTGGGCCTCGACGTAGTCCGAACGGCGGTGGAGTCCCTGGGCGGCCACTTGGAGATTCGGAGCGCGCCGGGGCGCGGGAGCGTGTTCACCCTCGTCATTCCATCGGCGGTGGCTCTCACCCGGGTCCTGGTTTTCGCGTGGGATCCCGGCGGGGCGAGATTCTGTCTGCCCGCCTCCCAAGTCTCCCAGATCTACCCCCTTTCCTCCCACGCCCTGACGTGGTCGGGCAGCCGCCAGTTTCTGGTGGACGGGGATTCGCTGCTTCCCGTCCTGCCCTGGCGCCTGGGCCCCGTGGGCCGGGACGGCTTCGGGCTCCGGCTCACCCTGGAAGGCACCGACCGGATCCTTCTCGTGGGATCGGTTTCCCAAATGGAGCGGGTGGTGATCCAACCCCTCGGCCCCCCGCTGGACATGGTTCCCGAGTGGATGGGAGGGGCCCTGCTGGCCACGGGCGAAGTGGCCTACGTCCTCGACGGCCGGGTCGTGGCCCGCCGCTCCGAAGAGGAAGACCATGCTGTCTGAAATCGAACCCCGGGACCTGGACGCCCTTCGCGAGGTGAGCAACATCGGAGCGGGCCACGCCGTCACCGCCCTCCACCAGATGACCCATCGGGTCATCACGCTGGAGGTGCCCCACGTCCGGCTCGTGCCCTTCTCGCGCGTGGTGGACGCGCTGGGCGGGCCCGAGGAGGAGGTGGTGGGCCTCTTCTTCCGCATTTTCGGAGGCTCGCGGGGGAACATGCTCGTGGTGATGCCCCGGCAGGCCGCGGACCGGCTCCTTTCGGCCCTCTTCAACGGGGAAAGGGCCACGAAGCCCTTCGGGGACATGGAGATCTCCGCCCTGAAGGAGGTGGGCAACATCCTGACCTCCTCCTACCTGAACGCCATCGGGAGCCTGCTGTCCATCCCCCTCATTCCCTCCATCCCGGCCTTCTCCCTCGACATGGCCCAGGCCGTGGTGGACCTTCTCCTCATCGAGCTCGCCGAGGTCACGAGCAAGGCCCTCGTCATCCAGACCGAGTTCTCCACCCGGGACCGATCCTTCGCCGGGCACTTCTTCCTCCTGCCCGACCCCGTGTCCATCGAGACCATCCTGGCCGCCATCCGGAAGATGCGGGGCGAGGGGTGAGGAGGGAAGGCCAAACCCAGGATTTCGGATTTCGGATTCCGGACTTCGGATGGAAACCCTCGGGCCGGGAGTCCTGACGTGAGGCGCCGAGTGAAAGAATCGGAAGCACAGGGCGGGGCCTCCGGAAATCCGAGGTTTGCGGTGGTCCCCCGGAAGTTCTCGCGGTTGGACCACGTCCTCTACCTCGGGGCCTGGTTGGGCTTCGCCGCCGTGCTGGCCCTGGCGGCCTGGCTCCCCCCCGACCCTTCGGGAGTGGGCACCCACACGGGGCTTCATCTTCCGCCCTGCACCTTCTACGCGGTCTTCCACAAGCCCTGCCCCTCCTGCGGCATGACCACCGCCTTCTCCCTCCTCCTGCACGGAAGGCCGCTCGAGGCCCTGCGGGCCCAACCGGCCGGGGTGGCGGTCTTCGCGGCGGGGCTCTGGGCGTGGCTCTATCTCCCCCTCGCCTGGCGCCGGCGGCGGCCCCTGGAGCACATCTTCGACACCCGGGCCTTCGTGCCCGTCGTCCTCTCGCTCATCGTCCTCATCCTGGCCGTATGGGGATGGAGGATGCTCCGGTGAAGGCAAACGGCGGTAGGCCCCCTCGCCGGCTCCCCGATCCGGCGTCGGCCGCCCCCCTCGGTCCGCGGCCGGCGGCGCTTCGGTCCGCCACTTGCCCCAGGGGATCCCTCGCCGGGCCCCCTTCCTTGCGCGGGTGAGAAAAGAGTCCTAGACTCTCTGGAAGGGAACGGTGGCCCCGGGACCCGCCGCCAATTCAGGGAGGATGAGGTATGAGCGACGTCTATCAGGCACAGCCGGTCGCACCGGAAAAGGCCAGCGGGATGGCCATCGCGGCGTTGGTGCTCGGAATACTGGGCTTCTGCTGCTGCGGAATGTTCGCCGGAATCCCGGCGCTGATCTGCGGCTGGATGGAAAACGGAAAGATCAACCGGGGAGAGAGTTCTTCCAAGGGCAAGGGCTTCGCCGTCGCGGGGATGATCCTGGGCATCATCGCCACCATCCTGGGATGCATCCAGATCATCTGGATCTTCTTCTTCGGCGGCCTGAACGTCCTCCAGGGCATGTCCCAGATGCGCTAGGGCTCTCTGGGCAGGAACAGGCGGGGGGGGGGGGGGGGGGGGGGGGGGCCCCCCCCGCGGAAGAAGTGTGGGGGAGAGGCGGGGAGGGCGAGCCGCCCGGGAGGGGG
>JBFLVU010000271.1:0-2979 GCA_040758175.1 Acidobacteriota bacterium | reverse complement strand
AGAGAAGCCAAGATGGGGAAAAGGTGGCAATACAAGACCAGACCCCAATTGGGTGTGACCCCAATTGGGTGATTAGGGAGGCGTCACGGTGAAACATGATCATGCAGGAGGGTTCGTCTTTCCCGTGGGGTACCAACGGTTCCACAGGGATCAGTTGTTCAATTTCCAACTGAACCGTCCGTATTCGCTCGGTTACGCCCGCCTTGAGGACTTGACTGCAGCCGGTCAGAGAATCGCGACGTTTGCCCAATGGAAGACCGAGATGCTTGGGCTCGCGACAGAAGCAATTTCGGAGGGACGTCTGGTAAACGCTGCCTTCTACTACCGGGCGGCCGAGTTCTATACGTTTCCAGACGATCCTGATAAGCCACTTCTTTACGATCGCTTCTCCGAGCTCTTCTATCGCGCCTTCGAACCGCACGGGATCGAGAGGATCCAGGTGCCCTACCGAGGGGTTTCCCTGCCAGCCATGGCCATCGGGCCGGAGGGCAGGTCGAGAGGGACCATCCTCCTGCACGGGGGCTACGACTCCTTCATCGAAGAGTTCTTTTCGATGATGAGCTACTTTGCGGCGGCCGGCTTCCGAGTCATTGGCTTCGACGGGCCTGGGCAGGGGGCGGCTCGACGCAAGGCCGGCCTCCCGCTCGACTACCACTGGGAGCAGCCGGTAGGCGCCGTCCTTAACCACTTCGGGTTGCAGGACGTCACGCTGATTGGTCTCTCCATGGGCGGCTATTTCGCCCTCAGGGCGGCGGCCTTTGATCCACGGGTGAAAAGGGTAATCGCCTCAGGACATGCGTTCGATTACAGAAGGGTCGCGCGCCCGCCCGCTACAGCGATCCTCGTTTTCTTTCACGACCACCTCAGGGACTTCACCAACAAGCTGTCGCGATGGAAGATCAAGAAGGGAGGCATGGAGGCATGGAACATCAGCCACCTGATGTACGTCCTTGGTGTGGACGAGCCGATGGCTGGCCTGGAGTTTGCCCTCGAGCTGAACGAAGAGAACCTCCACTCGGACGCGATCAGTCAGGATGTCCTGATTCTGGCGTCCCGAGACGACCACTTCATTCCCTTTCGACTTCACCGAGAGCAGCTTCGCCGTCTGACCATGGCAAGATCGGTCACCGATAGAGTGTTTGGCAGGGAGGACCACGCCCAGAATCACTGTCAAGTTGGCAACATCGGACTCGCATTGAAGGTGATGAGGGACTGGATTAACCAGAAAACAAAAGCATGATGGGGTCAGGTAGCATGTAAGCAAAAGCATGATGGGGTCTTGTATTGCAATATTTCATACGAATGGCCTTCTGACTTGCGACTGGTTCGCTCCCCAAAGCAAAGGTTGATTTGGACCACCGAGATGCGATTGCGCGATTCGGCCGTGGGAGGGCGCTCCGCGAGTCAAGGGAGTGGGTGATTGTCTCCGTAGCGGCCGATGCCCGCATCGGCCGAGGGGCCGGCTCTTGCAAGCAAGGGCCGCTACATCCCCAGGTATCTCGCGTAGAGGGCGCGGGCACGGGCGGGTTCGGGGGTCTTCTGGATGAGGGCGCGACCGTCGGCGTAGAGGGTGACGGGGTGGCCCTCCCACTCCGTCTGGATCAGGTAGGGGTTGCGGAAGACGGGTCCGAAGGACCGAAGGCGCGCTTCGAGGGAGGCGAGGTCGAGGGAGGTGCCCTTCGGGGCGAGGACCATGACGCCGTCGCGGCCGCAGAGGCGGTGGGTGCGGCTCGTGCCGCGCTCCTCGAGGAAGTCGAAGGCGCGGGCGCCGCAGCAAGGGCAGGCGGGGTCCCGCGGGGGGCGGACGCGGGAAAAGGAGCCGTCCAGAAGGTCCAGCGCAAGCAGGCCCGGCGCGCACAGGTCCTCGCGGCCGGCGAGGATCTTGAGGGCCTCGCCCGCCTGGAGGGCTCCGACGGCGACGGCGGAGGGGCCGAGAATGCCCGCCGTGTCGCAGGTGGGCGCGCTGGCCGGGGCGGGGGGATCGGGGAAGAGGCACCTCAGGCACGGGGTGAGGCCGGGCCGGACGGCCAGGAGCGCGCCGTGGGAGGCGACGGCTCCGCCGTAGATCCAGGGTCGTCCCGCCTCGACGGCGGCGTCGTTGAGGAGGTACCGGGTCTCGAAGTTGTCGGTGCCGTCGAGGACCACCGCGGCCCTCCCGAAGAGATCCCGCGCCCGTTCGGGTCCCAGGTCCTCGGCCAGGGCCTCCACCTCGAGGCCGGGCCGGATCCCCCTCAAGGCCTGCTCGGCCGCCACGGCCTTGGGGAGGCGGGCGCGCCAGTGGGCCTCTGTGTAGAGCGCCTGGCGCTGGAGGTTGCTCTCCTCCACGTGGTCGCGGTCCACGAGGATCAGCCGGCCCACGCCCGCCCGCGCCAGGAGGGCGGCGGAGGCGCACCCGAGGGCGCCCACGCCCACCACGGCGGCGCAGGCCGTTTCGATGCGGTCCTGCCCGCCGGCTCCGATCCAGGGCAGGAGGACCTGCCGGGCGTACCGGCCGCTCATGGCACGAACCTCCGCATCCGCACGTTGGCGGCCAGTCCCGCGAAGAGGCTCATGCTGAGCAGGAAGGACCCGCCGTAGGAGAGGAAGGGCAGGGGGAGGCCCGTGGTGGGCAGGAGCCCGAGGACCATGCCCACGTTTACGAGGAGGTGGTAGAGGATCACGGCGAAGCCGCAAAGGACGAGAAAGCGCCCCTCGGCGTCGCGGGCCACGCGAAGGGTCGAGAGGAAGCGGGCCAGGAGGGCCAGAAAGGCCAGGAGAACGCCCACGCTTCCCAGGAAGCCCGTCTCCTCGGCCACCACGCCGAAGATGAAGTCGGTGTGGGGGGCCGGGAGAAAGTTGAGACGGTTCTGGGTGCCCGAGTGGAGGCCCTTTCCCGTGAGCTCGCCGGAGCCCACGGCGATGCGGGCCTGGGCCACCTGGTAGCCCGCCCCCTTGGGGTCGTGGGCGGGGTTCACGAAGGTGAGGATGCGGTCCTTCTGG
>JBFLVU010000270.1:0-2992 GCA_040758175.1 Acidobacteriota bacterium | reverse complement strand
GCCGGTTCCGGAAAAGACCGTGTAGAAGATGTGGTATCCGCCCACGGCGGTCAGGAGGACGGCGCCGATCCGGTGGAGGACGCCCGTCACCGACGGCCCTCCCATCACGTCCATGAACCACTTGGAGAAGGCCGCCTCGTGGAACTTGATGGGCAGGCCCGTGACGATCAGCAGGATGCAGCTGGTGAAAAGGACCAGGTGCTGGGCCCTCAGGTGGAGGCTGAGGCGCTCCACGAAGCCGCCCGCCTCCTCCTTCGCCGCCTTCTTGCGGAGGGCCTTCATGCGCCGGTGCTCCTCCTCGAGGAAGGACCGGCACACGCGACGGACTCCCTGGTCCGCTTCCCGGTGGAGGGTCGAAAGGAGGAGGGCCCGCAGGCGCTCCTTCTGTTCAGGAGTCAAGTCCGAGGGGACCTCCTTTTCGAGTATCCCGGCGAGGGAGGCCGACGCCTCCTCCACCACGGACCGGAGATCCTCCCGGCCCGGGCCCTTCCCGGCCTCTTGGCTCATGGGTTCGCCTCCCCCTCTTCCTTCGCGTGCGGCTCGGTCCTGCGGCGCCGCCGGGACCTGTACTGCCGGAACAAGTCGAGCCCGATGTGGATGAACAGGCCCGTCAGCGTGCTCACCGTCAAGACCTCGAAGCCCAGGGCCACCCAGTAGACGATCCCCGCGGAGCGGTCCTTGGGGTTCAAGTGGATGCGGCCCTTCGCGAAATTGGCGTTGGCCCCGGGGTGGCACTTCCCGCAGGTGGCGGGGATGTTTTTCACGTTCACCGAGCTCTGCGGATCCGCCGAGGGCAGGATCAGGTGCGCCTGGTGGCAGGAGGCGCAGTTGGCCGCCTTCAGGTCCCCGAACTCGGTGGCGATGCCGTGGAAGGAGTCCCGGTAGGTGGCCACCTGCTGAACCTTCACGCCGTACTTCTCCATGATGAAGACCTTGGCGTGGCATTGGGCGCAGGTGCTGCCCACTTTGGCCGGGTTCACGCTGGAGCCGCGCTCCTCCGGGCGGGCGATGGTGTGCTCGCCGTGGCAATCGGTGCACACGGGGGCGTCCTTCGCGCCCCGATCCAGCGCCTTGCCGTGGATGGAGGCACGGTACTCCCCGTACACCTTCAGGTGGCAGGCCCCGCAGACCTGGGTCACGTGGGCGCGGTTCACGGAGGAGCGCGGGTCGGTCCCGGGCGCGATCAGGTGGTCCCCGTGGCAGTCCTGGCAAAGGGGCGCCTTGGGATTGCCCCCCGCCAGCTCCCGACCGTGGACGCTCCGCTCGAACTCCATGTACTTGGCCGTCTGGGGGACCCCGGCCGTGCTCCCGTCGTAGTGGCAACGCCGGCAGTTGACCCTTCCCGGCCGCTCGGGGTGGGGCACCTCGTCCACGTCCGCGTGGCAGTCCACGCAGGTATTCTGGGCGTGGACCGACTGGCGCAGGAGGGTGGGGTCCACAAAGAGTTCCAAGACCTCGCCCGAGGGGCGGATTTGGCGGAACCCCGGCTTCCCGTGGCACGAAAGGCACCGGAGGTCTTCCTGAGCCGGCGCGGCCACCCACGCGGCGGAAGCGACCAGGAGGACGGCGAGCGCCCGCCACCCGCGGCGCGCGGAGCGAAGGAGGTCCTTCCTCATGGCGTCTTCCCCTCCTTCTCCCGCGCTTCCACCTCTCCGAGGTGCTGGCGCCGGTACACGTCGGCCCGCATCCTTCCCGTGAGCCAGGCGGGGTTCATGGGGAAGTTTCCCGCGGCCACGTGGACGTCGTAGACGTGCCACAGGATGAGGACGATGAAGATGAGCTGGGCCTCCCTCGAATGGAGGACCAGCATGAGGTCGATGAAGGCCTTTGGAAAGAGGGTCAGGCTCGCCTGGGGCGACCACAGGACCATGCCCGACAGGACCATGACGAGGCAGCCCGTCAGGATCCCCCAGTACTGGAACTTCTGCCACGGCGTGAACCGCCCGAACTTCGGCGGCTCTCCCTTTCCCGTCCAGTTGTACCGCCAGCCTCGCGCGGCCTCGGCCAAGTCCGACCCCGCGAAGAGGAGGTCCCTCAGGTCCCTCTTGTATCTCTTCGAGAAGACCAGGCCCCCAACGTGGAGGAACCCCGCCCCCACGAGCCCCACGGCGGCCGCGCGGTGCAGCCAATGGCGGCCGCCCAGGCCCCCCATCAGCCCGATGAGAGCCTGGGCCCACGCGTGGTCGTGGTAGGCCAAGGCGAGCCCCGAAGCGACGAGGAGGAGGACGCAGAGAGCGAGGAGGGCGTGGTCGATCCGCTGGAGGAGCGTCATCCGCTCCACGGTGGGATGGGGGTCTGCTTTGGCCATCGTGAGGTCCCCTGCACACGATCGAGTTTTCGCCAAACGAACGGGTTGGAACGTTCTGATCTCAAGGTACCGGGTTCGGACCCCGAGGCGCAAGCCCCCGCCGGTCCGGGAGAAACGGTACTCGGTCCTGGGGCCCCGGACAAGCCGGCGCCCCGGCTGGCCTCACCAGTATGGACCATTTCACCCACTACTCTTTCAAGCAGGGGCAAAGCGATTGAGCAAGAGAGGCTTACAGATTGAAAACACAAATTATTACACTGGGTTATATCCCGCTATTCTGTTGTATCCATGTATCTATCCTCCTGACTCCCGGCCCAACGAGGCGGTGCAGGCGTTTGGGTAGATTCGGTAGCCCAGAAAACCGCGCGAACCGGCGGAACGGATCCAGCACGAGCCGGGGACCCGCGGGGTCCAGCTCCCAGGGATGGAACCAGTAGACGGCCGGTCCGCCCCCGGAGAGGACGGCGTCCCGGCCGGCCTCCAGCCAGCGCACGGGCAGGCGCCGGAGAAAGACGGTCCCTCCCTTCGGAAGGGGCACCCCCCGCCCGGGCGCGCGACGGGCCGGCACTTCGCAAACCCCGGCGACGGACCCCGGGGGGCCGGGACGGCCGCCTCCCAGGAAGGGCACGGCCAGCCGGCTCGAGGAGTAGGTGAACCCTTCTTCGGCGAGCACCTCGTAGGGCC
>JBFLVU010000269.1:0-3015 GCA_040758175.1 Acidobacteriota bacterium | reverse complement strand
AAACCACGAGGTTTCCGTCGCCGGCGGTGTAGGTCACGCCGTTCACGACGACGGTGAAGACGTCTCCGGCCTCCAGGGCGGCGCCCAAGGTGCCGTGGATCGCGGGGGTCGTGTCGTTGGTCGTGAGAGGGGTCACCGCCGGGGCCGCCGGATCGGCCGTGTCCACGAGGACGGCAAAGGGGGCCGATGCGGGGGATGTGTTGCCGGCGCCGTCTTCGGCCGTGGCGGTGACGGAATAGGGCCCGTCGGCGAGGGTCGTTCCCGTGTAGTCGAAGGACCAGGTCCCCGAGCCGTCGGCCACCGTTGTGCCGATCTCCGCGCCGTCGAGGAACACGTGAACGGTGGATCCGGCCTCCGCGGTGCCGGAGAAGACCAGTGTGTTGTCGGAAGTGATCCCGTCGGAGGATGAGGTCCCCGTGTCCGTTGAGATGGAAGCCACGACGGGGGCGGCGGGTGGCGTGGTGTCCACGGTGAAACCGTTGTTGGCGGCGGGGGAAGTGTTGCCCGCCGCGTCGGTGGCCGTGGCGGAGACGGTGTAGGGCCCGTCGGCGAGGGGTGTGGGCCAGTCGAGGGACCAGTTGCCCGAGCCGTCGGCGAGGGTCGTGTGGCACTCGGCCCCGATGCACACGGTCACGACGCTGTTGGCCTCGGCGGTTCCCGTGATGGTGGGCGTCGCGTCGCTTGTGCTGGAGCCGTCGGCGGGGCCCGTGATGACGGGGACCGCGGGCGGCGTGGTGTCGATCTCGCCCTGGGAGCCGCTCGAGCCTGGCGGCGGAAGGGGATCCACCGGGCAGGCGCCGTCGAGGCCCTGGATGGCCTCGAAATAGTAAAGGTGGTTCTCCGTGAGGGTCGTCGTCACCTCGAGGCTCCATGTCCCGTCCGAGGCGACCGTCGCCGTGCCGGTGAAGACGAGGGTGTCCCCGTCGTTGTGGTCGTAGACCCGCAGGGTCACGGTGGCTCCCGGAACCGCGGTGCCCGTGACCGTCGGCGTCAGGTCGTTGAGGTAGCCGCTGGCGTCGGGGTACGTGATGACGGGCCGGGCGAGGGCCGCGGGGAGCATGACCTTGGACCAGTCGTTCAGGTTGGTCGAGCAGTTGCCGCCGAAGACTTCGACGACGATGGGGTGGTTTTCGTCTTGGCTGTAGATCCGGAAGGGCGTCGCGGAGGAGGTGTTCCCGTTGAGCGTGATGACGTCGCCCGCGTCGAAGGTGGCCGGAAGCGCCGGCGTGGTCGTGGCGCCCGTTTCGTCCACGGTGGTGCCGTCGTGGGCCACGAAGATGGAGCCCCCGCACCGGAGGGCGTGGCCGCGGATGTTGCTTCCCGTGCCCCGGTAGTAGACGGAGTCGTCACCGAGGTCGTAGATTTCTGTTCCGCCCTCGTAGGAGCCCGCCAGTAGGCCCATGGTGCCGCCCGCCGTCGTGACCTCGACCTCGTAGAAGCCCTCGGTCACCGTTCTGCGGCGGGTGTTGTTGATCCGCACCGTTGTGTTGTTCCAGGAGCCGCTGGGCAGTTGCCGGTACCGCCAGTCCACGTCGCTGTACCCGATGGCCACGAGGGCGGGGTCGACGCCGTTCCAGTCCTGGACGTGGACGTAGAACTTGTTGCCGAGGGACGAGGGGGCGCACGTGCCGCCTCCCACGACCATGGTGAGGGGGGGAACCTCCGTGGCCGTGTTCTGGCTCGACTGCTGGACGGCGACGGTGGTTCCCGAGGAGGTGACGGCGTAGACGGTGTCGGCCGTGAGGGAAGCGGTGGCGTCCCAGTAACCGGCGGCGGTGTAGGTGTGGGAGGCGACGAGGGTCCCGGAGATGGTCCGGATCTCGGCCGTCCCGGCGCCGGCGGCGAAGACGACGTACCGCGCCCGTCCGTCCAGGCCGCCCACGGGCACCGTGAAGGCCGAGCCGTACATGGACCGGCCGTCGTCGGCCAGGAAGAACATGGAGCCCGGGAGCGTCCCCGAACAATCGAAGCCCATGTAAGCCTGGACGGGCCGGGAGGTGGCGAGTCGGAAGCGGTGGTTGTCCACGAGAGCGGGGTTGGGGCTCGCCAGGGAGGCTTTCTGGCCCCGGTTCACGGTCCCCGTGGCGAGGACCGCCAACGTGTCCAGGTCCGTCACGGTGTACGTCGTCCCGTCCTCGATCCCCACGATCCAGAGGTAGGTGCCGTCGTAGATCCGCGTGGCGCAGTTCCAATTGGGCTTGGCCATGCCGTAGTAGTGAATCATATCGGCGGCGCCCGCCAGGAGGTTCTCGGGGGAGAGGACCAGAACGCCGGTTTCGCCCGTGTCGGTCTGCGCCTCCACGAGAACGGGGTACGACACGTCGGGGGTCAGGTAGACCCGCAGGCTCCCCTGGTCGGCCCCGTTCAGGAAGCCCAGGTCGTGCCATCCTTCCGCGTCGGCTCCCGCGTCGGCTCCCGCGAGGGTCTCCAAGGCGATGGGAGCGCCCACCGCGTCCACGGCCCGCACCTTCGTCCAGGCCGAGTCTCCCCACTTTGTCACGGTGACCAGGGCGGGCGCCTCCGAAAGCACGGGACCCTCCGAGGCCAGAACGAGGGCATCGAGGGGGACGATCTGGGGCGGGGCGGCGAGGGCATCGGCCGTCCGGAGGCGGACCTCCCACAAGGCCGCCGCGTTGGAGGGGGTGAAGGGGAGGGAGCCCCGCCCATCCACGAGCTCCACCTCTTGCCAGACGCCTCCGGGCCCGGCAGAGACCGAGAGGATTGCCGTTTCGGAGACCCCGGGGAGGACGATCCCCAGCCGGGGGAGCGGAAGCCACCCCGGACCCGCGGGTACCACGGACCACGTCCAGTACCCTCCAACAGAATCGCGGGATTCTGTGACGGGCGTCACGGAAAAGGACCCCGTGGCGGCGGCCTGAACGGCCCCGGATGCGACCAGCATGGCCAGGGCGAGTAACACCAAAGTGTTTCGCTTGGTAATCATGCTCGGAGCCCTCCCCGGCTCCCTTTCCCGCTTTGGATCCGCTTCGTGCGTTGCCCCTTGCCCTGTCCTTC
>JBFLVU010000268.1:0-3021 GCA_040758175.1 Acidobacteriota bacterium | reverse complement strand
GCCCATTCCGCCGGGCATAGGCATATCCTTCTTCTCCTCGGGCAGTTCAAAGATCATGGCCTCGGTGGTGAGGAGGGTTCCCGCCGCGGAAGCGGCATTCTGCAGGGCGGTGCGGGTGACCTTGGCGGGGTCGAGGATGCCGGCGGCCACGAGGTCCTCGAACTTCTCGGTCTTGGCGTTGAAGCCGTTGGTGCCCTTGAGCTTCTTGATGTGCTCCACGACCACGGAGCCTTCGACGCCGCAGTTGTTGGCGATCTGCTTGGCGGGTTCCTCGAGGGACCGCTTGACGATCTTGACGCCGGCGAGGAAGTCGTCGGAGCCCTTGAGGCCGTCGAGGGCGGAGATGGCGCGGATGAACGCCACGCCGCCGCCCGCCACGACACCCTCTTCCACGGCCGCCTTGGTGGCGTGGACGGCGTCCTCGACCCGGGCCTTCTTCTCCTTGAGTTCCGACTCGGTGGCCGCGCCGACCTTGATGACGGCGACGCCGCCCACGATCTTGGCCAGGCGCTCCTGGAGCTTCTCTCGGTCGTAGTCGGAGGTGGTCTCGTCGATCTCGCGGCGGATCTGCTTGACGCGCCCCTCGATGTCCTCGGCCTTCCCGGCGCCCTCGACGATCGTCGTGTTGTCCTTGTCCACCACGATCTTCTTGGCCCGGCCGAGGTCCGCCAGGGTGATGTTCTCGAGCTTGATGCCCAGGTCCTCGGTGAAGCACTTGCCGCCCGTCAGGATGGCGATGTCCTCGAGCATCCGCTTGCGGCGATCGCCGAAGCCGGGGGCCTTCACGGCGCACACGTGCAGGGTGCCGCGCAGGCGGTTCACGACGAGGGTGGCCAGGGCCTCGCCCTCCACGTCCTCGGCGATGATCAGCAAGGGCTTGCCGCTCTTGGCGATCTGCTCGAGCACGGGAAGGAGGTCCTTCATGGAGGAGATCTTCTTCTCGTGGGCGAGGATGAAGCAGTCTTCCAGCACGGCTTCCATGCGCTCGGCGTCGGTGACGAAGTAGGGGGAGAGGTAGCCGCGGTCGAACTGCATGCCCTCGACGATCTCGAGGGTCGTCTCCATGGTCTTGGCTTCCTCGACGGTGATGACCCCGTCCTTGCCCACCTTCTCCATGGCCTCGGCGATGAGGGTGCCGATGGTCTCGTCGTTGTTGGCGGAGACGGTGCCCACCTGCTCCACGGCCTTGCCCTCGACGGGCTTGGCCATGGACTTGATCTCCTTGACCACGGCGTCCACGGCCTTGTCGATGCCGCGCTTGAGCTCCATCACGTTGACGCCCGTGCCCACGGCCTTGAGGCCTTCCTGGAGCATGGCCTGGGCCAGAACGGTGGCGGTGGTGGTGCCGTCGCCGGCCACGTCGGAGGTCTTGGAGGCGACCTCCTTCACCATCTGGGCGCCGATGTTCTCCTGCTTGTCCTTGAGCTCGATCTCCTTGGCCACCGTGACGCCGTCCTTGGTCACGAGGGGAGCGCCGAACTTCTTTTCGATGATCACGTTGCGGCCCTTGGGGCCGAGGGTGGCCTTGACGGCGTTGGCCAGCTTGTTGACGCCGGCCATGAGGGCCGTCCGGGACTGGGTCGAATAGATGATTTCTTTCGCCATGGTACTGCCTCCGTCTCTCGACTCTTATTCCACGATGCCCAGGATCTCGTCCTCGCGGACGACCACGTGTTCCACGTCGTCGATCTTGATCTCGGTTCCGGCGTACTTGCCCACCAGGACCTTGTCGCCGGCCTTCACGGACATGGGCATGCGCTTGCCCTGGTCGTCCAGGCGGCCGGGGCCGGCGGAGATGACCTCGCCTTCCATGGGCTTCTCTTTGGCCGTGTCGGGGATGATGATGCCCCCGCGGACCATTTCCTTGGCTTCCAGGCGCCTGATCAGAACCCGGTCATGCAGCGGTTTCACCTTCATGGCAATGCCTCCTCAGTCGTCAGAGTGGGTTTAGCAACATTCGCCTCAGATTGCTAATTATATAATCTGACTAGAGCCTTGTCAAGTATCCTTAGCCTCTTGTTGGAGAGGGGGTTGCGCTCCCTCCGGTTGCCCTCGGGAGGTCCCTTTCGTATACTCGGCGAGGAGGAAGCCGTGGAACCTTCGGTCCGTTGCGCCCTGGTCCAGATGGCCCCCGCCCTCGGGCTCCTTCGGTCCAACCTGGAGCGCCACCTGGAATGGCTCCAGACCCCCGAGGCGCGAGAGGCCGACCTCGTCGTCTTCCCCGAGCTCTCCCTCACGGGGTACCTTCTCCAGGACCTGGTCGCCGAGGTGGCCCTCCCCGTGGCCGAAGGGGGATTCCTGAGGCCCCTGGTGGAGGCGAGCCGGGAGCGGGACGTGGTGGTGGGCCTCGTGGAGCAGAGCCCACAGTTCCTCTTCCACAACACCGCCCTCTACCTCTCGGGGGGCCGGATCCTCCACGCCCACCGCAAGGTCTACCTGCCGACCTACGGCATGTTCGACGAGGGCCGGTATTTCGCCCCCGGGGCGGCCTTCGAGACCTTCGAGACCCGCTTCGGCCGCATGGGCCTGCTCGTCTGCGAGGACGCCTGGCACCTCTCGGCGCCCTACCTCCTGGCCCTCCAGGGGGCCCACACCCTGCTCGTGACGGCGGGAAGCCCCGGGCGGGGCCTGGCCGTGGGCGGGAGCGAGGCCGCCTCGGTGCGGACCTGGGAGCGGGTGGGCCAGACCCTGAGCCAGTTCCTCACGACGCACTGGGTCTACGTGAACCGGGTCGGGTACGAGGACGGGCTGGCCTTCGCCGGGGGCTCCTACGTCTCCGATCCCTTCGGCGAACTGCTCCTCGACGGCGACGAGAACCGGGAGGCCGTCTACCGGGCCGACCTGGACCTGGGCCGGGTGCGGCGGGCGCGCACCCTGACGCCCCTCTTGCGGGACGAGAAGCCCGACCTCGTCCTGAGGCACCTCGAACGGCTGGCGAGCCGGACCGGCGCCCCGGATCGGAGCGGCCCGTGACCCGGACCCTTCCCCCTCCCGTCCAGGCGGACCTCGCCCTCTCCATCA
>JBFLVU010000267.1:0-3026 GCA_040758175.1 Acidobacteriota bacterium | reverse complement strand
ACCCCCGCGCCCTCGACCGCCTGGGGCTGGGTATGGGGGCCGTCCTCCTGGCCCGGCCCCACGTCCGCTACCTTTTCGGGGCCGTGAGCATCAGCGGCGCGTTCCCCGAGGAAGCCAAGCGGCTCCTCGTGGTGCACTACGGTCGCTGGCACGGGGATCCCGCCTTTCTCGCCCATTCCCTCAATCCATTCACGCTCAGCCGGGCCCATGACGAGTCCCTTTCCGCCATTCTCCCAGGGAGGGACCGCGAAGACGATTATCGGCGCCTCAAAGAGCACCTCAAAGGGCTCGGGTGCGCGATTCCCACCCTCTTCCGGCAGTACACGGAGCTCTGCGAACCCGGCGGCGTCCGTTTCCTGGACTTCGGCGTGGACCCCGATTTCGGGAACTGCGTGGATGGCCTGATCCTCCTGGACCTCCGCCGAATGGCCCCTTCCAAGCGCGAGCGATACCTGTCCGGCCACCGGCGCACCTCGCCTTCTTCACCCCGGAGCCTCTCCGTCGGCGCCCTCGCGCCCTGATGCGGACTCGGACCCTTTGTGGGGGCTGGTGACCGCCACACCGCGCTAAGCGGGTGGTAGGATGGTCGGGCGGCGCCCACTTGCGGGCCCACGAGGAGCAAACCCGTGCGCATTCTCGCGTCCCTGGCCGTGGCCCTCGTGGCCCTGCTGCATACGGGGTTCCTGGTGCTGGAGATGTTCTTCTGGGACAAGCCCCTCGGCCGGCGGGTGTTCGGTCTTACCCCCGAGGCCTCCGCGGCGTCTCGGGTTCTCGCCGCAAACCAGGGCCTCTATAACGGATTCCTCGCCGCGGGGCTCGTCTGGGGCCTGATTCTGGGGCCCGCTGGCTTCGGAGTGACCGTCTTTTTCCTGGCTTGTGTCGTCGCGGCGGGCCTCTACGGGGCCGCCACAGCAGGAAGGTCCGTGTTCTGGGCACAGGCGGCACCCGGCGCCCTGGCCCTGGCCCTCGTCCTCGCGGCGAGAGGGATCGCACGCCATGGCTGAGGTCTTCGTGGATGCGGACGGTTGCCCCGTCAAGGAGGAGATCTACCGCGTCGCGGCGCGCCACCGCGTCCCGGTCACCCTGGTTGCCAACTCGAGGATGCGCGTTCCCCCTTACGAGTGGATCACCCTCATCGTCGTGGGAGCGGGGTTCGATGCGGCCGACGATTGGATCACCGCCCACGCCGGTCGGGGCGACGTCGTCGTGACCTCTGACATTCCTCTGGCAGACCGCTGTTTAAAGAAGGGGGCCAAGGCACTGACGCCCAAAGGGAACGCCTTTACCCTCGAGTCCATCGGAGAAGCCATGGCGGGCCGAGAACTCCTGGCCTTCCTGCGCGAAACGGGGACCCTGACGGCCGGCCCCGCCCCCTTCTCGCCCAGAGACCGGTCCCGGTTCCTCCATGCCCTGGACGAGGCCCTCCGGAGCGCCTAGCCGCACTCCACATTCTCACGTATGAAGCGCCCGTCTCCCGAAATTCCCAGGGCCCCCGCAACGTTGGATGGCATGTGGGCGACTTGGATCTCCAGAAGGAGCCGCAGGCTTTTCCGGGCCCCAGGACTCATCCGGCTGCTTCGCCCCGAGGAGGAATCCGATGCCTTCCCCCGTCAAGCCCATTCCCGAGGGATACCACTCTCTGACGCCCTATCTCGTCGTGCACGACGGTCGCGCCGCTCTGGACTTCTACGCCCGCGCCCTGGGCGCCGTCGAGCTCCTGCGGATACCGGCACCTGGGGACAAGGTGGGCCACGCCGAAATGCGGGTCGGGAATTCTCCTTTCATGCTGGCCGACGAGAACCAGGACCTGGGATTCAAGAGCCCCAAGTCGCTGGGAGGAAACGCCACGAGCCTTCTCCTCTACGTGCAGGATGTGGACGTGGCCTTCCCCTTGGCCGTTGCAGCCGGGGCGAAGGTGCTCCGCCCCGTGGCGGATCAATTCTACGGCGACCGCGCCGGCACCCTCGAGGATCCCTTCGGCCACGTCTGGACCCTCGCCACGCACAAGGAGGACCTTTCTCCCGAGGAACTGGCCCGGCGGGCGAAGGCATGTGAGCAAGGGTAGCCGACCTCCTTTCGCGCGAAGCCCCGGGGCCCTTCGGGGCCCCTTTGTCGTCCTTCGGGATACACTGGGGCCGGGAGGGGGTTATGGACAGCATTCTTCGCTGTTACGGCTACGAAGTGCTGGTGCGCGACTTGGCGAGGGCGTCGGGATGCGACCTGTTCGACGCACGGGGCCGGCGCATCGTGGACCTGGAGGCGGGAGTCTGGTGCGCCTGCCTCGGCCACAACCACCCCCGCATCGCCGCCGCCATCCGCCGCCAACTCGAGGCCCTCACTCACGTGGGCTATCGAACGACGGCCCCGATCGTGGAGCAGGCGGGCGCGGCGCTGCTCGAAGCCCTTGCGCTGAAGAATGGCACGTGCGTCTTTCTCTCCTCCGGCAGCGAAGCCGTGGAACTCACCCTTCTGGCCGCGAAGGGGATCACGGGCCGCTCGCGGCTCGTGACCCTAGAGGGAACCTACCTCGGCGCCTACGGGTCCTCCTCCCGGATCCCCCCCGATGAGTGGATTGCAGTCCCGCTGACCGATTGCTCCCTCTGCCTGGACGACCGCCTTTGCCCGGAGCACGCGGCCATACTCGACGCGCTTCGCCTGGACAGCGTCGCGGGCTTCGCGTTCGAGCCGGGGAACGCCTCCGGCCTCGTGAAGCTCCCACCCGCCCCGTTCGTTCGCTCCTTGGCGGCGCGAGTGAAGGAATCGGGGGGGCTCTTGGTCGTGGACGAGGTCACCACCGGATTCGGCCGGACGGGCACCTGGTTCGGGTTGGAGCACTACGGATTGATCCCGGACGCCGTCGCCGTGGGGAAGGGGCTGGGCAACGGGTACCCCGTCAGCGCCGCCGCCTTTTCGGCCGAAACCTCCGAGGCCTTGCGGAGCCTCGGCTTCCGCTATGCCCAGTCCCACCAGGACGACCCCCTCGGGTGCGCGGTGGCGGCGGAAGTGATCGCCGTGCTTCGGGAGGA
>JBFLVU010000266.1:0-3029 GCA_040758175.1 Acidobacteriota bacterium | reverse complement strand
CGGCCGCCTCTTTCTCCGGAGGTCCCCCATGCGATCGTTCTCCCGTGCCCTCTTCGCGGCCCTCCTCTCGCCGGCGATCCTCCTGGCGGCGGACGCCTCCGCCCCCGCCGGTCGCCCCGCGCCCGACCCCTCCAAGGAATTCGAGGGGCTGGAACTGAGGCCCCTTGGGCCCGCTCTGATGTCCGGGCGGATCGGGGATTTCGCCGTGGACCCCGACCGGCCGGGGCGCGCCTTCGTGGCCGTCGCCTCGGGCGGGGTCTGGCTCACGGAGAACGGGGGCACGACCTGGACGCCCGTCTTCGACGCGGAGGGTTCCTACTCCATCGGGTGTGTGGCGCTGGATCCGAAGAACCCCTTCGTGGTCTGGGTGGGAACGGGCGAAAACAACAGCCAGCGAAGCGTCGGATACGGGGACGGAATCTACCGTTCGGAGGACGGAGGCAGGAGCTGGAAGAACGTGGGGCTCAAGTCCTCGGAGCACATCGCCAAGATCCTCGTGGACCCTCGGGACTCGGACACGGTCTACGCGGCGGC
Source organism: Acidobacteriota bacterium (assembly GCA_040758175.1). GTDB lineage: Bacteria > Acidobacteriota > UBA4820 > UBA4820 > DSQY01 > JBFLVU01. Next base: position 2,495 of record JBFLVU010000266.1, on the reverse strand, counting down.
CCAGGGCCCCCTGTGGACCCGCGGGGGGGATCGCGGCCTCTACAAGACGACGGACGCCGGCAAGACATGGCGGCGGGTGCTGAAGATCAGCGACGACACGGGCGTCACCGACGTGGTCCTGGATCCCCGTGATCCTGACGTCCTCCTGGCGGCGTCCTACCATCGCCGCCGCCACGTGTGGGGCCTCGTGAACGGCGGCCCCGAAGCCGCGATCCACAAGAGCACGGACGGCGGGGAGACGTGGCGGAAGGTGTCCCAAGGCCTGCCCAAATTGGACCTGGGCCGGGTGGGCCTGGCCGTCTCCCCCGCCGATCCCGACGTGGTCTACGCCATCGTCGAGGCGACCCTCGAGGAGGGCGGGTTCTTCCGCTCGAAGGACCGCGGCGAGACCTGGGAGAAGCGGAGCGATATCCAGACCTCCTCCGGGCAGTACTACAACGAGATCGTCGCCGACCCCAAGGACCCCGACCGGGTCTACCTGATGGACACGTGGATGAAGGTCACCGAAGACGGGGGGAAGACCTTCCGGAAGGTGGGCGAGCGCTTCAAGCACGTGGACAACCACGCCCTCTGGATCGACCCCCGGAACACGGAGCACCTGCTCGCGGGCTGCGACGGCGGGATCTACGAGAGCTTCGACCGCGGCGCCACGTGGAAATTCACGGACAACCTGCCCGTGACCCAGTTTTACAGGGTGACTCCGGACAACGCGCGCCCCTTCTACAACGTCTACGGAGGCACCCAGGACAACAACACCTTGGGCGGCCCCTCCCGAACGACGACCACCCACGGGATCACGAACGCCGACTGGGTCGTCACCGTGGGGGGGGACGGCTTCAAGACCCAGGTGGACCCAGACAATCCCGACCTGGTCTATTCTCAGTCCCAGTACGGAGGGCTCATCCGGTACGACCGGAAGACCGGCGAGGTCCTGGACATCCAGCCCCAGCCCGCCCCAGGCGGGGACCCCCTGCGGTTCAACTGGGATTCGCCCCTCCTTGTAAGCCGCCACGACCCGGCCCGGCTCTACTTCGCCGCCCAGATGGTCTTTCGCAGCGACGACCGCGGCTCCTCCTGGCGGGCGGTGAGCCCGGACCTCTCCCGCCGGATCGACCGCAACACCCTGCCCATGATGGGGAAGGTATGGGGCGTGGACGCGGTGGCCAAGAACGCCTCCACGTCCTTTTACGGAAATGTGGTTTCCCTCTCCGAGTCCCCGCTCCTGGAGGGGCTCCTCTATGCCGGAACCGACGACGGGCTCGTCCAGACCACCGAGGACGGCGGCGGCGCCTGGCACGCGGTGGGGACCTTTCCGGGGGTGCCCGAGCGGGCCTACGTGAGCGATCTGGAGGCCTCCCGCCACGGCCCGGGCGTTGTCTACGCGGCCTTCGACAACCACAAGGAGGGGGATTTCAAGCCCTACCTCCTCAAGAGTTCGGACCGGGGCCGGACCTGGACCTCCATAGCCGGAGACCTTCCCGCTCGGGGGACCGTGTACGCCGTGGCGGAAGACCACGCCGAGAAGGACCTGCTCTTCGCGGGGACGGAATTCGGCCTCTTCTTCTCCCGGGACGGCGGAGGAACGTGGTTCCGACTCAAGGGAGGCCTTCCCACCATCGCCGTCCGGGACCTGGAGATCCAGCGCCGGGAGGACGACCTGGTGGTGGCCACCTTCGGGCGGGGCATCTACATCCTCGACGATTACTCCCCGCTGCGGGAGGCCACCGCCGAGGCCCTCAAGCGACCCGCCGCGCTCTACCCCGTGAAGCGGGCCTGGCTCTACGTCCCCTCCTCCCCCCTGGGGCTCCCCGAGAAGGCCAGCCTGGGGGATGCCTTTTTCACCGCGCCCAACCCTCCCTTCGGCGCGGTCTTCACCTACCGGTTGAAGGAGGAGATCCGGAGCCTGAGGAAACAGCGGCAGGAAGCCGAAAAGAAGGCGGCGGAGGAGAAGAGGGCGGTCCCCTATCCCTCCTGGGACGCGCTGCGCGAAGAGGACCGCGAAGAGGCCCCGGCCGTCCTTCTCCTGGTGAGCGACGCCGACGGAAACATGGTCCGCATCCTGACGGGCCCCGTCACGGCGGGCTTTCACCGTGTGAGTTGGGACCTCCGTTTCCCGCCCGCGGACCCGGTCCGCCTCAAGGCCCCCGAAGACTTCAACCCGTGGGCGCCGGTGCCGACGGGCCCCCTCGCCGCTCCCGGGGCATACCGGGTCCAGTTGTTTTCCCGCGTGGGCGGGACGGTCACCGCCCTTTCGGAGCCCCGGCCCTTCACGGTGGAACCGCTGTGGAGCGGAGAGTTGTCGGAGGCCCAGCGAGCGGCGACCCTCGCCTTCGGTCGGAAGACCCAGCGCCTCCAGCGGGCGGTCCTCGGGTCGGACGCCTTCCTCGCCGAATTGCAGGACCGGCTGGCCCACCTGACGAAGGCCGTGGACGAGGCCCCCTCCACTCCGCCCGAGGCGGCCCTCGAAGTCCGGCGGCTGGAAGGCCGGCTTCAGG
>JBFLVU010000265.1:0-3071 GCA_040758175.1 Acidobacteriota bacterium | reverse complement strand
CACCGATCCGCCTGCGCCTCCTGCGCCCTGGCGGCGGATCGGGAAGAGGCCGCCCGAAGGGGACTGGCCGCCTTCCGGGACGTGACGCCCCCCGAAGACCTCCACCGCAAGATACTCTCCGCCTCGGCGCGCCCCTCCACGGGACGTCTCTGGCGGCGAACGGCCTGGGCGGCGCCCATCGCCGCCGTTCTCCTGCTCGCGCTCCTGGGGGGAGTGACCCTCGTTCGCTATTTCCGCTCCTCCTTCTCGACGGAGGAAGGCCTGCGCCGGCCCACGGTCAATGCCCCCCAGCCCGCCGTCGAAAGGAGCCAGAACGGCGCACCCATGGGACAGGGGAGTATCGATCCCGAGAAGGATCCGACCTCTCCGCGCCAAGAGAGCCTCCAGGATTCAAAGGCCCTTCCTCCGCCCGCTCCTCGCTCCGTCCCCGCCGAGGGGTACGACATCTCACCCGACCTGACGGAGGTGCATCGCAAAGGGGAGGCAAAGACCGAAGCCGATGGCCCCGCCTTTTCCAGTGCCCCATTCGAGATCCAGTCCCCTGGCGGATCCTCAGACCTCTCCGACGCGAGCGGCGCCGCGCCTCGCTCCCGTGCCGGAACCACGGCCCCGCCTCCTTCCCCCTCACCCTCCCTCTTTTCATCCGTGGAGGGCAAGGCCAGGAGCTCCGAGGAGCGGATCCCCGAAGCCTCCGCCGTTCCGGCACCGGCCCCGCTGGTTCTATGTTCCCTTCAGACGTTGGACCGAACGCGCTACGCCTCCCTCCAACTCCCTGAAGACGCAGCCCCTCCTCCCGGGACGCATTGGTACGTGGTCGTCGAGGAGGCCGACATCCGTTCCGTGGCCGACGAGAAGGGGCGCCCCGTGGAAGGCGTGCTCGACACCGTGGCGGCCGCGGCCCAGTATCTCCACCTGGCCCCGGGACGGTACCGGCTTAAGCGACTGGCGGAATAGGGGGACCCCCCCCCTTCGTCCCCGCCCCCGAAGTCCCCTCCTCCCCCCCGCCCGCCCGACGGGCCTGGAGAGTCAGGAGCGTGACCGACGCCACCACGAGGACCCCTCCGAGCACCTGGCCCCACAGTAGTCTCTCGCCCAAAAGAAGCACCGCGAGCCCCGTCGCCACCACCGGGATCACGTTGGTGAAGGCCGCCACCGTTGAAGCCTTGAGCCGGCTCAGGGAAAAGTTGAGAAGGACGTAGGCAAGGAACGAACAGCAGATCCCCAGGTACGCGAGGGCCAGGACCGATCTTGTCTCCGGCTCGTCCGCGCCGTGCCGGTGCCAATCCCAGGCCGCAAACGGCAGATACATGGCCACGGCGTAAAAGGCCTGAAGGCGGGTGACGGCGAGGGGCGAGTAGGCTTGAACCAGCCGGCGGGCCATGGCGGTGTAGACCGACGCCGCGAGGGCGGCGCCCAGAATGAGGAGGTTCCCCGACAGGCTCCCGCCGAAGGCCGCTCCGACCCCGGAGGCGCCCACCAGCAGGACGATCCCGCCGAGGGACAGGATGATCAGCGCCACCTCGTGGGCCCGGACGGTGACGTTCAGCCAGACCGCTTCCAACACAAGCACGAACACCGGAATGGTCGCGATGAGCACGGCGGCCGTGGAGGCCAGGGTCCTCTGGATGCCCCAGGCCTCGAGGAAGAAGTAGGCCCCGGGCTCGAAGAGGGCAAGGACCAGGACCTGCAACGCCCCGCGCCGATCCAGTCCACCCAGCCCCGTCCATGGCGACAGGGCAAGAAACACGACCGAGGCTAGGGCGAAGCGGAGGAAGATGAGCTGAGAGGCCGTGAACCCCTCGAGGGCGATCTTGGTGGCGGGAAACGAGGCCCCGAAGAGGACCGACATGGCAACCACAGCCGCCACCGCCCTTCCGCGGCCCGCGCCCATCATGGCCGCCGTCTCAGGGCGTTCAGAAGCCGGCCCAGCTTGCGGATGCGGTCCCGCATGGCCTCGCGGTCCGGTGACCCGAGGGGAGCGTACTCGATGGGGTCGGCCAGGCCTGCCTGCTCGAATCCCCTGAGCCTCAACGCGCAGGAGTCGCAGGTCCCGCACGCACGGTCGTTCCGTTGGTAGCACGACCAGGTCAGCCCCAGGGGAAGACCCATCTCCGAGGCCGCCCTCACGATGTCGGCCTTGCTCAGGTCTATGAGGGGAGCGCGCACTCGTATGCGCGTGTCCGGCCGGGTCCCCGCATCCACCAGGGCCTGCATCGCCTCCACGAACTCCGGCCTGCAGTCCGGGTAGCCTGAGGAATCCTGGGAAACGGCGCCGTAGTAGACGGCACGGGCGCCGAGAGTCTCGGCCCACCCCACGGACATCGAAAGGAGGACGGCGTTGCGAAAGGGTACGTAGGTGACCGGGATCCTCCCCGAATCGAGGTGCGCCGCGGGAACGTCCAGGCGCCTGTCCGTAAGCGCCGACCCCCCCACGAGGGCGAAGAAATTCGTATGGACCACGAGGCGCCTCGGACCGGGAACTCCGAAGGAATCCGCGATCCTCGCGAAAGACCTCAGCTCGGCCTCTTCGGTCCGCTGGCCGTAATTGAAGTGGATCAGCGCCAGATCGAACCCGTCCTTCCTGGCCATGCCCGCTGCCGTCAGGGAGTCCATTCCTCCGCTGAGCAGGACCACGGCCAGGGGCCTCCCGTCCACCGCCTGCATCCTTCCTCCACGCACCGTTCGCTCCCCGGCTGACCAGCTCACTGCCAAACGCCGACTCAACGGCCGCGCTGGTCGCCCCACAGGACCTTGTGGAGCTGGACCATGAGGCGAGCCTCGGGCCTATCCTCGAGCATCCAGCCCGCCAAATCCTTGGGATCCAGCTCGCCCCAGACCGGTGAAAAGTAAACCTCGGGGATGCGGGCGCCCGGGGTTCGCTGCAGGAAGTCGAGCGCGAATAGGTAGTCCTCGCGCCCCCTGAGAACGAACTTGAGGGCGTCCTTCGCGCTCAGATCCTCGAGGATCTCCGCCTGGAAAGAACCCGCCTCGCCGCTTCCGGGCGCCTTCACGTCCACGACCTTGAGGACATCCCGGGGAAGCGCCTTCAGGGAGAAGGCGCCGCTCGTTTC
>JBFLVU010000264.1:0-3072 GCA_040758175.1 Acidobacteriota bacterium | reverse complement strand
ATGCTCGCATCGGCCGAAGCGGGTTCTGTAGGGGAGGGCCTCCGCGCCCTCCCCCGCGGCGCGGGTTCGCCCTTTTGAAAAGAGGTGGCTGTCCCTAATTTGTGCCCTGGGCGGTGCAGACGCGGTTGCGGCCCTCCTGCTTGGCGCGGTAGAGGGCCTGGTCGGCGGAATCCACGAGGGTGCGCCAGGAGAGGGCGGGATCGGGGATGACGGTGGCCACGCCGAGGCTGAGGGTGAGGACGCCTCCGGGGAGGCCCGCGTGGACGATGGAGAGGGCGGCCACGGCGGCGCGGAGGCTCTCGGCGAGGGCGTCCGCCCCTTCGGCGTCGGTTCCCGTCAGGACGAGGGCGAATTCCTCGCCCCCGTAGCGGGCGGCGAGGTCTCCGGCGCGGTTGGCGGCCTCGGCGAGGATCGCGGCGACGCGGACGAGGGCGGCGTCCCCCGCGGGGTGGCCGTAGGTGTCGTTGAAGGCCTTGAAGCCGTCCAGGTCGGCCATGAGGAGGGAGAGGTGGCCGCGGGTGCGGGCGAGCTGCCGCCACTGGGCTTCGATGTGGGCGTCGAAGCGGCGGCGGTTGGCGAGGCCGGTGAGGGGGTCCTGGGCGGAGAGTTCGGCGAGGCGGTCGTTGGCGGTGCGGAGCTCGCGGGTGCGCTCGTCCACGAGGGCCTCGAGGACGGCCCGGCGGGCTTCGAGACTGCGCACGCGAAGGCGCACGGCGCCGGCGAGGAGGGCGACGCCCGCCACGATGCAGAGGAAGAGGAAGGGGGCCGTCTGGTAGAGGCGGGGCTTCTGGATGAGGGCGAGGGAGGCCCCCTGGGCGTTCCAGACGCCGTCGTTGTTGCAGGCGGTGACGCGGAAGGTGTATTTCCCCGGGGGGAGGTTGGTGTAGGTGGCCACGCGCCGCGTGTCGGCGCGCACCCAGTCGGGGTCGAAGCCTTCGAGCACGTGGCGGAACTGGACGCGCTCCGGGGCCACGTAGGAGAGGCCCGTGTAGTGGATGTCGAGGCGGTTGCGGCCGGGGGGCAGGACGACCTCGGCCCCCACCTCGCGCGGTACGCCGTTGACGACGATCCGCTCCACGAGGACGGGCGGGGGCTGGGCGTTGAAGCGCCGCTCGTTGGGGTCCACCACGGCCACGCCCCGGATGGTGGGGAACCAGAGGCGGCCGTCGCGGGCCCGGATCCCGGCGGGGACGAAGCCGCCGTTGCACTCGGCGCTGCGCATGCCGTCGGCCACGCCGAACTCCGTCACGGGCACGCGCGGGAGGCGCCCCTCGGCGCAGTCCACCATGTCCTGGATGCGCGCGCGGAAGACGCCGCGGTTCCCGCTCATCCAGACGTTACCGAGGCCGTCCTCGAGAATCTGGTAGGCCGTGTCGTCGGGGAGCCCCTGGGCCTTGGAGATCCGGTCCACGCGGCCCCCGCGCATGAGGAGGACGCCGGAGCCGATGGTGCCGATCCAGAGGGCCCCCCGGGCGTCCTCGTGCATGTGGGTGACGATGGCGTTGCCGACGGCGTCCCGGCCCTCGAACCCCGTGAAGCGCCCGTTCTCGAAGAGGCTCAGGCCCCCGTAGGTGCTGACCCACAGGCGGCCGCGGCCGTCCTCGAAGATGAGGTTGACGAGGCCCCCCGTCTCGGCCCCGGTGGGGGAGAAGGACCGGATGGAGCGGCCCTCGATGCGGCAGAGGCCGCCGCCGTTGGTGCCCGCCCAGAGGACGCCCCGGCGGTCGCCGTAGACGGCGATGACGCGGTTCGTCGGGAGGCCGTCGGCGGTGGTGAGGGTCGTGATCTTCCCGTCCTGCACGCGGGCCAGGCCCCCGCCGTCGGTGCCGACCCAGAGGGCGCCCTCGCGGTCCTCGTAGAGGCTCCGGATCAGGTCGTTGGGCATCCCCTCGGCCATCGTGAGATGGGTGAAGCGCCCGTCCTGGAACCGGTTGATCCCGCCTCCGTTGGTGGAGATCCAGAGGCTTCCGTCCTTGGATTCGAGGAGGCCGATGGCGAAGTCGTTCGAGAGGCCCTCGGGCACGCCGAAGGTGGCGAAGGGGCCGTCGTGGAGGCAGTTGAGGCCGCCGCCGTTGGTGCCGATCCAGAGGTTCCCCTCGCCGTCCTCGCACAGGGCCCGGACCACGTCGTAGGGGAGGCCGTCGCGGGTCGTGAAGGAGCTCCACCGGCCCTCGTGCAGGCGGCTGAGGCCGCCGCCGAAGGTGCCCACCCAGAGGTTCCCGTCGCGGTCCTCGAGGAGGCACGTGATGCGGTCGCTCGTGAGGCCGTCGCGGGTCGTGTAGACGCGCAGGCGCCCGTCCCGGAGGGCGCAGAGGCCCTCGTTGTAGGTGCCGATCCAGAGGGTGCCGTCCCGGCCCCGGCGCACGGCGTAGACCACGGGCTCGGGCAGGCCGGGGACGGTCTCGAAGCGGCCGCCCGTGAAGCGGCAGAGGCCGCCGCCGTTGGTGCCGATCCACAGGTCGCCGGTGATCGGGTCCTCGTAGAGGGTGAGGACGCTGTTGTGGGGCAGGCCCTCCCGGGTCGTGTAGTTGGTGAAGGCGCCGTCCTTGTACCGGCTGAGCCCGCCTCCGTAGGTGCCCGCCCAGACGGCGCCGTCGCGGGTGCCGCAGAGGGAGGTGACGTTGTCGAAGACGAGGCCGTCCTTCGAGTCGAGGACCGTGAAGGCGCCGTCCTCCATTCGCAGGAGGCCGCCGCCGTTGGTGCCGGCCCAGAGCGTGCCGGAGGTGTCCAGGCAGACGTCGCGGATGTTGTTGCGCACGATGGCGGGGGTGTTCCACTTGTCGTAGACGGTGAAGGAGACGCCGTCGAAGCGGACGATGCCCTCCTGGGTGGCGAGCCAGAGGTAGCCCGTGCGGTCCTGGAGGATGGCGGTCACCGAGTTCTGCGGGAGGCCGTCCTCCGAGAGCCACGAGGAGTGGATGTACTGGGTGGGAGCCTTGCGGGGATCCAGCGCCCAGGATGCGGGGACGCAGAAGGCCGCCGCCACAATGGCCGCGGCGACGGGTCTCCAGATCCTCGCGGGCGTCATGGGGAAATCCTAGCACGGGAGGGAGGGAGGGGGAAGGCTGAAAA
>JBFLVU010000263.1:0-3082 GCA_040758175.1 Acidobacteriota bacterium | reverse complement strand
GTGGTCGAAGATCGGCCGGTAATGATGGAAGTTGAAGCCCCAGTTCTGAAAGTAGCGGATGTTTTCGAGAAAGTCGGCTTCCTCGAGCCCTCCCCGGACAAAGCGGGCAAGGGGGACATCCTGGTTGGCGTGAGCCATCTCCAGAGCGAGGATGGGGCGCGTCCGGCGAAGGGCCAGATCTTGCAGAAGTCCCACGTAGGACTTTTGGGCGTGTTCCAGGGTGTGAAAATCTCCCACGAGCGTGACCCAGCGCCTCACGGCGTGGGAGAGGAACTCCTCCCTCTTTGCGGGCGTGGCCCTGGCGCTTCTGAGCTCACGCTTGTAGCGCATGTAGTAGTCCTGGATTTCCTCGTCCTCCGGACCGAGCACCTCCCGAAGGCGGCGCTTGATGGAAGTGAGGAGGTACCGCGTAAAGCGGTATCCCGAGGTCTGATAATGCATGAAAACCCCTCCCCGGGTTGTTGAAACAGTTTAGCACCACGTCATCGTACGCTCCAGAGTGGGTCGAGTTGACAGGGATTTCGAAAAAGTGATACCTTATGACTTAAATGTGGAGTCATTTACTCCACAAAGGAGACGGACGCCATGCAGTTGAGCAAGGGCTTCGATTACGCGGTCCGGAGCCTCGTTCACCTGGGCCGGCTTCCCGAAGGGGCCACGGCCGAACTGCGCGTCATTTCCGCCAGCCAAAAGGTGCCCCTGTCCTACCTTGCCAAGGTCATGCGAAACCTGGTTCGCGCGGGACTGGTCACGTCCACCCTGGGGCGGGACGGAGGATACCGGCTTCGGCTGCCTCCTGGAGAGATCACCTTGATGATGGTGTACGAGGCCATGGAAGGCCGCATGCGCCTCGTGGCGTGCATGGACGGGGCCAAGGACTGCGCCTTCCTGACGAAGTGCGCCCAGGCCGCCGTGTGGACGCGCCTGAGAAAGGCCGTGGAGGACATCTTCGTGGAGACGACCCTGCGCGACCTGGTCGCCGATTCTCCGCATCTCGGCGGTTCCGATCCCGTTTCTTCAAAGGAGGGGCACTATGCCCGAGCTGGCGCTTGAGGTGCGCGACCTGCGCGCCGCGGTCGAAGAGAAGCAGATTCTGAAGGGGCTCAACCTGGCCATCCCCAAGGGTGAGGTCCACGTCATCATGGGCCCCAACGGGAGCGGAAAGAGCACCTTGGCCCACACGCTCATGGGCCATCCCCGGTACGCCGTTTCGGGGGGTGAGGTGTTTCTCTTCGGAGAGGACCTTCTGGCAATGAAGGTCCACGAGCGCTCCAGGCGCGGTCTTTTTCTAGCCTATCAGCATCCCGTGGAGGTCCCCGGGGTCTCCTTTGCCCACTTCCTCTGGAACGCCCACCAGGCAAGGCAACCGGATGTTGCGGACAACGGCGGTCCGCCGAAGAAGGACCCGAAGGCGGTCCTGGCCTTTCGAAAGAAGATGACGGCCTCCCTCGAAGGGCTGAAGATGGCTCCCGATTTCGCCCAGCGCCACCTGAACGTGGGGGCCTCGGGCGGAGAGAAGAAGCGCCTGGAGATTTCGCAGATGCAACTCCTGAACCCACGGATGGTCATCATGGACGAAATCGACTCGGGCCTGGACATCGACTCCACCAAGGTGGTCGCACAGGCCATCAACGGAATGAAGGGGCCGGGGTTTTCGGCCCTCATCATCACACACTACCCCCGGATCCTGGACTACCTGAACCCCGACCGCGTCCACGTCATGGCCGGCGGGCGCGTTCTGTGCTCCCGGGGCATCGAACTCGCCCGGGAACTGGAGCAGAAGGGTTACGACTGGATCCTCAAGGAGTACAACGCCAACTGAGCTCCCTCTCGAGGAGGGTTCCATGAACGATAAAGCACAGAGCGCGCTGGATTTGGACCAGGGGCGCTTCGATTTCCGGGACCCGGAAGTGGCCGTATACCGGTCCGCCAGGGGTCTGACCCGGGAGACGGTTCTCGACATCTCCCGCCACAAGAAGGAACCCAAGTGGATGACGGACATACGGCTTCACGCCTTCGACGTCTTCCTCAAGAAGCCCATGCCTGCCTGGGGAGGGGACCTCGGGGAGATGGACTTCGACTCCTACACCTACTACATCAAGCCCACGGACAAGCGGGAGGACGCCTGGGAGGACGTGCCGGAGAACATCCGAAAGACCTTCGACCGGCTCGGCATTCCCGAGGCGGAAAAGAAATTTCTGGCGGGCGTGGGCGCCCAGTACGAGTCCGAGATGGTGTACCACTCCATCCAGGAGGATCTGGCGAAGAAGGGGGTGATTTTCCTGGACACGGAGTCGGGCCTCCGCGAGCACCCCGAACTCTTCCGGCAGTATTTCGGAACCCTCGTACCTCCGGAGGACAACAAGTTCGCGGCCCTCAACACGGCCTGCTGGTCCGGTGGTTCGTTCATTTACGTGCCCAAGGGCGTGCAGCTCGACGTGCCCCTCCAGGCCTACTTCCGAATCAATTCGCAGAACATGGGCCAGTTCGAGCGGACCATCATCATCGCCGACGAGGGGGCGCGGCTCCACTACATCGAGGGGTGCACCGCCCCGCAGTACAGCTCCAAGTCGCTCCACACGGGGGTCATCGAGATCTTCGTCCACCGCGACGCGCAGATGCGCTACACCACGATTCAGAACTGGGCCCACAACATCTACAACCTGGTGACCCAGCGCTCCGTGGCGCACGAGGGAGCCACCATGGAGTGGGTGGACGGCAACATGGGCTCAAAGCTCACCATGAAGTACCCCTCCATCTACCTGGTGGGGGAGGGAGCCACGGGCAACATCCTCTCCGTGGCCTTCGCCGCCGACGGCCAGCACCAGGACGCCGGCGCCAAGATCATCCACAAGGCCCCCAACACCTCCTCGACGATCACGAGCAAGTCCATCAGCAGGGGCTCGGGGCGGACGAGCTACCGCGGTCTCCTCAAGGTCGCCAAGGGCGCCACCGGGGTCAAGGCCACCGTCAAGTGCGACGCCCTCATGCTCAACGAGGAGAGCCGGTCCGACACCTACCCGACCATGGAGATTGGGGAGGACCGTGTCGCCATCGCCCACGAGGCCACGGTGGGAAAGAT
>JBFLVU010000262.1:0-3088 GCA_040758175.1 Acidobacteriota bacterium | reverse complement strand
GCGGAGGCCTCCTCCGTCGAGAGGTTCGGGGCCTGGGACCCGTTCTTGCGCGACGACATGAAGGGGGCCCTGGAGAGGGAGAGCGGGCAGGCCCTGGAACTCCTGGACCAACTCATGACCCGCGAGGCCGCGGAGGCCGGACGCCTCCTGTCCGTCGCCCAGGTCCTCCCCTTCGCCTCCCTGGCCATCCTGCTCTTGATCATCTTCTGGGTGGCCTGGATCCTGGCGAGGACCATCACGCTGTCCCTCCAGCGGTTCCACGAGTACACCCGGCGCATCTCCGCCGGCGATTTCAGCCCCATCACCCCGGCCAAGCCTTACCGGGACGAGTTCTCCGACCTCGCCCTGGCGGTGAACCGTATGCTCTTCGAACTGAGGGCCCGGGAGGCGCAGGTGACGCGGGCCGGCAAACTGGCGGCCCTGGGCACGTTCACAGCAGGCATCGCCCACGAATTGAACAACCCGCTGAACAACATCTCCATCACCGCCGAGGCGCTCATCGAGGAGTGCCAGGAAGACGGGGACTCGCGGAAGGCCCGCCTACTCAAGTCCATCCACGGCGAGGTCCAGCGCGCCGACGCCATCGTCAGGGGCCTCCTGGATTTCACGCGGGACGAGCCCTCCCTCCTCGCGCCGCTCCGACTGCTCGATCCCGTGGAGGGGGCCGCCGAACTTCTCGCCAACGAGATGGCGCTTTCCGCCGTGGTCTTTGAAAACCGAGTCCCCGCGGACCTCCCGCCCATAGGCGGTGATTACGACGCCCTGCGCCAGCTCTTCTTCAACCTCTTCCTGAACGCCGTGCAGGCCATGCCGAAGGGGGGGCGGCTGACGGTGACGGCGGGACCGCGGGAGGGCGGGGGAACGTCGGTGGAGGTCACGGACGAGGGATCGGGCATCCCGGCCGAGGCGCTCCCCCACGTGTTCGATCCCTTTTTCACGACGAAGGAGCGCGGGAAGGGGACGGGTTTGGGGCTGGCCATATGCCACGGGGTCGTCGAGCGGCACAAGGGCGAGATCCACGTGGACAGCGTCCCGGGGCGGGGGACCACCGTGCGCCTGCTTTTCCCCCCGGTCGCCGAGCCTTCGACGGGTGCCCCATGACGGGAGGCGCGCCGCCCGTGCTCGTGCTGGATGACGAGACCATCGTGGTCGAGCGCCTCACGGAAGCGCTCGCCCGCGCCGGCGTGGAGGCGGAGGGTTTTACGGACGGGGCGTCGGCCTTGAGGGCCCTGCGGGAGAGGCCTTTCGGCGTCGTGGTGACGGACCTGAAGATGCGCCCTCCGACGGGCATGGACGTGATCCTGGAGGTGCGCCGCACCCGGCCCGATGTCCGAATCGTGGTCATCACGGGCTACGCCGACCGGGAGACCTTCGAACAGATGCGGCGCCTGGGCGTTTCGGCCTTCGTGGCCAAACCCTTCCGGCTCAAGGACGTGGTGGACAAGGTTCTCGCCCCCTGAAGGGGCCCCCGTCCTTCGACGGGCGTTTTCGTTCAATGCCCCTGAAGACGAGGGAAGGCCGCTCCGACGGCGGCGCCGAGGAGAAGGGCCAGAAGGGCCGCCCCGGCTCCATAAAGCGCGGGCAGGTCCCTCGCGGTCCCGGTGAGGAACGCGGCGAGTCCGGTACGGGCCACGGGGACCTTCGTCACCGACCTCTCGGCCACCCGCCCCTCCCGGCAGAGGAAGACCTTCACGAGGAGAGCTCCCTCCTCCAGGCGGGGGGGCAAGTCGAAGCCGGCCGAGAACGCGCCGTCCCGGCGCCGCACGCCCCGGTCCGCGAGGGAGACCCGGCCCGACCGGCGCCAGACCCGGAGGACCTCCTCCGCCTCGTGAACGCCCGCCGCGCCCGCGCTGAGGGACGCCCGGAGGGAGGACAGCCCAAGCCCTTCGCGCCTTCGCTCCTCCCCGGTCAGGAGATGGTGGAGATCTCCCTCCGAGGCCAGAAGGTACAGGGCCGGGGCCTCCCCCACCGGAACGTCTCCCTGGGGCAGCCACAAGGGACCCTTGAGTCCTACCTTCACGTGTGTTTCCGAGCGCCTCTCCCCCTCCACGAGCACCACGAGGGCGCCATCTTTCGGGGCCGATCCAACCACCTCCAGGCGGACCCCGCCGTAGAAGAGGCCCTGGGAAACCCGGTCGGGCCGGACCTCCACCCGCAAGGGCTGGGCCGCGGCCCCTAGTGCGGCCGCGAGTCCGGCCCAGAACCAGAGCAGGCCGACCTTCCTCACGGGTGGCCTCCCCCCTGGGTCAGAAACGCCGCCGGCAGGGAAACCAGATCGTTGAACATCTTCAGGGACAACAGGAGCAGGAGCAGAGCGAACACGACCCGGAGCTCCGTTCCCTTGAGCCTGCGGCCCACGGCGGCGCCGGCCTGGGCCCCCGCGGTGGATCCGACCATGAGGCAGAGCGCCACGACGACGTCCACCGTCCGGTTGACGGAGGCCTGGAGAACGGTCACTCCGAAGGCGGTGAAGAGGATCTGGAAGAGGCTGGTCCCCACGACCACCCGCATGGGCATTCTCAGAAGGAAGGTCATGGCCGGCACAAGGAAGAAGCCGCCCCCCACCCCCATGAAGGCCGCCAGGAGGCCGACCAGCGCCCCGAGGACGAGGGGAGCCAGGAGGGAGACCCGGATTCCTGACTCGGGGAATGCGGCCTGAAAGGGGAGCGCCCTCATGAACCCGGGCATCGGAGCGATCCCGGTCTCCTCCTCCCGGTCCCGGATCCGGGCCAGAAGCCCCTCCACGAACATCACGACGCCGAGGATTCCCAGGAAGGCCACGTACAGAAAGACGATGACGGCGTCCAGGTTCCCGCTCCGGCGGAGGACCCGGACCCAGAAGGTTCCGCCCGCGCCGCCCAGGAGGCCTCCCGCGAGGAGAACGAGCCCCATTCGGAAGTCCACGTTTCCCTGGCGGAGGTGGGCGAGCACGCCGGAGGCGCTTGTGCCCACGATGGCGTTGGTGTCGGAGGCGGCGGCCACGGCCGGGCTGATCCCCAGCATGATGAGGAGGGGCGTCAGGATGAATCCGCCGCCCACCCCCAGCAGGCCCGAAAGGAACCCCGCCAGCCCTCCCGCCGCGACGAGG
>JBFLVU010000261.1:0-3118 GCA_040758175.1 Acidobacteriota bacterium | reverse complement strand
GGATGCGACGACCCCAAGGCCCTCGAGATCATGCGCCGCATGTACAAGCCCCAAACCGACCAGAGCATCCAGATTCTCACGGCGAGCCGGGTGACGGCGGAGCTCATCAAGTACGCCAGCAACGCCTTTCTGGCCGTCAAGATCTCCTTCATCAACGAGGTCTCTCGACTGTGCGAAGAGGTGGGGGCAGACGTCATGGACGTGGCGCGGGGCATGGGGATGGACTCCCGAATCGGCCCGCGCTTTCTCCTTCCTGGACCTGGTTACGGAGGCTCCTGCTTCCCGAAAGACACCCGGGCGCTTCTGGACGTGGCCCGCGCGAAGAAAGTGGGCCTGCGGGTCGTGGATGCCGCGGTGGCGGCCAACGAGGACCAGATCCAACGGGCCTTGAACAAGATCCAGAAGGCCTTCGGAAGCATACGGGGCGCCCGCGTGGCGCTCCTGGGACTCGCCTTCAAGAGCGACACCGACGACATACGCGAATCTCCCGCCATGAAAATCGCCGCCGCGCTTCTGGAGGCGGGGGCCGTTGTCCGGGCCTTCGATCCGGCGGCCGCCGAGAACGCCGCCGCCGTCCTGCCGGAGCTGGGTTTCGCCAAGGACCCCTACGACGCCGCCGCGGGCGCGGACGGCGTGGTCGTGGCCACCGAGTGGAACGAATTCAAGAAGCTCGACCTCCAGCGCATGCGGGAGAGCCTCAAGACGGCCCTCGTTGTGGACCTGCGCAACCTCTACGATCCCAAGGAGATCCGTGAAGCCGGCTTTACGTACGTCTCCGTGGGCCGGCCCTGAGCCGGCGACGGATCGGCCCGGGTAGAGGGGCCGCGGCGGGGCGCCACGGAGGTGCGGCCGGCAACGGCGCGATCCCCGCCTTCCGACGCGAGGGTGTGTCCGGGTTGGTTTCCGCTTTGGGCGAGGAGTGTCCTTGAGCGGGAAGATCACGCGCGGATCCAGCGACCTTTGGAGGACTCCAAGCCCCTTGTGGGAGCGCATCGAGCCGGCCCGCCTTCTCCTGGGGGACTGGTGGAAAGAGGGGGCTCATCCCGTCGCCTGGGAGGAGATCCTCCCCGGGGGGCCCATGCACCTGGAGGTGGGTTTCGGGGGAGGGGAGTTCCTGCTCGGCATGGCGAGACGGCACCCGGAATGCCGTTTCGTCGGGGTGGAGCGCTTCGCCGAGGGCCACAGGGGTCTCGTGAAGAACGTCCTCCGTCTCGGCCTGACAAACGTCTTGTCCGCCGTGGGCGACGCCCACGTGGTTGTGGAGGTCTGCTTCGCCGACGGGAGCCTCGAGAGCGTGACGCTCAACTTCTCCGATCCGTGGCCCAAGGCCCGCCACGCTTCGAGGCGGCTGTTTACGGAGGAGTTTCTCGGTCTCGCGGCCCGGAAGCTCCGGCCGGGAGGCCGGCTCCACCTGGCCACGGACGACGGCGCGTATGCGGAGCAGGCCATCGAGGAGTTGGCCAAGCTTCCCCTCCTTTCCTCGACCCATCCGGGACTCCGCTGGATGGATTCCTCGCCCTGCCCGCTTCGAACCCGCTACGAAGAAAAGTGGATTCGGGAGGGGCGTCCGCTGCACTACTTGGTCTACGAGAGAAGGTGAACGATGCCCCACGCGAGACTCCGCGGAGAAATCCCACTGCCGGATGTATGGAAGAGCCCGCCCGCCTTACGTTTCTCCGTCCCGGAGGAGGATCTCCACGTCAAGTTCCTGGAGGCTCTTCTGGGAGGCGCCGAGAGGAGTCTTCTTCTTCGGTACGTGGTGGCCGAAGGGCGGTTGAACCAGACCGTGGGCGTCCTTCTGGCCGTCGCGGAGGACGGGTGGATCCTGAAGCTGGACACGGCGTGTCCGACCCTGCGCTCCCCCGGAGTCAAGCTCTTGTTGGCGACGGTGGCGGCGTGGCTGGAGCGAATGGGGCTGGAGGCCGTGTCCTCCACCGTGGAAGCCTACCGAGCGCGGGGAGCCTTTTACGCGGAGCACGCCGACGGCGAAGAGGCGCCGTGAGGGCCCGCCCGGAGGCCGGGCGGATCAGAGGGCCGTGTCCTCTACGGTGTGCCGGTGGATCTTGGCCCTGTACAGGCACGCGTCTATCTTGCGGATCACGTCCTCCACGTGGACGCCCTCGGTCTCTCCGGAGGACCAGAGGGCGCCGATGCTGACGGAAGTCCGGATCTGGCTGCCCGACTCGAAGAGCACCAGACGGTCCACGGCATCCATGATCCGCTCCGCGACGGCGCGGGTCACGGCGCGGTCCGCACCCTTGAGCAGGATGGCGAATTCGTCCCCGCCGTAGCGGCACGGTATGTCTCCGGCGCGGCACTGGTTCTGGATGCACGTGCCCAGCACCTGGAGGTACCTGTCCCCCGTAAGGTGGCCGTGGCGGTCGTTGACGGACTTGAAGTCGTCGCAGTCCAGGAAGAGGAGACCGAAGGCCTCGCGCCTCGCCAGGCAGGCGGCGAGGCTCTCCTCAAAGAAGCTCTTGTTGAAGAGGCGCGTCAGTCCGTCCTGCGTGGCCCGCTTGTAGAGCCTGGCGCCCACGACGGCGGCGGACAATTGTTGGACGAAGGCCAGGAAGAGTTCCCTGTGGAACGGTCTGTAAACGCGAGGGGCATCCCGCTGGACGGAGAAGACGCCGATGCATCGGGCGTTGTCCAGGAGGGGCGCCATGAACACGGAGCGAATCCGCTGGGCCTGGGACCCCTCCCGGTGGGTGATGCGCATCCACTGTTTCTCGCCGAGCAGGTCGTCGATGAACAGGGGCTCTCCCGTCTGAAGGACGCGGCCGGTCAGCCCCCGGTCGAGGTCCGCGTCCCCGAGGGACAGCTCGTTCCCGTGGTCCACGACGCTTGCGAACTGCACGCGTCCGCTCCGCTCGTCCAGAAGCGCCAGAAAGAACGTGTCCGCGCCGAAAAGCTCCGAACACACGCGCTTGACCACGTCCATCACCTGGGGGAGATCCAGCGTCGTGTGGAGGTCGGCCGTGTAGGTGTTGAGCCTGCGAACGAGATCGAACTGGGTCAGCAGGTTCTTGGTCTGAACCGAGAGCCGGTTGAGCACGACGACGAGGACGACGAGCACGGGGAGCAGCAGCAGGACGACCTCCGAGGCGTCGGCCTGGGA
>JBFLVU010000260.1:0-3124 GCA_040758175.1 Acidobacteriota bacterium | reverse complement strand
CACGAGGGTTCCGCAGAGGGCCCGGTCGGCGTGGTTCGGCTCCATGTGAGGGTTGACGATCCAGCCCGGGGGCTGTTGGCCCGCGGCGGGGACGTGGTGGTCCGTCACGACGAGATCCACCCCGCGCCTCTCCAGCTCGGCACCCGCCTCCCTGGCGTTTGTGCCGCAGTCCGTCGTAAGGACCAGGGAAGCAGACGCCGCGAGGGCCGCGGTCACGCTGGACTCGGAGAGCCCGTATCCGCCCTCGAAGCGCGACGGGATGTACACCTCGGGAGAGGCCCCCAGGGTTCTGAGCGCGCCCACCAGGACAGCGGCCCCCATGAGCCCGTCCACGTCGTAGTCTCCGTGGACGAAGATTTTCTCGCCCGCCCTGACGGCGCGGGCGACGCGGTCCGCCGCTTCCTTCAAGTCGGGGATGCGCAGGGGGTCGGGCCATTCGACCCGGGCGGGGTCCAAATACTCGGCGAGCCCCTCGTCGTCAGGGAAGCGGACGGCCAGAAGCAGCGCGGCGGTGCGGGAGAGTCCGAACCGGAGCGCGATCTCGGCCCGGCGGCCCTCCATCCCCGATTGTGCGACCCATCGGATGCCCACTCCCGCCCGCCTTCCTCAAAGTCACCGCGTGCCGTTCGGCGTCTCGCGGACCGTCTCTTCCCATGAAAAACGCCGGAGATTTCTCTCCGGCGCCGGGTCGCCCGTCACACAGGGGCGGGAGATTTTTTTGGTGGAGCTAGGGGGGATCGAACCCCCGACCTCTTGAATGCCATTCAAGCGCGCTCCCAGCTGCGCCATAGCCCCACCAGACGGGTAATTATAGCGAATCCAGACGGGTAGGTCAAGTTGGCCGGCGGCGCATTGCGCCAATCGCTCGGCGGGGGGGTCTCCACCGTGAGGAATGGGGGCTCGGGCGCGGGCACACCCGCCCCGCGCACGGAAGCGGATACTCCCGCCCTTGGTTCCGGCGCGGCAAGGAGTTCACCCGGAGCGGGCCGGACGGGTTCCCTTGCGATCCTAGCGGCGGGTCCGGCGGATTCCGGTTCGGGCCGCTTCCAGGGAATCCACCTTGAGACGGGCGAGGCTTTGCGTGCGTCGGGCCAAAGCGGACTCCTTAGGAGAATAGACGAGGCCACTCCACCCCGTTCCCGCCCCCCGGTTCGCGACGGCGCGGCGGCGGACGAAGAATGTAGCGCGCGGGCCGTCCGTTTTCAAGGAACTCCTCGGGCGGCCTCCCGAGGGACGCGCTTCGCTCTCAATGGTCCCCGTGGTGATGGCCGGCCCAGTGGAGATGGGGGTGGCGGTGGAGCACGTTCCCGTGGCGGTGCCTGTGGACGTGGATCAAATTGGCGCCGTCCAGCAGGGGGAGGTCCGCCAGGACCGCCTCCGCCTTGGCGTCGGCGACCAGTCGGTGGTCCGGGGACAACACCACGGCTCGGTCCGCAAGGTGCGGCAACAGGAGAAGCTCATGGGTGGCGGAGACGAGGGTGAGGCCCGCCTCGTGGAGCTGCTCCAGAATGTCGAGAAGGCGGGACTGGCTTCGCGGATCGAGCCCCGCCGTAGGCTCATCCAGGAGGAGCACCGAGGGACCCGCCGTGAGGAGGGAAGCCAGGGCAACGCGCTTCTTCTCCCCGGCGCTGAGGCTCTGGGGCGGGCGGTTCCTCAAGCTCGAAATTTCCATCAGGGTCAGGACGGATTCCACCCGTTCCGCCGCTTCCTCGGGCGGAAGGCCCAACTGCCTCGGAGCGAAGGACAGTTCTTCTTCTACGGAAGGGCTGAAGAGCTGGGCGTCGGGATTCTGGAAAAGGAGGCCCACTTGCCTCCGGAAAGCGCGCCCCACCTCTCCTCCCTCCAGCGTTTGGGCCTCGATGGGATCCCCTTCGAATTGGATCCGGCCCTTGTTGGGGAAGTAGAGTCCATCGAGCAGGAGGAGGAGCGTGGTCTTGCCCGACCCGTTTGCCCCCAGAAGGGCCAGGCGCTCACCCTTCCCCACGGTGAAAGAGACCTCCTCCAGGCTCGGCGGGCGCCCGGGGTAGGCGAAGGTCACTCCCCTTACCTCAAAGAGAGGCGGCTTTTCGAGGTCGTTCATTGTCTCTCCAACCAGAGCAGAAAAAGCGCGAGCCCCGCCGAGGCCGCGGGCAGGAGGAGCGCCTTCGGTGCGAGCGGTGCAACGCCCACCAACTGGGGGGCCTCCGCGGTGCATCCTCGCGAGACCATGGCGAGGGTCACCTCCTCCGCCAGGCGCCGGGTCCTCCGGAACAGGCTGCCCATGCCCGCACCGACCCATGCTTGCTCCTCCCGGAGATCACCGCTGGAGAAGGTCCGGCTGAGCCGGGCCAGGTGAATCTCTTGGGCGCATCGGGACAGGACCTCCAGGTATCTGTGCCCCATGGCCAAGAGGGAAAGCAGAAGGGAAGGAACCCGCCAGGCCGCGAGGCCCCTGAGGACGCCCTCGAAGGGCAACAGGTGCCCCAGAAGGGCGATCCAAGCGACCGATCCCGTGGATCGCAGCACGAGCCGCCCCGCCGTGTAGGCGCCCGTGCCGGTGACGGCCCAGGGAGGCGCCGCACCTTCCGCCATGGCGGAGGGCGGGAACAGGACCTGGCCCGGTGAGATCCAGGCGAAAAGGGCGGGAAACGCGACGATGGACGAGAAGAGAGCGGAAGCCGCCACGAGGGCGGCGGGCCGGCCCCGCCCGCCTCCGCTGGCGAGAAGCCCCCCGAGGGGAACCGCCAGTAGGCCTCCGAGGAGGGTGGGAGTCCGGGCGGTCGCCACCGCCAGGATCCCGACCAGTACGGTGGCCACGAGCGAAGCGGGGCCGACGCGATCGGCAAGCGCGAAGAGACCCGAGCGGGGCCGGTCCTCCTTGCGGGGCCAAAGCCCGGACAGGGCGAGAAGAGCCCGTCGGAGGCCCTCGGCGCTCCTTCGACCCGCGCGCGTCTTCCCCACCCGGCCTTTCCCCGGACCCGATGCGCCTTCGAGAAGCCAGCCCGGGACCTCAGCCACGGTCGCCCCTTACACGTGCAACGGTCCGCAGGCCCAGGTACAGGACCCCGAGGACCGCGAGCCCCAAGGCTCCCGCAAGCAGGTAGCCCAAGGGACCGGCCTCCTCCGCGTAGTCGGGCACGGGCGC
>JBFLVU010000259.1:0-3126 GCA_040758175.1 Acidobacteriota bacterium | reverse complement strand
CGAATCGGGCCGATTCGGCGGGCGTTCCCCTCCTGGCCCTGGCCGCCCCGGACGAGTTCCGAATCGGACCCTGGAGGATTCGCGTGGCCAACCCCGGACGGACCCGCGCGGAAGAAGAAGAGGAGGAGAATGACCGCTCCCTCGTGCTGATCGTCCAGGGGCCCCTGCGCTCCCTCCTCTTCACGGGAGACATCGGCCGCCGCACCGAAGCCCGCCTCCTTCAGACCGGACCTCCCCCGCGCGCGGAGGTGCTCGTGGCCCCCCACCACGGGTCCTCCTCCGCCAACTCCCCCGGATGGATCGCCGCCCTCCGGCCCCGGGCCGTAGTGTTCAGCGTGGGACGCTCCAACCGCTTCGGCCATCCCGCCGAATCGGTGCTCCAGGCGTACGGAAGGGGGGGGGCCAGAATTTTAAGGACGGACCGGGACGGGGCGATTCTGCTCGCGGCCCCCCAGGGTCGCACCCTGTTCTACAGGTACAGGGACGGGGATTGGCTCCACCAACTGACCCAGACCGACCTTGGGGAGGACGCGGAAATGCCCTGAAACGGGCCGCGCACGCTACCCCTTCGGCAGGTAGCTCTGCAGCAGGGCGCGGAGAGATTCGTCCAGGTAGTGCTGCCGGTACCGGATCACCCCTTCGGGGTCCACGAGAATCACGGTGGGGATCCCGGCCACGCCGTATACCTCGGACACCCGGTTTTCCTCGTCCCAGAGGACTGGATAGGGGAGTTCGTAGTCCTGCTTGAAGCGGATCACGTCTTCCTTGCTCTCCCGGAAGGCGACGGCCACGGCGAGGAGGTTGAGCCCCTTGGGGCCAAACTCGCGGTGGAGGGCCTTGAGGTCGGGAATCTCCCTGCGGCACGGAGGGCACCACGTGGCCCAGAAGACCACGACGGTGGGTTTCCCTTTGAGGTCGGAGAGCCGCACGGACTTGCCTCCCTCCACGGAGGTCAGCGTGAATCCCTCGGCGGGCTGGCCCACCTGGGTGCCGGACCAGGCCGGAGGAGCCAGGACCAAGGCGAAGGCCGCCGCCAGAATCCACCGTCCGAGAAAACGCGGATGAAGGGCCATGGAGCCATCTCCTACACAGAGGCTCAGTTTACTGGACCGCATCCGGCTTCACAAGCCTCATTTTGAACCGCAGTCGGGGACAAACCGACCGGCCCGGATTGTCCATGCATTCCATGCACACCCGGATGCTCCCCTTCAATTCCTCCGGAGCCGGCCGGTTCTCGAGGACCCCGGAGGAAACCGATTCCCGGAGGGACCTCCGGCTCTTCAGGGTTCTGTGGCAAAGAAGACAGGAGGCCTCGTGGGATTGAAACGCCTCCTTCGGGCCCTCCTCGAGGTGTCCGGACAGGTAGCGGGGAATCAGCGAGCGAAAGGTACGGCAGTCCAAGGAGCCCTCCCCCGTTCCAAGGCGCCCTCGCGGGCCCCCGGAACATCAGTGGAGTAACTCCTGGAACGCCGGAAAATTTCTTGAGAGTCAGGCCCCCGCCTGGGCCGCCCTGTCGGGGACGGTGGGAACGGCCCAGCTGTGGTCCGCCGCGTGGACCGCGAGCTGTTTCTGCATGAGCTTCCGGGCCCGGTGGATGCGGGACATGATGGTCCCGATGGGGCACCCCATCATGTCGGCGATCTCCTTGTAGGAGAAATCCCCGATCAGAGAAAGGGCCAGCGCTTCCCGGTAGCCCTTGGGAAGGCTGAGAAACGCCTGTCGCACGTCGTCCCGGAGGACGGAGTTGAGAAGGGTCTCCTCGGGGTCCGGGATCTTCATCCCCTGCGGTTCCAGCTCCCGCTCGTGGATCTCCTCGATGGCGTCGAAGTCCACCTCGTTGGGCCGGCGGTGGGCTTTCCGGTAGTGGTTGATGAAGGTGTTTTTCAGGATGCGGTAGAGCCAGGCCTTGCAATTGGTCCCCGGCTCGTACTTGTCGAAGAAGCGGTACGCCCGGAGAAAGGTCTCCTGGACGAGGTCCTGGGCGTCGTCCTCGTTTCTCGTGATCTTCAGGGCGAGGTTGTAGAGAAAGTCCAGGTGGATGAGGGCGGTCTGCTCGAAATAGGTGCGAGACACCATGGGATATCCCCTTCTGTGAGGTCTATGGTGACGATGTGGATTCGGATTCGCATTGCTCGGCGGGCCGCCGCCGCGTTGCCGACGGGGAGGGGAGTGTGGTATAGCCTGACTTCCCTGGAATGGGTCGGCCATGGACACTCGGTATCTCTACAGCGCGCTCAACCGCGTCCACTCGGTATCCACCTCGTCCAAGGCTCGTCTTCTCGGCCATCCCGATCTCCTCCTCCGGATGCGGGCCCACGATGCCGTTCCGGAGGTCCACCCATCTCTTAGCAAAGCAGTTGCCAATCTAGATTGGGAAGCCGCTTTTCAAGAGGATAAGGACCTGGAATCACAAGGGATACGCATCTTGTCCTGGGCCGACGAAGCGTATCCGGAACGCCTTCGAAACCTGCCCGATCCCCCGCCGGCCCTCTATATGAGGGGCCGGCTTGAAACCCTGAAACCTCCGGCCATCGCCGTTGTGGGTTCGAGACTCTCGACGGTTTACGGCCTCGGGGTGGCCCGCTCCCTGGCGGGAGATTTGGTCCGCGCCGGACTCTGCGTGGTGAGCGGTCTGGCCCGGGGTATCGACACGGCCGCCCACGAAGGGTCCCTTTCCGTCCCCGGACGGGCTTTGGCTGTCCTGGGAACGGGACCCGACAAGGTCTATCCGAGCGAAAACGAAACCCTGCTTCAGCGAATTTTGGATTCGGGAGGGGCTGTTCTCACGGAGTTTCCTCCGGGAATCCCACCCCATCCCCGGAATTTCCCTCAGCGCAACCGGGTTATTGCTGGCCTGGCGTGGGGTGTCTTGGTGGTGGAAGCCACCGAGCGTTCCGGCTCTCTCATCACGGCGCGTTTCGCGGCTGAAACGGGGCGCGAAGTCTTTGCCGTTCCACACAACCTGACGTCACGCACCGGCATTGGACCCAACTCCCTCAGTCAACGGGGCGCCAAACTCGTGCTTCAGGTTTCGGATGTGGTGGAGGAACTGCCCGAGGTGATTCGCACGGCCCTGCAACCTGAAACGTCGGAGGGCGAGAGCTCCCCTGCGCCTCCGGATCTCTC
>JBFLVU010000258.1:0-3147 GCA_040758175.1 Acidobacteriota bacterium | reverse complement strand
AGCCGTCGCTGCCGAGGGTCGGCGCGAAGAGGACGGTCGCGGGCCCGTTGTATTGCCACAAAGGCTCGTAGCTCGCTTGGGCGGCGAGCGTCGCCAAGAGAAACAGGACACCCCATAGGACACGGCGCATGTTCTCCTCCTCCGTCTCATCTGAATATAGCATGCGAATTATTGGTTTGCAACTTTCTGAAACCAATAGCAAATCCCTCCACCCTGCAAGGCGCAACCTCGACGATCGGAATCCGTACCATACCCATGGCTTCCCCGGTGCCCCGACAGGGCCGTGTCCGGGGGCCCGGGAGGTGTCCGTGCGAAACGCGATCGCCCTTGCATTGGGAGTTCTGTGCACGACGGGGAGCTTCTACGCGCAAACCGCCGCGGCCTTGGAGCCCGGCGCGGTCCACCCCAGGGTGTTCTGTCAGGGGGATCCGACCCACTCCTACGCCCTGTACCTACCCAAGAGCTACACTCCGGACCGGCCCTGGCCCGTTCTCTTCTGTCTGTCTCCGTCGGGCCAGGGGGAGGTTCCGGTCCGGCTCGCCGTGGAGGCCGCCGAGGCCGGGGGCTACATCATCGCCGCCTCCAACGACTCCCGAAACGGCCCGTGGCAGCCCATTCTGAACGCCCAGCAGGCCCTCTGGAAAGACGTCTGCGCCCGCTTCCCGGTGGCCCCCTCCGGGAATCTCGCCATGGGCTTTTCAGGGGGTTCCCGGGCCGCCCTTCACCTCGCCCTCGTGCACCGGGACCGCTTCCGGGGCGTGATCTCCTGCGGAGCCTTCTACGCCGAGCAGAAGGACATTCCCAAGAGGAGCGGGCTCTCTTTTTACCTTCTCGTGGGTGACCGGGACTTCAACCGCTTCGAGATGAGCCACGCCCTCGATTCCGAGACAAAGAGGGGGAACCGCGTTTGGTTGCAAACCTTTAAGGGCACACACCGGTGGCCCGATGCCGCCCATTTCAAACGGGCGCTGGCCTTTTTCGCGGCGGAACAAGACCCCTCCCTGGGACCGCTCCGTAGCGAATGGTCCGCCGCCCGCCTCGGGGAGGCGGAGGATTTGCTCAAGCAGGGCCGCTCCTACGACGCCTACCGCATCTTCGCGCAGATTGCCCGACTGTATCCGGAGGTCCCGGCGGGGTCGGCCGCCGCCGGGAGGGCCTCTGCCCTCGAGCGGTCGGAGGATGTGGCCGCGGCTCGCGCTCGCAAGCGGCGCTTCGAAGATCTCTGGGAACGCCTGAGGACCGTCTCCAGCCAGGAACAACTCCTTGGTGTAATCCGGGACCTGAGAAAGCTGAAGGCGGCCGGGGGGGAAGACTCCCAGGATGCCGAGGACCTCCTCCAGCTGAACGCGCTCTCCCTTGGACAGCTCGGAGCTCAGCTCCTGCAGGCGGGCCGTTACGACGAGGCGGCCTTCTGCCTGGAAACCGCCGCCCTCGTACTGCCGGGGAACGCCGTTCTGAACTACAACGCCGCCTGCGCCCTGGCGAGGGCGGGCCGGAAGGACCCCGCCATGGACTTTCTGCAAAAGGCGGTGGACGCTGGATTCAAAGATCGCGCCTTGGCCTCGCGGGATCCCGACCTTGATCCCCTCCGCAAGCACCCCGGGTTCCAGCCGCTCCTCGACAGGATGGCTCCGGGAGCATGAGGGGCCGTACGGATGGCCGGCGGCCGGCGCACACACCGCGCCTCCCCTTGCAATTTCCGGCTGGATGTGGGATAAGGGCCCCTTCGCGTCCGACGATCCCGTCGCCGGAGATCATTCCTTCGGGACGGTCCGGCGGCAGGGATCCAGGGCTCAAACGGCGGCTTCCCCGGCGATCCCACCGTTTCCGACAACCGCAGGCCGGAACCTGACGCAGGGTACGTCCGCGCCGTGCGCGGCACACCGCGAGCGTCGCAGGGAACTCATGTCGTTTTCCACCTTCGGTCTCCACCCGGACCTCCTCCATGCCCTGAAGGACCTGGAGTTCACTCAACCGACCCCGATCCAGGAAAAGGCCCTCCCGCCGCTTCTCAAGGGACGGCACGTCCTGGCCGCCGCGGCCACGGGAAGCGGAAAAACGGCGGCCTTTCTCCTCCCGATTCTCCAGCGCTTTCTGGACCATCCGGGCCAGGGGACCCGCGCCCTGGTCCTCGCCCCGACGCGGGAGCTGGCGGCCCAGATCGCCGACCACCTCAAGGCCCTCGCCCGCCACACACCCATCCGCGGGGTCGCCGTTTACGGCGGCGTGGGGATGGAGCCCCAAGTCAAGGCCCTCAAGAAGGGAGTGGAAGTCGTGATCGCCACCCCCGGACGCCTCCTGGACCACATGCAGTATCCCTACACCCGCCTGGACGCCCTGGAGTCCCTGGTCCTGGACGAGGCGGACCGGATGCTGGACATGGGGTTCCTCCCGGACGTCCGCCGAATCCTCGACCGGCTGCCCAAGACCCGACAGACCATGCTCTTTTCGGCCACGCTGCCCCTGCCCATCGTGGAGTTGGCCAGCGAGATGCTGACGAGCCCCGTGGCCATCAACGTGGAGCAGAAATCCGAACCCGCCGCCGGAATCAACCACTCGGCCTACGCCGTCCCCCACGAATTGAAATCCCACCTCCTCCTGGAGATCCTCAAGCTCCCGGAGGCCCGCAGCGTCCTCGCCTTTACCCGGACGAAGCACAGGGCGAACCGCCTGGGGGATTTTCTGGAAAAGCGCGGCGTCTCCTGCGCCCGGATCCACGGCGGTCGGAGCCAGTTTCAGAGGACCGAGGCCATGACGGGGTTCAAGGCGGGCCGGTTTCAGGTCCTGGTTGCCACGGACATCGCCTCCCGCGGCATCGACGTGGAAGCCCTCGGGCTCGTGGTGAACTTCGACGTGCCCCACCTTCCCGAGGAGTACATCCACCGCGTGGGCCGCACCGCCAGGGCGCAGGCCACCGGCGAGGCCTTCACGCTCGTTTCGCCTCAGGAAGAGGGCGATTTCCGCGAAATCGAGCGGCACCTTGGCTGGAAGATCCCCCGGCGCACGATGGAGGGCTTCGATTACACCCGGCGGCCGGAGGAAAAGTTCGAGGTTCCCTTGGCCGAGCGAATCGCCGCCATCCGGAAGCGCAAGGCCGAGGAGAGGGCCCGGTCCAAGTCGAAGGCGGAGCGCCGTGCCTCAGCGGAA
>JBFLVU010000257.1:0-3197 GCA_040758175.1 Acidobacteriota bacterium | reverse complement strand
GCCGTCATGGGCGCCCTCGCCGTCGAGCGCCTCTCCCGAAAGCTATCGGAAATCGAGGACCAGAGGGATGCCTTCTTCGAGGAGTTGACCCGACTGTCCAAGGTTTCCTCCCTTGGGGAAGTCTCCTCGAGCATCGCCCACGACCTCAACAATCCTCTGGCCATCATGAACGAGGAGGCGGGGTGGCTTTCGGATCTCCTGGGTGGGGCCGGCGGTTCCGACGAGGCCGCGGTCCGCAGGGAGATGGCCAACTCGGTGGAACAGATCCAGGCCCAGATCCGAAGGGGGAGAGAAATCTCCCGGCGCATCCTCAACTGGGCGCGTGAGACCGAGGGCGTCGGAGGCCGGGTGGACCTTAACGAGTTGCTCACCAAGACCCTCTACCTCCTGGAAAGCGACATGGCCGAGGTGCGCGTCCAAGTCGTCCGTCGATTCGCGGCGGACCTTCCCGGCGTGGCGGGGAGCGTGGCCGAACTTCGGCAGGTGTTCCTCAACCTCACGAAGAACGCGCTGGATTCGATGCGGGGACGCGGCGGGACCCTCACCCTGGCCACCTCGCGAACGGGGGATTCGGCCCGGGTGAGCGTCTCGGACACGGGGACCGGGATTTCCGAGGGAGACCTCTCCAGGATCTTCGAGCCCTTTTTCACGACCAAACCCGGCGACCGCGGGACCGGCTTGGGGTTGTCCATCAGCACGTACATCGTCAAGAAGCTCGGGGGGACCATCGAGGTGGAGAGCCGCCTGGGAGAGGGCACCACCTTTCACGTGACCCTGCCGGCGGCCCGGGAAGCTCACGGGGCGACGGCCATGACCGGAGGGACCGATGCGGGTCATCAGACTGCTGCTCGTGGATGACGAGTCGCGTTACGTGGAAACTCTGTCCAAGCGGCTCACGGCCCGCGGTCTTTACGTGGAGGGCGTCCACTCGGGAAAGGAGGCCGTCGCGGTCCTCGAGAATCGGCCCTTCGACGTGGTCCTTCTCGACGTCCGGATGCCGGGCATGGACGGCATCGCGACCCTGCGGGAGATCAAGAAGATCCAACCCCTCGTGCAGGTGGTCCTCCTCTCCGGGAACGCGTCCATCAACGCCGCCATCGAGGGGATGCGCCTGGGCGCCATGGACTACCTGCTCAAGCCCGCCGACCTCGAGGACGTGCTCGCCAAGGTGGAGGAGGCCTTCGAGAAGAAGGGCGCCGAGGAGGCGCGCAACCGGGAAGAGAAGCGTGCTCCGGGGAAGTGACGCCCAGATTCAAAACTGGTAAGGAGCGGACGTGGGCCTGCTGTCCTTCGGGAAGGGGATCCTCCAAGGCAAGCGCTGGCGCCCCATCGAGGCGCACCGGGATACGCGCGCCCACTTGACGCTCAACTACCTCACCTTCAAGGACCTCATCACGTCCAACGACGAGGTCCTCGAGATCATCTCCGACCTGGAGCAGAAACTCGAGGGCGGAACCTACTTCGGCATGACCTACATCCGGTTCCGCTGCGTCACGGCGGCGACCCACACCTACCGGATGATCGCCAACCTGAACAAGTTGTCCGGCCGGCGGTTTCAGGAACTCCCCGTGACGTTCTCCGCCGTGCAGAAGGCCATCGAAGGGGTCCTGGAAAAGAGCCGGCGCCGCGCGCGCGCCGAAGGCCCGTGGGTCCTCCATCTGTCCGAGGTGGACGCCTCCATGCACGACCGCGTGGGCGGCAAGAGCGCCAACCTGGGGGAGATCCGGAACCGCGTCAAGCTGCCCGTGCCCGAGGGCTTCGCCGTCACCACCGACGCCTTCCGGCACTTCCTGGAGGCCAACCAGCTGACCGAAGAGATCCGCGCCCGGCTGGTCAACGTGGACCTCGACGACCTGGACAGCCTCCAGGAGGCGAGCGAAGCCATCAAGGAGCAGTTCCAGTCCGGCTTCGTCCCGCCCGACGTGGAGCGGGCCATACTCGACGCCCACCGCCGGCTCTGTGACGCCCTGGGCCGCTCGGCTCGCGTATCGGTCCGGTCGAGCGCCGTGGGGGAGGACGGCGACATCTCCTTCGCGGGGCAGTATTCCAGCCTCCTCAACGTGGACCGCGATCACCTCGTTGCCGCCTACAAGGAGGTTCTCGCCGGCCTCTATACTCCCCGGGCCATCTTCTACCGGAGCGTCCACGGGATCCCCGACGAAGACATCCCCATGGGGGTCGCGTGCATCGCCATGGTGGATGCGGCCGCCAGCGGAGTGGCCTGTTCGGTCAACCCGAACCGGCCCGAGTCGGGGACGCTGGTGATCAACGGCGCCTGGGGACTCGGCGTCGGGACCGTGGGGGGATCGGTGAGTCCGGACTTCTGGGAAGTGTCCAAGGACGGGGACATGCCCCTCGTGGAGGCCCGCCTCGGGACCAAGGAGACGAGCGTGGAGCCCCTCGACGAGGGCGGAATCGGCCCCATCGCCCTGGCCCGTGCCGTGGGAGGGGCTTTCTGCCTGACCGAGCGTCAGGTCCGGGACCTCGCCTACATCGTAGTGGCCGCGGAAAAACACTACGGCCGACCCCAGGAGATGGAGTGGGCCCTCGACAAACTGGGATGTTTCACCATCCTTCAGTGCCGGCCCCTCCGGCTTTCCAGGATCTCCGAGGAGACGCGCCAGCCTCCACCGTCGGAGATCGAGGGCCATCGACTTCTCCTCACCGGCGCGTCCGCTTCCAACGGGATCGCGTCCGGTCCGGTCTTCCGCCTCAGCGGGATCGAAGACCTCACCTTCGTACCCGACGGTTCCGTGGTGGTGGCCCGCCACTCCTCCCCGCAGATCGTGAAGGTCATGGGCCGGGTGGCGGCCATCGTGACCGACGTGGGAGCGACCACGGGGCACATGGCCTCCCTCGCGCGGGAATTCGGCGTGCCCGCGGTCCTCGATACCCGGGAGGCGACCACGCGCCTGGAGCAGGGACAGGTGGTGACGGTGGACGCGGGCAGGGGCGCGGTGTACGACGGCCGAATCGAATCCGTTCTGGCCGTGAAGCCCGCACACCCCAAACGGTCCATGAAGGGGACCCCCGTCCACCAGGTCCTCGTGGAGGTCTGCCGCCACATCGTCCCCCTCCACCTCACGGACCCGCGGAGCCCCGACTTCCGGCAGGGCGCCTGCCGCACCTTCCACGACATGGTCAGGTTTGTCCACGAAAAGGCCTTCGAGGAGATGTTCCGCATGAGCGACCGCGTC
>JBFLVU010000256.1:0-3208 GCA_040758175.1 Acidobacteriota bacterium | reverse complement strand
TGACGAAGGCCTCCTTAGGATGGCCTTGACGCATCCCTCGGCCGCGGCCGAGGCGGGTCTCCCGCGGCGGCTGTCCTACGAGCGGCTCGAGTTCCTCGGCGACTCGGTCCTCAACTTTCTTGTGGCGGAACTGGTCTTCCACCGCTTTCCCGCGGAGGAAGAGGGAGTTCTGACGCGGGTTCGGGCCCACTGGATCAGCCGGCGCGTTCTCGCCGCCGCGGCGGAGGAGCTTGGCGTGGGCCCCGCGCTCAAGATGGGGGAGGGGGAGCGGAAGGACGGCGGGGCCGGGAAGGAGCGGGTCCTTGCCAGCGCCCTCGAGGCGCTCCTCGGCGCCCTCTTTCTGGACGCCGGCGTCCCAGCCGCCAGGAGAACCGTGTCCGCGATCTTCTCCGAGCCGATCCGCATGCGCGGGCTGGCGGTGCTGGCAGAGGACGCCAAGACGACTCTGCAGGAAGCCCGCCAGGCGAAAAACCTGCCCCTTCCCGAGTACGCGACGACGCCTTCGGAAGGGGGAGGCTTCGTGGCGACGGTGACCCTCGATGGGAAACCGGCGGGCTCCGGAACCGGAACCACGCGGAAGGCGGCGGAACAGGCGGCGGCACGATCGGCCCTCGAGAAGGCGCGTAGCGGCAGGCGCCGGTAGGGAGCGCCTGAGGCGGGGGCCGGGCGGCGCGGGAGGCGCGATCTACCCCGGTGGGATGTGGCTTACCCGTTTCCCCGTGTCGCGCGGCCGGAGTTCCCGCAGGCATCCGGGTCGGGACACTGCCCGCACTCCGGCTCCAGCGTCACGTGTCCGATGGACCACTCTTCCCTCAGGTAGCGGCGCATATCCGAGAAGAGCCTCTCGGCGGCCGGTACCGTCGTTTCGGGAACGGCAACGTGGGCCGTCAGCATGCGTTCCCCGGGGCCCACTTCCCAAACGTGGACGTGGTGGACGCGCGCGGGCTGAAAGCGCGCATCGATGGAATCCACGAGGGACCCGATGTCCAGGTCCCTGGGCACGGCCTCTGTGACGATGTGGAGAGATTCCAGGACGATTCTCCAGGCGCCGACCAGGACGGCGAAGCTCACGGCGATGGAGGCCACTGGGTCCAGGTAGGGCCCAACGCGGGTACCCATGAAGGCGGCCGCCGCCACGACGGTCAGAGAGACCAGGGCGTCCTGGAGCAGGTGCAGGAAGGCGCTCCGAACGTTGAGGTCGTGCCGGTCGTGGCGGTGGAGAAGCCAGACCCCGCCCATGTTGCCGAGGAACGCGAAGAGCGCCGTCCAGAACACGAGGCCGGCGGCCACCGGCTGGGGGTGGAGGAGGCGGAAGAGGGCCTCCTTGGCGATGAGTACGGAGACGATCACGAGAATGCCGGCGTTGGCCAGGGCCGCCAGAACCTCGGCCCTTTTGTACCCGAAGGTGTGGCGAGGGCTGGGGGGCCTCCTTCCGAGGCGGCGCGCGGCGATGGCCAGGAGAAGGGACGCCACGTCCGATAGGTTGTGGAGAGCGTCCGCAAGCAGGGCCAGACTTCCGGCCATCAGCCCCGCCACCACCTCCACTCCCGTGATGGCGACGTTGAGGGCCACGCTGATCCAGAGGCGAAGGCCCTGATCCGGGACATCGGCGCGGCCCATGGCTCAGGCACCCCGGTCCGGGAATGGAGCGGATCCGGGCTCCGACGCCTCGCGGAGCCAGTCCTGCAGAAGGGAGGGAGAAGGGGCAAAGCCCTGACAAACCAGACGGTCGCCAATGAGGAGCGCGGGAAGCCGGTCCACTCCCATTGCCTGGATGGCCTCCGGGTCGCGGATCTCCGCGACCTCGGCATCGAGACCCACGGCGGCGCAGGCTTCCTTCGTGCGCCGGAGCAGTTCCTGACAGGCGCCGCACCCGCGGCCGGCGACGGCGATGCGAAGTCGGGAATCTCGCCTCACGGCACGGCCGCCGTTGGGATGCCGCCCGTCGGGTTTGTTCGGTCCATGGGTCCCACCTCGGTCCTGCCGGTCTCCCTGCGGAGCAGCCCCGGCACGGCACAGTCTACTCCCCCCGGGCGTGCGGGCGGAGGTCACTGGAGGAACGCCCAGAAGCCCCGAAGCCTTCCACGTCCGGCCCTTGAGGGGCGCGACGGGCCGCGCGCCGGCTCCCGCTCCTTGAGCCGCGCGCCCTCCGGCTGTAGCATCGAGGGGCGGGAGGCACCATGGCTGCGTTTCCGAAGTCCAGGTGGTTCGTGCTCCTGAAGGACTACGCCCTCCTGACGGCGGGAAGCCTCCTCATCGCGGCGGGGGTGGACCTCTTTCTCACACCCAACAAGGTGATCTCCGCGGGCGTCACCGGTTTGGCCATGCTGGCCCACTTCCTCTGGTCGTGGCCCGTCGGAGCCGTGACCTTCGGCCTCAACGTGCCCCTCCTTGCGGCGGGGCTGAGGTGGGGTGGCGGAGTGCGGGTCCTGTTCCGGACGGTCTACGCCGTGGCCGTCATGTCCCTCGGTATCGATCTCCTCGAACCCCTCCTCCCCGCCGTTATGGGGGACCCCCTCATCTACACGCTCTTCGGCGGATTGATGGACGGCCTGGGGGTCGGCCTTGTCTTGAGGGGGGGCGGCACCACGGGCGGGACGGACATTCTCGCCCAGCTCCTCCACCGCTACCGCAGAATCCCCTTCGGCCAGGTCTTCCTGTGGAGCAACACGGCCATCCTCCTCCTGGCGATCCCTGTGGTTGGCCTCGTTCCGGTTCTCTACGCCCTGCTCGTCAACTACATCTCCAGCCGGGTGATCGACGCGGTGCAAGAGGGGATCGGCTTCGCCCGGGCGATCCTCGTGGTTTCAGACCGCGTGGAGGATGTCCGGAAGGCCATCCTGGACGAGGTGGGACGGGGCGTCACCCTCTTTCAAGGGATGGGGGGCTTCACGCGGACGCCGCGGGAGATCCTGTATGTGGTGGTGTCCCGCTCCCAGGTCAGCCACTTCAAGCGCATCATCGCCGAGATCGACGACAAGGCTTTCGTGGTCGTGACGGAGGCCAACGAGGTGCTGGGAGAGGGCTTCCGCCCCGTGGCGGCGGAGTGATCCCCTCCGAAAGGGGGCGAAGGCATGCTTGCGGCGATCGGTCTATCCCTCCTCGGAGTCCTTCTCCTCTTCGCGGGTGGCGAAGGCCTGATCCGTGGGAGCGCCGGTCTCGCCCTCCGTTTGGGGCTGTCCCCGCTGGTCGTGGGGCTTACCGTCGT
>JBFLVU010000255.1:0-3217 GCA_040758175.1 Acidobacteriota bacterium | reverse complement strand
TCCCCGCAAGGGCCCGCCCCCACGGAAGCCCCGGGGACGTCCCTCCGGCAAGCCCTCTCGCACCAAGGAGCCCCGTCCATGACCATTCCCGTCCCGCCGTACATCGAGGCCATCCGTCCCTACGTCCCCGGCAAGCCCGTCCAGGAGGTGGAGCGGGAGCTGGGCCTGAAGGGGACCGTGAAGATGGCCTCCAACGAGAACCCGCTCGGGCCTTCCCCGAAGGCGGTGGAGGCCGTCCGCGCCTTCCTGGGGGACCTCCACATCTACCCCGAAGGGAGCGGCTTCTACCTCTGCCAGGCCCTGGCCCGGCGCTTCGGGGTGGAGGCGGGGAACGTGGTGCTGGGGAACGGGTCCGTGGAGCTCGTGGAAATGTCCGCCCGGGCCTACCTGAACCGGGAGGCCGGCGCCGTCTACAGCGCGGGCTCCTTCGCCATGTACCCCATCGCGTGCCAGGTGGTGGACGCGCCCCAGAAGGCCGTGCCCATGCGGGAACGCAACCACGACCTCGACGCCCTCCTGGAGGCCCTCGACGACCGGACGCGGCTTCTCATCCTGGACAACCCCATCAACCCCACGGGCCGGTACGTGCCCCGGGACGAACTCGCGGCCTTCCTGGAGAGGGTCCCCGGGAACGTGCTCGTGGTCCTCGACGAGGCGTACAAGGAGTTCGTCGAGGCCCCCGACTACGCCTCCGTCATGCCGCTCCTCTCCCGCTTCCCCAACCTCCTGGTCCTCGGGACCTTCAGCAAGGCCTACGGATTGGCGGGGCTCCGGGTGGGATACGGCGTGGCCGGGCGCGAGGTGACGCAGACCCTCCACAAGGTCCGGTCGCCCTTCAACACGACGAGCGCGGCCCAGGTGGCGGCGATGGCGGCCCTCGAAGACGGCGAATTCGTGGCCCGCGGGGTGGCCCTGAACGCGAAGGAACTTCCGAGGCTCGCGGCGGGGTGCGAGTCTTTGGGCCTCGCCGTGACCCCTTCGGTGGCGAACTTCGTCCTCGTGGATTTTCCGGGCGACGCCCTCGAGGCTTTCCAGGCCCTCCTGAGGGAGGGCGTCATCGTGCGGCCCATGAAGGGGAACGGCTATCCCCGGTCCCTGCGCGTGTCGGTTCACACGCCCCAAGGAAACGACCGCTTCCTCGAGGCCGCCCGGAAGGTCCTCGGGCGGTAGGGACGGCCCGGGGCCGCCCACGGTCCGCGCGAGCCCGCCGGCACCCTGCTAGAATCGGGTGCGGAAAGGGCCGGCCATGATCGTGGTCACGTCGCACACCAACGCGGATTTCGACTCCCTCTCCTGCATGGTGGCCGCCCTGAGGCTGTACCCGGGCGCGACCCTCGTGCTGCCGGGGGCGGCCGAGAGCCTCCTGCGCCGGTGGATGGAAAAGCACCGGGACGAGATTCCCCCGGTCCATTCCACCAAGGGGCTGAGGGCTTCGGCGGTGGAGCGCCTGGTGTGCGTGGACGTTTCGAGCCGGGACCGCATCGGATCCCTGGCCGGCATTCTCCTGGACCGGGATCCGCCGGCGCCCCTGCACGTCTTCGACCACCATCCCGGCCAGGGGGACCTTGCGGGGGAATACACGCGGGTGGAGGAGGCGGGTTCCTGCACGGCGGTCATGGTGAAGGAGCTCCTGGAGAGGAACCTGACGCCGACGCCCTTTGAGGCCACCCTTTTCCTCCTCGGGATCTACGAGGACACGGGGTTCCTGACCTACCCGACCACGCGCCCCGCGGACTTCGAGGCGGTGCTGGCGTGCCTTCGGTGGGGCGGGGCCCTGGACCAGGTGGCGCGGGTCCTGAAGAAGGGCTTCACCGAGGAGCAGATGCGGCTCCTCGCGGAGGTCTTCGACAACCTGGAAACCCTGAGCGTGGGCGGGGTGCCCGTCCACCTCAGCGTGGTCAACGCCGAGGCCTACGTCCCCGACCTTTCCATCCTGGCCCACGAGATCCTGGCCATGGAGGGGATGGAGGCGCTCTTCCTCCTGGCCTACATGGAGAACCGGGTCCACCTCATCGCGCGCTCGCGCTCGCCCATGGTCAACGTGGCCGAGATCCTGGACGTGCTCGGCGGCGGGGGCCATCCGTCGGCGGCCTCGGCCGTCGTGCGGGGCAAGACCGTGGCCGAGGTCCGGGCCCTGCTCCTCGACGAGCTCACCTCCTCCCGGCCCGTGGGTCTCAAGGCCCGGGACATCATGAGCCGGGACTTCCAGCGCATCGGCGAGGAGGCCACCGTCCGGGAGGCCTTCTCCGACATGAACCGCTTCCGGGTCAACGCCCTTCCGGTGTTTTCGGGGGACCGGCTGGTGGGGGTGGTGACCCGCCAGGAGGTGGACGGGGCCCTCCAGCACGGGCTCACGGAGGTGCCCGTCCTGGATTTCGTCATCTCGTCGCCGCCGCTCCTGCCGCCGGACACGCCCGCCGAAGAGGTCCGCCGCCGGATGCTCGAACAGAACTGGCGCGTCGTCCTCTTCGGCGAATCGGAGGAGAGGGTGGAGGGGCTCCTCTCCCGGATGAGCCTCTTCAAGGCCCTCTACCGGAGGGAGCCCGCCGCCCTGGCCCACCGCTCCGGGGGCCAGCCCTCCCCCAAGGAGATCGCGTACCTCGTCAAGGCGGCCTTTTCCCCGGAGGACCTCGCCCTCCTGAGGGAGCTCGGGGAGCTGGGCGAGGAGCGGGGATCCCCCTGCCTCCTCGTGGGGGGGGCGGTGCGGGACCTGCTCCTCGGAAAACCGGTGAAGGACGTGGACTTCGTGGTGGAGGGCGACGCGGCGGCCCTGGCCGAGGCGTGGGCCGGGAGGAAGGGGGGACGGGTTCGGGCCCACCGCGCCTTCGGCACCGCCATCTGGGTCCGCCCCGATGGGGGAAAGTGGGACTTCGCCACGGCCCGGGCCGAGTACTACGAGCAGCCGGCGGCCCTGCCCACCGTGGCCCACGCCGCCCTGTACCAGGACCTCTACCGCCGGGACTTCACCCTCAACACCCTGGCCCTCACCCTCTCCCCGAAGGGCTTCGGGGAGATCCTGGACCTTTTCGGCGGCGTGCGGGACCTCAAGTCCGGCCGGATCCGCGTCCTCCACGGCCTCTCCTTCGTGGAGGATCCCACGCGCGCCTTCCGCGCCGTCCGCTTCGCCGTCAAACTCGGTTTCACCCTCCCGCCGGAGACGGCCCACCTGATCGCGGCGACCATCAAGCAGGGGGTCTTCCGCCACCTCTCCCCCAAA
>JBFLVU010000254.1:0-3275 GCA_040758175.1 Acidobacteriota bacterium | reverse complement strand
GATGCTCGGGCATCCGGGACGCGGACTACATGATGCACGCCGCCCAGATGCCGTGGACCCCGCAAAATCAGGGGTCCGGCGGTGTCTGGGACTGCGGCGGCTCGGGCTCCTACAACGGTCCCTGTGGCTGGGAGGACCACTGCGAATCCGGCCTCTCCACGCAGGCCCTGTGGGATTTCGTGAACCGGGATCTGCCGGTCCTTTGCGGCATGGACCTTCCGACGGGCTGGCAGCTCGCGGACCGCCTCTTCTACTCCAGCATGCCCACCCTGGGCAACATGTATACCTGCACGCCTCCCACCTCCAACGGGTGCAACGGGGGGAGCCTGTACGCGACCATGCGGGCCTTCGACGACGACGGGGACGGGACGGCCAACGGGACGCCACACGCGGCGGCGATCTACGCCAGCCTCGCCCGCCACGGAATCGCCTGCGGAGCCGCGGGCGACGCCACCAACCAGAACCAGACCTCCTGTCCTACACTGACCGTACCCACGGCTGCGGTGACCTCAGGGAGCGATTCCGCTCTCCTCACGTGGACCTCCGGCGGAGCCGGCGCCACGCGCTATTTCGTCTACCGGAACGAGATGAACTGCGACGCGGGATTCACCAAGGTCGCCACGGTGAACGCTCCGGCCCTCGCCTATACGGACACGACCGTGGTCAACGGGATCACCTATTACTACCGCGTGCAGGCCGCCGCCGCCAACGATTCCTGCGTGAGCGCCATGAGCCCCTGCGCGACGGTGACGCCCATGCCCTGCGCGGGATCCGTGTCCCTGTCCAAGGGGGTCGTCCGGTGCACGGACTCCTTGGACGTGACCGTGGTGGATTCGAACGTCCCCGGTTCCCCCGCCACCCTCGCGGTGGAGGCCTGGTCCACCGCCGACGGGAGCCACAAAAGCTTCACCCTGTCCAATACCCCCCCCGGTTCGGCCACCTACACCGGAAGCGTCACCACCACGGCGTCCTCCTCACCCGGGCCCTCCGAAGTCCGCATGGCCGACGGCGCCACGCTCACCGTGCGCTACGTGGACGCCGACTACTGCGGCACACCGAGCGTGGACGTGGACGGCGAAGCGGTGGGAGATTGCCTTGCCCCCGTCATCTCCGCCGTTTCGGCTTCCGTGAGCGGCCAGAACGTGACCGTCACGTGGACCACGGACGAGCCCGCCGACTCGCGGGTCACCTACGGAACGTCGGTTCCGCCTTCCTCCACCGGGTCCGACGCGGCGTACGGAACGGCGCACGCGGTGACGCTGAGCGCGCTGGAGGCCTGCCAGGGCCACGTCTACGCTGTGGAATCGGCGGACCCCGCCGGCAACTCCTCCACCGACGACAACGGGGGCGCCTATTACACCTTCACGACCGGCGTCACGAGCGCGCCCACCTACACCCGTACCGAGACCCCGGGGCTGGCCATTCCCGACGCGAACCCCGCGGGGGTGACCTCGGTCCTGTCCGTGTCCGACGACAAGGTCATCCTGGACGTGAACGTGACCCTTCACTCCATCACGCACACCTACGACGGGGACTTGGACATCTACCTTATTAGCCCCGAAGGCACGCAAGTCGAACTCTCCACGGACAACGGAGGCTCCGGCGAAAACTTCTCGGAGACGGTCCTGGACGACGAGGCCTCCTCGTCCATCACGGGCGGTACGGCGCCCTTCACCGGCACCTTCCGTCCAGAAGGCTCCCTTTCGGCCTTCGACGGCCAGAGCGCGGCGGGCGACTGGGGCCTCAAGGTCGTGGACGACGCGGGCTCGGATACGGGGACCATCGATTCCTGGAGCCTGACCTTCACCTTCCCCTCCCAGTCCTGCGGGGCCGAACTGGCCTTCGCCTCCCAGGTCCTGACGGACGCCTGCACGGGCTCGGGGGGAGGGAGCGGAGACGGGGTCTGGGACGCGGGAGAAGAGGCGATCCTCGCCGTGACGGCGGGAAACGTGGGGACCTCTGGCGCCACGGCGGTCCTAGGGAGCCTCTCCACCTCCACGCCGGGCATCCTCGTGCTGGTCGATTCGGCCTCCTATCCCGACATTCCCTCGGGGGCAACCGGCGACTCCGATCCGCCCCACTTCCGGGTCTTCGCGGACCCGTCGGTCGCTTGCGGGACTTCGGCCACCTTCTCCTTGCACATGGTCTCGGACCAGGGCGCGTGGGACGACTCCTTTTCCGTGGCGCTGGGGCAGGCCGTGACGGGGTCCGGAACGGTCCTCGACGAGGACTTCGGGTCGGGGATCCCCGTGACGTGGACGGTGGTGGACGGCGGATCGGGAGGAGGGACGGCGTCCACGTGGACGACGTCGAATCCCGGGGGGAGAGACGCCACGGCTCCGATCACGGATCCCTTCGCCATCGTGGACAGCGACGCGGCGGATAGCGGCGCCACCCAGGACGAGCAGTTGATCACGCCGGTGCTGGATCTTTCGGCGGCCACGTCGGCGACGCTGGAGTTCGACCACTACTTCTACCGATACCAGAGCGAGGTGTGCGACGTGGACGTCCGGTCGAGCCTGACGGCGGGGGCCTGGGAGAACGTGGGCCGTTGGACGGGGGCGAGCACGGCGAACCCGGCGCACGCGACCCTCGACCTGACGAGCCGCGCGGCGGGGGCCTCCGACGCCCAGGTCCGGTTCCGGTACTACAACGGGAGCTTCGAGTGGTACTGGATGGTGGACAACGTGCGCGTGGAGGCAGAGTCCGTGCAAGCCTGTTCCCCGGCGGGCGGGCCCCAGGCGGTCAAGCCGGTCCCCGACGGCCGGTGGGTGGCCGGAACGGCGGCGGGCGCATCGAAAGCAAGCGGAGACGGCAGCGAGGTGGACATCACGTGGGACGTCACCACCTGCGCGAGCCCGGACTACAACCTTTACTGGGGCGTGGCCAGCGATTTGGCGAGCCATGCGCTGTCGGGAGCCGCGTGTGGGATGGGGCCCTCGGGGACCTACGCGTGGGCGTCCCCTTCCGTGCCCGAGGGGGAGGCCTACACCTGGTGGGTTCTCGTGGGAACCGACGGGGCGGCCATGGAAAGCGAATGGGGCCGCGACTCGGCGGGGAACGAGCGCCATCCCGCCGCCTCCAACCTCTGCGGCTTCACCGCCAAGAGCACCGCGACCACCTGCCCGTGAGGCCCCCATCCGTTTGGCGGGCGCGGAGCCTGCCTCGGAAGCGCGCAAGTTCGTGAGTCCACGCACATTTCTAGCAAGCCCGCGGCCCCTCCGGGCCCTTCGAGTAGCCGTCCGCCCCGTCCGGGGCTATCTTATCCCCGTGCA
>JBFLVU010000253.1:0-3278 GCA_040758175.1 Acidobacteriota bacterium | reverse complement strand
GCGGGGACGGGAACCGCCCCGCGTGGGTCCCATCTCCCCGGCGACCCCGTCAGCCCCTCATCCCCATGAGCCTCTCGATCCGCTTGGGGATCGGGGGGTGCGTCGAAAACAGGCTGAAGAGGCCCCCACCGGTGAACGGCTTGACGATGAACATGTGGGACGTGGCGGGGCTCGCCTGCAAGGGAACCCGCTTGGACCACGCATCCAGCTTCTTGAGTGCCTCCGCCAGCCCGTATGGGTTTCCGGCGTAGGCGGCGCCGCCCGCGTCGGCGGCGTATTCCCGGGACCGGGAAATCGCCATTTGAATGAGCAAGGCGGCGACGGGGGCTACCACGGCCGCAACGAGCAGGCCGATGGGGTTGAAGCCCCCATCGCGGTCGTCGCTTCTCCCGCCTCCGAAGATGGCGGCCCACCGGGCCATGCTCGCGATGAACATGATCGCGGAGGCGATAGAGGCAGCCACCGTTCCGATGAGGATGTCACGGTGCTTCACGTGGGCGAGCTCGTGGGCCAGGACGCCCTTCAGTTCTTCCTCTGACAGGAGACGCACGATGCCGTCGGTGACCGCCACCGCCGCGTGCTCGGGGTTGCGCCCCGTGGCGAAGGCGTTGGGGCTTTCGTCGGGGATCCGATACACCCGGGGTTTGGGGATTCCGGCCCGCTGGCTGAGCTCGCCCACCACCGCGTGAAGGCGCGGGGCCTCGGCCTCGGTCACCTCCTTGGCCCCGTAGGAAGCGAGGACCATCTTGTCCGAAAACCAGTAGGAGAAGAAGTTGATGGCCAGCGAGATGAAGAAGGCGATCAACGCGCCTCGCTGGCCCGCCACGGCGCCGCCCACGAGCATGAGAAGCCCCGCGAGGGCCGCGAAGAGAACCATCGTTCTGAACCAATTACCCATGACCGTCCTCCAAGGCTCCTCCGCAGGGAACGCGCCCTCCGGATGGCCGCCGGTTCCTACTGTAACACCTCCGGCGCCCGATCGAATGCGGGCTCGCCCGCCTCGATCCGAACGCGAACCCGCTCGCCGGAGACGAACCTTCCCGACAGGACTTCCCGGGCCAACCGGTTTTCCAGGTGCCTCTGGATGGCCCGCCGAAGCGGCCTGGCACCGTAGTCCGGGTCCCAACCCGCCTCGGCGAGGAAAGCTTTGACCTCCGGATGTATCTCCAGGAAGAGGCCCCTCTCCTCCAGGCGCCGGGCGAGCCTTTCGAGCTGGATGTCCACGACGGCTTCGAGGTCTTTCCTGGAGAGGGATCGGAAGAAAATCACCTCGTCCAGGCGGTTCAAGAACTCGGGACGGAACGTGGACTTGAGCTCCTGTAGGATCCGCTCCCGCGCCTCCGCCCCGTCCCCGCCCTCCAGGTCTCCCATCCAACGCGAGCCCACGTTGCTCGTCATGACGAGGAGGCTCTGCGCAAAATCAACCGTCCTCCCCTTCCCGTCGGTGAGACGGCCGTCTTCGAGGACCTGAAGGAGCACGTTGAAAACATCCGGATGGGCCTTCTCCACCTCGTCCAGGAGGACCACGCTGTAGGGCCGGCGGTGCACGGCCTCGGTGAGCTGTCCACCCTCCTCGTACCCCACGTATCCGGGAGGCGCCCCGATGAGGCGGGCCACCGAGTGCTTCTCCATGTACTCGCTCATGTCCAGGCGCACCATGGCCCGTTCGTCATCGAAGAGGAATTCGGCCAGCGCCCGGCACAGTTCCGTCTTCCCCACCCCCGTGGGACCCAGGAACAGGAAGGAGCCGATGGGCCTCCGAGGGTCGGAGAGGCCGGAGCGGGACCGCCGGACGGCGTCCGCCACGGCCGACACGGCCTGTTCCTGTCCCACCACACGGGTTTCAAGGCGTTCCTCCATGTTCAACAGCTTCTGTCGCTCGCCCTCGAGCATCCGGGCCACCGGAATCCCCGTCCAAGCGGACACGACTTGAGCCACGTCCTCCTCCTCCACCTCCTCCTTGAGGAGAGGAGAACCCTTCTGGCTCCCCTTCAGCCGCTCCTGGACTTCGCGAAGACGGGCCTCGGACCCGGGGAGCCGGCCGTACCGCAGGCGGGCCGCCTCGTCGAAGTTGCCGATGCGTTCGGCGCGCTCGGCCTCCCCCCGGAGGTTTTCCATCTCCCTGCGGATGGATTGGATTTCATGGATCGCGTCCCGTTCTGCTTGCCAGCGGGCGCGCAGGGCTCGCCCCCGCTCCTCGAGGCCCGAGAGTTCCTCCTCGATCTCCTCCAGACGAGCCTTGGAGGCCGGGTCGTTCTCCTTGGCCAGGGCCTGTTTCTCGATCTGGAGGGAGGCCGTCCTACGCTCCACGCCGTCCAGTTCGTAGGGCCTCGAATCGATCTGGATTCTTAGGCGCGCCGCCGATTCGTCCACGAGGTCGATGGCCTTGTCGGGCAGGCGGCGATCGGGGAGATACCGGTGCGACAGCGTTACGGCGGCCACCAAGGCGGCGTCGCGGATCCGGACGCCGTGATGGACCTCCAGCCGCTCCTTGAGGCCCCGAAGGATGCCCACCGCGTCCTCCACCGAGGGCTCCCCCACAAACACGGGCTGAAACCGCCGCTCCAGGGCCGGGTCCTTCTCCACGTGCTTGCGGTACTCGGAGAGGGTGGTGGCTCCGATGGCGTGCAATTCGCCCCTGGCCAGAGCCGGCTTGAGGATGTTGGCCGCGTCCATGGCGCCTTCGGCGGCACCCGCCCCCACGAGAGTGTGCAGTTCGTCGATGAAGAGGATGATCCCGCCCTCGGCGGCAATGATTTCCTTGACCACGGCCTTCAGCCGGTCCTCAAACTCGCCGCGGAATTTCGTCCCGGCGATCAGGGACGCCAGGTCGAGTTGAACGAGACGCTTGTCTTTCAGGGATTCGGGCACGTCCCCGTCGGAAACCCTCAGGGCGAGACCCTCCACGATGGCCGTCTTGCCTACGCCCGGGTCCCCCACGAGCACGGGGTTGTTCTTCGTCCGGCGGGCAAGGACCTGGGTCAAGCGCCTTATTTCCTCATCGCGTCCGATGACCGGATCGAGACGGCGAAGACGCGCCAGTTCCGTGAGGTCCCTTCCGTACTGCTTGAGCGCCTGGTATTTCCCCTCCGGATTGGGATCAGAGATGCGCTGGGCGCCCCGGATCTCCTGGAGCGCGGCCAGGAGTCGCTCGCGGGTGACGTTGGATGCCGCCAGGGCGCGCCCCGCCTCCGTGTCTTGGGCCTCCAGCCCGGCCGCGAGGAGATGCTCTGTCGAGGTGAAGTCGTCCCTAAAGAACCGCGCCTGAGCGTGGGCCG
>JBFLVU010000252.1:0-3308 GCA_040758175.1 Acidobacteriota bacterium | reverse complement strand
GGGACGCGCGGCCCTCGGGAGCCACGAGGGGGCCGTCCCTTTCGCGGATGTCGAAGGCGACGTCCGCGCCGCCGGTCTCGCTCAGGGTCAGGGTCGCGGTGGTCGTGGGAGCCGACGGGCTAACCGTCACCTCGATGGGCGACGGGGTGGCCTCCAGGCGTCCCGTGGCAAGGTGGAAGTCTTGGCGAATGGACCCCAGGTGCGGGACGGTCACCGTTGCCGAGTCGGGGCCGTAGCCGGCGAAGCTC
This sequence comes from Acidobacteriota bacterium, assembly GCA_040758175.1. Classification (GTDB taxonomy): domain Bacteria; phylum Acidobacteriota; class UBA4820; order UBA4820; family DSQY01; genus JBFLVU01. The sequence continues at coordinate 3,060 of JBFLVU010000252.1, read as the reverse complement.
GCCGTCAAGTCGCTGGTGGGTTCCGCGCCGTACAGGTAGTAGAAGCCATCGTCCGCGACTGGGTCGGGCGTGGCGGCGGCGGTGGCGCTCCCGCCGGTGGTCGCGTTGTCCACGGCGGCGCCGTTGAGCGGGAGATTCGTGTTGGCGTCGTACACGTTGCCCACGATGAGACCGCCCGCCGCGGGAGCCGTGCAGGTGGGAGCGCCGATGGCCACGTCATCCACTTCCCACCACCAGTCCCAACCAGGGGCCACGTAGTGGAAGCGGACCATGACGTTGGCCTGGTTGCCGGCGATGGCTGAAAGGTCCAGGGTCACCAGCATGGGCCCACGGGCATCCACATTGCGGTGCCAGACGTTGGTCCAGGGTCCCGCCGCCCCGTTGACGCTCACGTCCACGTCGGCGGACTCGCTCGAAGACAGGTTGTTGTAATCCGACCGGAAGGTCATGGGGACCGAGGCGACCCCGGTGAAGTCTATGACGGGAGTGCGAAGCTCCGTGTTCATCGTGGTGCCCGAACCGCATTCGTCCGAGTCGGCCACAGCGAAATTCCCCGATCCGCCCGTGAGGTTCGAACGGCCGCCCGGGTTGTTGAAGACCCAGGTGCAGGCGCCGCCGTTGTTGGTGACCGTCCAGCCGGCGGGAAGCGCCGTGGTGTCAAAGGACTCGAAGACCCCTCCCCCGAGGGTGTAGCCGGGGGCGATGCACGAGGCGACGTTCGCGGAGAGGGCGAAGTCCTGGGTCACGTCGGCGCCGAGTGGAGTGACCGTGGCCGCGCCGACCTCGTAGCCCGCGATGTAGGAGGTGACCGTGAAATCGTACGGGATGCCGTCGGCGAGCGTGATGGAGTAGAAGCCCGTGACGGGGTCGTTCCAGACGGTGGCGCCCGGGTAGCCCGGACCCGCAACGGCCAGGGAGGCGTAGAGGGGCCACCCCGTCGCCGCATCCGTGACGGTGCCCGACACCACGTGGCTGGGCGCCGGGGCCAGGGCGAAATCCTGGGTCGTGGTCATCCCGTCGGCGATGGAAAGGCCGGAAGCGGCGCCCGGCACGTATCCGTAGAGAGATGCCGCGACGTCGTAGTTCGGCGGGGTGACCGGCAGGGTCATGGAATAGGTGCCGTCGGCCGCCGTGTTCGTGTTCACCGTAATCGTCCCGTTCGTGGCCGTCACCGTGGCGCCGGAGAGCGGCAGCGTGGTGGCCGAATCGGTCACCGTGCCGGCCAGGGTCCCCGTGGGTCCCACCGAGCAGGTCCCGTACTTGAAGGCCCCGATCCGCGTGGCCCAGTTCCAGCTGCCCGTCGAGTACTCCGTGGTGTACCAGAAGGTGCAGTCGTCATCGGGGTCGATGCTCATGGTGGAGTAGTCGCCCCAACGGTTCACGCCCGTCTGGGAGGCGGCGCCCAGGTACATCAGCGCTTCACCCTGGGTCAGGTCGCCGGCCGGGTCCGAGGCCAACCGCCCCGCGTAGTAAATGGAGGGATACATGGAGGAGGCGTCGGAGACGCTGTAACCCACCGCCAGGTTGCCCATGTGGTCCTGGGCTGCGCTCCCCATCCATCGGCTGAGGCCGTCCGTGGGGGCGTAGGTTCCCTGCTGGAAGATGGACCAAGGGCCGGTTCCCGACTTGCGGAGCTCGTACCACCGTACACCCGAACGGCCCGACCCCACGTCCACCGAATGGTTCACGACCATGGCTTCGTAGGAGCCGAAGTTCCGGTACTGAAGGCGGTACATCAGCCGGTCGCCCAAGGAATCGAGGCGCTGGGTGGTGCCGGGCTGGGGGATGCAGTTGCGGTTACCGACGCAGAGGGGGTCAAAGGCGGCCGTATCGAGAATCTGGTTCGGTTCCCCCGCGACGCCCACCGTGAAGGTGCCCGCCACCCAATTGACGTGGCCCTCCCACAACCGGAGGGCGTCGTTTGGATAGCCGGGGATCCATGCGCCGTCGTCCACTTCCAGGAAATAGCAGGGGGAAGCGGCCGGCGGGTTGGCCATGCCTTCAAAGTGGGCCGGAAGGATGGACCCGTAATTGGAGTTGATGGCGCCCAGGTCCACTTTGAGCATCCTGGCCGTGGGGTCGCCGTTGATCATCTTGTCGGCTTCGAACACGCACAGCCCCGCGCCCGCCCAGGAGGACATGTTGGCAAACTGGTTCACGGTCATGTAGTAGCCATCGGGCCAGATGCCGAACTTCGGATAGTCGTTCATATTGGTGGCGTCGTACTGGAAGCAGTACAGGTACCAGGATCCCGTCGGATCCGCTGTTTGGGAAACCGCGATGGCCTGGTAATAAGGATCAGGCAGGTTGAATTGGCTGATGACCCACCGGTTCCGGAAGCGGTCCCACAGGACGATGGGGTCGCCGTCGTTGTTCGCCGCGCAGGGCCCGCCCAGGCTCGACCAGATTGTGGTGCCCGTGATGGGCCCAAGAACCAGGGTGGCGCCGAAGGGGGTCGTGGAGCGGTTGATGGACCAGGCCGCCAGATGCAGGTTGACCCATTGGACGTAGTGGCTGGGCCCGATGTCTCCCTGCGTGTCGGGGGGAGCCACTCCGGCCAGGTTGCTTATGCCCGCGAATTCGGCAACCGTCCCCGGCATGGCCAGGAGGCCTGGGTGGCTCTGGAGCGCGCCGTCGCCCGACGGGCTCGACTCCGGCCTGCCGGCGGCCTCGACCCTCGGGATGGTGGGGTTGGGGATCTCCCGGTCCAGGCCCACCGTGACCTTGTCGGTGTTTACCGGCAAATCCCGGAAGGGGGGCGAAAGCGTTACGGTGCATGGATAGACCACCTCCGTCTTGATCTCCGGCTTGCCGTCGTCTCCCGCCGCCCATAGGGGAACAGCGGCAAGTGCCACGAGGACCAGCACCCACATGAAGTTGCGCTTCATCCTGAATTCCCTCCTTTCCCCGCATTCGGACCTCAGCTTGTGAGGTTGCTGTCAGTCTACCGAAAGCGCGGGATCGAATCAAACCCGCGGTGCGCCCTGGACCAAGAAAAGGGGCGCGGAGCAAAGGCCCCGCGCCCCCGAAGCGTCGTTTCTACTCGTCGACTAGTTTTCC
>JBFLVU010000251.1:0-3315 GCA_040758175.1 Acidobacteriota bacterium | reverse complement strand
GGTCTGCGGGCCCTGCTGGCGGCCCCGGACTCGGCGCCGGAGGTTAAGGCCCACGCCACCTCGGTCCTCTCGGCCATCTTGAGGGCCCGCGGGGACTTCGGGGAGGCGGAGACGCTGGACGCCTCCCTCGCCTTCGTGCGCTCCTGGAGCCTCTTGGGCCCCTTCGAGGACGACGCAAAATCGGGCTTCGACGCCGCCTATCCTCCCGAGACCGACCTCCAGATGGAGGTCACCTACATGGGAAAGGTTCACCCCATCTCCTGGAGGGCCCTTCCCGTGCCGGCCCCGGGGGGGGTGATCCCCCTGGACCAGGTTCTCGATCCCGGGGAGAAGGTAACGGGCTACGCGCTCTCCTTCGTGCGGGTAGCCTCCGACACCCCGTGCGTGATCCGCGGCGGCTACAACGAGGCGCACAAGGTTTGGGTGGACGGGGAACTCGTCGGCTCCCGCCGGACATACTCGGGCCGCGCCTTCGACCAGTACGCGTACGGTTGCACCCTGAGGAGGGGATGGAACGTCCTCCTCGTGAAGCTCTGCAACCAGGAGTCCGGGTGGAATTTCACCCTTCGCCTCACGGATCCCGAAGGGAATCCTCTCGGCGGATGGGAAGCCGAAGGAGATCCGCGCCGGGTCAAAGAGAAGCGCGAGGCCATCCTGGCAAAGGACGGCGGTCCGGCCGCGGGGTTGGCCTTCCGCGACCCGGAGGCCATCCTCAAGAAGAAGGCCGACGCGGGGGACCCGGAAGCCCAAGGATACTACGGCTACTACCTTCATCGGCTCCGATGGCACGACCGCGCTGACCCCCGCCATCTCGAGTACCTGAGTAAGGCCGCCGAAGCCCGCCCGAGGGATCCTCTGGCGTGGATGGCCCTTGCGGACGCGGAGGAGGACCACAACACGCGGCGCGCCGCCCTGGAGAGGGGACTGGAGTCCAATCCTGACCACCCCGTCCTTCTTGCGGGCCTGGCCGAACATTACCTGGACCGGAACATGCCCTTCCCCGCCCTGGAACTCCTGAGGAGGGCGCGAAGCGCCGATCCGGCCAGTCCTTCCCTCAAGGCCGCCGAGTGCCGGGTTCTCCTGCAGTTCGCGTCGGACGGAGCGGCGGCGGACAGGCTCCGCCGGCTGCTGAAGGACCATCCGAGCTGTCCCGACGTGCGGATCGCCGCACTCGCCGCCTTCCGGGCTCTCGGGCCCCAGTCCGAGGCGGAGGCCCTGTCGGACCTGATCCTGAGGGCGCGGCAGGACGACCCCGGCGCCTGGGCTTCGGAAGCGGAGCGGGCCATGGACCGCGGCCGGGTGGAGGAGGGGCGCCGCCTGTTCGAGCGGGCCATGGTCCTCCATCCCCTCGACCGGGAGCTCCCCGCCGCGTACGCCGCCAAGCTCCTGGACTTGAACCGCCCGATCGAAGCCAAAGCCCTTTTGGACCGGCTCTTGGGGTGGTGTCCGGACTGGTCGCGGGCCCAGGACCTCATGGGGGACGCGCTGGAGACCCTGGGAGACCGGGAAGGGGCCCTCTCGGCCTATCGGCAGGCCCTCATCCTCATGCCGCAGGACGAGGCTCTCAAGCGCAAGGTGGCCTTTATGAGCCCCCGCGAAGAAGAGTTCTGGGCCCCCTACCGGGTGTCCCCGGAGGAGCTTCCCAGGGACCTGGGGCCTTTCGCGGGCCAGCCGGCGGCCGTGCTCCTCGACTCAGAAGTCGTGCAGGTCCAGCCCACGGGGCTGGCTTCCCGGTACGTACAGCGCGTGGTCAGCATCCTGGATGCGTCCGCCGCGGAGCGCTTCCAATCCGTGTCCGTCACGTTCGATCCGGACCGGGAGGAAGTTCAGGTTTTGGAGGCATCCATCCAAAAGGCCGACGGAACGCGCGTCCACTCCGAGGTGATGGTGACGGACGCCCTCTCCGATCCACAAGTGCGGCTCTACTACCGCAACCGCAACCTCGTCATGACCTTCCCCTCCATCCAGCCCGGCGACCTCCTTTGGATGGAGTACCGGATCTCCGACGTCGGTCAGGGCAACGAGTTCGGCCAGTATTTCGGGGATTTCGTTCCCTTCGGGGACTCTCTCCCCCAGCTCAGCAAGCAATACACCCTGCTCCTTCCGGCCGGTTTCCCTCTCTTCCTGCACCAGGAGCGCTTGAACGTGTCGCCCGTGGTGGTGACGGGGAGGGAGGAGAAGGTCTACCGCTGGAACGCCCGCGACCTGCCTCCCCTGGAGCGGGAACCGGGGTCGCCTGGGTTCACGGAAACGGCCTCCTATCTTCACGTGTCCACCTTCGAAGACCGAGACGCCATGGGGGTCTGGTACGCGCGCTTCACCCAGGATCAGTGGGAGCCCGACGCGGAGATGCGAGCCAAGGCGGCGGAACTCGTGGCGGGTCAGGATTCCGATGCGGCCAAGGTCCGCGCCATCCACCGTTGGGTGGTCCAGCAGACGCGGTACGTGGGGCTGGAGTTCGGAGTCCACGGCTATCTGCCCTACAAGGTGCGCCAGGTGTACGCGCGCCGCTTCGGAGACTGCAAGGACAAGGCCCTCCTCATGGCGGTCCTGCTCCGGCAGGCCGGCTTCGACGCGGCCATGGTGCTCGTGAGGACGCGCGACAACGGGGAGATCGCGGAGAAGCCGGCCTCCTTGGCGGTGTTCAACCACGCCATCTGCTACGTTCCCGAGCTGGACCTCTTTCTGGACGGGACGGCCGAGTACTCGGCCATGGACGAACTCCCCGACATGGACCAGGGAGTGCGCGTGCAAATCGTGTGGCCCGACGGGCGTACCCGCTCCCTCCGCACGCCCGTCGCCGGCCCGGAAGCCAACACCTACCGGGCCGTCTACCGGCTGGAGGTGGATCCGGCCTCGGCCGACGCCGTGGGGAGCGTCGAGGTCGAAATCCGGGGCCAGGAATGCGCTTGGATCCGCAGCCGCTACGACGATCCCGGGACCCTCCGTGAAGTGCTGGAGCGGGACCTCTCGGGGACCTTTCCGGGGTCCCGGCTGACTTCGGCCGAATCCGGCGACATGCGGAGCCTCGCCTCTCCGGTTCGGATTCGAATGGCCGGGCGGTTCGGCCAGGCCGCGCGGCCGGACGGCGAGGGAATCGTGAGCCTGCCCCTCTGGATGGGGCGGCTGGACCTCTCCTCCCGGCTGGCCACCCTGGAGCGCCGCTCCCTGCCCCTCCAGCTCGACCACGGATGGCACCAGACCTACGACGTCACCTACGCGCTTCCTGCGGGCGCCGAGGTCCTTCCCCCTCCGCCCGTGCGCCTGGTGACGGCCTTCGGCACGGTGGAACGGGCGGTCACACGGAGCGCGGAA
>JBFLVU010000250.1:0-3383 GCA_040758175.1 Acidobacteriota bacterium | reverse complement strand
AGGTCCGCCAGGGCGGAGAGGAGGATCCAATAGACCAGGAGGACGATGAGGGAGAGGCTGAACCCGGCGCCCTTGCCGCCCCGCAGGTTCACCATGCCCAGGGGCACGCCCACCAGGACGAAGATGAGGGCGGCGAAGGCGGTGGCCAGGCGCCGGTGAAGTTCGTAGGAGAGGCCGTTGCGAATCCGCTCCGCCTCTTCGATCCCCGCGTTGCCCTGGGGGAGGCGCAAGCGGCCCAGGAGTTCGCGCGTGGACAGCTCCGTCAGGCTCTTGCGCTGGCTCTTTGCCGTGTCGGGGGGGGTCTGAACCGTGAGGGCCTGCTCCTCGAAGGTCGCCACCTGGACCTTGCCCGGCGTCTTCCGGTTGAATTGGATCGTCTCCCCCTTCTCCAGGAGGAACGTGAGGGTTCCCGATTCGGGGGAGCGCACCACCCGTCCGTAATCCGCGAGGGTGAGGATGTCCACCGAGGGACCCGTCCGGTTGAAGACGAAGACCCCTTCGTACCGGCCCGCGCCCACGTCCGCCGACCTCGCGTAGAGGAGCACGCCGGGCACCCGGTCGAAGAAGGCCCCGGGCTTGAGGAGGCGGACGAGGTTCAGGGCCTGGGCCGACTCCGCCTGGATCCGGTCCGACTGCGCCCGGCAGGCGGGGATGAGCCACAGGTTGAAGGCCAGAAGGATCGCGAAGAGGGCCGTCCCGAACAGGAGGGGAGCCCGAAGAAAGGCGGCCCCCCGCAGGCCCCCGGCGCGCATGGCCACGATCTCGCTGTCCGCTGACAAGCGGCCGTACGCGATGATGGTGCCCACCAGGAGCGCCACGGGGATCGTGTAGGAGAGGAGATTGGGCAGGCTCAGCAGGAAGAGGACCCCGCTCGCCGAGGCCGAGAGGCCCTGCTGGATGACGAGGCCCGCCAGTTGGAAGAGGAGGTTGATGAGGAAGAAGAAGGAGTACACCACGAGCCCGATGGCGAAGGGCCCCGCCATCTCCCGAAGGATGTACCGGTCGAGGATCCTCAGGCCCACGGCGCCTCCCGACCCAGGATAGCGCGGGAGGGGGGGAACGGGAAGCCGCGCAGGCCGGCCCGCCTCATCTGAACCAGTAAACCAAACGCCGCGGCCCGACGTAGACTTCAGCGATTGGCCTGAGCGGAGCACCGAGGGAAGAGGGACCTTCATGAAAAACCCTGAGATCAACCCGGAGGCGGCGCCCCTTCAAGGTGCGCCCCTTCCGGATCCCGAGGCGGGAGAGTTCGCCCCCGCCCAGCCGGAGGAGCGCCTGGTCCACGTCGACTTCATTCGGGGCGCGGCCCTCTTCGGCGTCCTGGCCATGAACCTCCAGTACTTCTTCCGAGGCCCTTACGAGCTCTTCGTCGGGACCGGCCATGCCCAGCCCGGTTTCCTCAACGACTGCGTGGACGACCTCCTGTCCCTCCTCGTGGAGGGCAAGGCCATGACGCTCTTTTCCATGCTCTTCGCCGTGGGCCTGGCCATCCAACTGGAACGGAAGCTCTCGCGCGGGGGGCCTTTCTGGGGATTCGCGTGGAGGAGGATCGGAGCGCTCTTCGCCATCGGTGCGGCCCACATCGTGCTGATTTGGATGGGCGACATCCTCACCTGGTACGCCCTCGTGGCCATCCCGCTCTTCGCCTTTCTCAAGCGAAAGACGCGCACTCTTCACATCTGGCTGGGGACCCTCTTGGGGCTCGCCGGGGTGGCCGGCATGGTTTTCGGCTTCGTCCGCCTCTCTTCCCCGCAAAACGACGCGAGACGCGCCCAAGCCCTAGCCGACGCGGCGGCCATGGCGCAGACCCTCCTCGATGGGTACGCCCAGACGGACTGGTGGGACATCCTGGTGTTCCGCCTGCAGGACTACGTGGATCACCTGGGCATGATGGCCGGAGGGCTTGTGGTCATCTTTCTGAACTTCCTCGTTGGCCTCGCCGTCTGGCGGTCGGGCATCCTCCAGAACCCCGCGGCGAACCTGCCCAGAATCCGCCGCGCAGCCCTCTGGCTCACAGGTCTGGGGCTGGCCACCGGAGGCGTCCATCTCTTCATCCGTCCCCTCGCGGAATTCGCGCGGAGCCACGGCCCCTGGGCCAAAGTTCTGGCCGTGCCCCTGAGCCTCTCGCAGATCTACCACATGCCCCTGCTCGGCCTGGGATTCGGCGCCCTGCTTCTCCTGCTCTGGCAAAGCGCGCGGGCCCCGAGCCTCCTCGGCGCCGTCGCCTCGGCGGGCCGCATGGCTCTCACGAACTACTTGCTCCAAAGCCTGGTCATGACGGCCGTGTTCTGCGGCTGGGGCCTCGGCCTGTACGGCAAGGTGGGCTCCGCCGCGGGCCTGGGAATCTCCGCCGCCTTCTTCGCGATCCAGGTGGCGGGAAGCGCCTGGTGGCTGAGGCGGTACCGCTTCGGACCCGCGGAGTGGCTCTGGCGGTGCGCCGGGTACGCCCGCGTCCAGCCCTTCCGCCGAACGGTCCCTTCCCCCGTCCCAGGCTTGCCCCCCGTCCCGGAACCCGCCCGGAAGGGGTAGCGGGAATCGACCGAAGGTCTCGCTGTAACCCGCCTACGGAGCGGCGAGGATGGCCTTCACGGCGGCGATTTCCTTCTCCAGGGAGTGGCGGCACTTGGCCTGGAGGGCCGCGTCCCCGTCCGGGCAGGGCCCCTGGGCCAGCTTCGCCTCCAGGGGCGGCAAGACTACCTTGGCGTAGTAGTCCTTGTGCTTCGTGTCCGCCAGGACCCAGTCCTGCCCGTTCCATTCGTACACGTGCGGGATCCTGGGCAATCCGTCCGCAAAAGCCCAACCCGCAGGCCACTCCAGGATTTCGTCGGCCCGGATGCAATAAGCCTCGGTTCCCTCTGGACGATATAGCCGACTGGCGAGGGTCGGGTATTCTCCTTGATTGACGATCCTGTGCTGGTGAAACAAGCCACCCACTTGATCGACCATGACGATGAACTCGGCTTTCCCGTTTTCTGCAACGCAAAGCAGCTCGACCTTGCCGTCTCCATGGAGGTCCAGGAACCCGTACTCCTGGTACAGATGGATGTCGAACTCCGGATAGGTGGCCCCCTCCTCGTCTCGAAATGCCAGACCCGTGTATGCCTGCGACACGACGCTGGAAGACGGGGCATCTTCATCGTAGGGGTATACGAAGGTGCAGAGAAACTGCTGAACCTTGTCCACCGAAGAGAAGATCTCCTGCAACTTCGCAGTGTGTTCTACGGTCCACGGTACGCCTGCCGCCGCATCCCGAACGGAAGCGCATTCTTCGGGCGGGTAGTCATTGCAAAACCTGAGGCTGCACGGAGAATCTGACCAGACCCCAAGTACCAGCAAATAGAGGAAAGCGCGAAGCGCGTTGCGCACTCTCAGCCTCCGTTCCT
>JBFLVU010000249.1:0-3408 GCA_040758175.1 Acidobacteriota bacterium | reverse complement strand
CCGCCGCGCCCAGCAGGGCGGCCCCGTGCCGGAGGAGGAGGGGCCCGAGGGGGGTGAAGCGGGAGAAAAAGACCCATCCGAGAAGAAGGCCGAAAAGGAGGGAGGCTCCCGGCACGAGGGTTCGCCCCAGTCGCACGCCGGCCGGGCTGACTCCCCCGTTGGGCCTCCCGCCGGCCGTCACAGGGGCCTCCCGCGGCCGTTCCACCAATGGAGGAAGCACAGGAGGGTCCAGAGGGGCTTGCGGTGGTCCGCCCGCCGGTCGAGATGCTCCGTCCACAGCCGCCTGGCCTCGGCGGGGACGAGGAAGGGCGCGGAACCCAGGACGCTCTCCGAGAGAAGATCCTCCGCCAGCGGTCGAAGCGGGCCCGTGAGCCATCTCGCCAGCGGGATGCCGAATCCCTTCTTGGGGCGGTCGAAATGGCCGGGGGGGAGGTCCCTCTCAAAGGCGGCCCGGAGGGCCACCTTCCCTCGCGTGCCTTTCAGTTTCCAGGCGGGGGGGAGGGAGAAGGCCAAACGGACCACATGGGGGTCCAGGAGGGGGACGCGGGCCTCGAGGGAGGCCAGCATGCTCGCCCGGTCCACCTTGGCGAGGATGTCCTCCAGGAGGTACGTGTGGAGGTCCAACCACTGGGCCGACGTCGATGGGTCGGCGGCGGGCGGGGAGGGGATCCAGGACCACGCCTCCTTCGAGTGCACGACGGGTGCACCGAACAGGCGCTCCAGGCCATCCGGGGTCCAGGCTCCCATCCAGAGGTGGTGCCTCAGGGGCATGGGATGTTCCGCCCCGTCGCGGAACTTCCTGAGTTTGTAGGCGAACGTGAGATTGGCGTGGGAGACCGGAAGGAGCCGGTCCGCGGCGCCCAGGGCCGCCGTCCGGAGAAACCGGGGGGCGGACAGGTACGCGCGGTGGCGCCGGTGGACCCAGTAGGTGGGGTATCCGGCGAAAAGCTCGTCCCCCCCGTCGCCGCCCAGGGCCACCGTCACGCGCTCGCGGGCGAAGCGCGACAGGAGGGCGGTGGGAAAGAGGGAGGGGTCGGCGAAGGGCTCGTCCTGGCGGCCGAGGACGCGGGGGACCTCGTCGAGGAGCTCCCTCTCCGAGAAGAGGTGCTCGTGGTGCGAACAGCCGAGGTGTCCGGCCACGCGCCGCGCGTGGGCGCTCTCGTCGAAGGAGGGGTCCTCAAAGCCGATGGAAAAGGACTCGACGCGCCCCCCGGCGGCCGCCATGGCGGCCGTCACGAGGCTGGAGTCCACCCCGCCGCTGAGAAAGACGCCCAGCGGGACGTCGGAGATGAGCTGGCCTTTCACGCTCCGCAGGACGGCCTCCCGCACGCGGGCGACGGCCTCGTCGAAGGAGGGCGGAGCCTGGGGGATCCTCCATTCCCAGTAAGGTTCGGTTCGGACGCCCCATGCGTCCGCCCAGAGGAGCCAGCCGGGGAGAAGCTTTCGGACCCCGCGGAGGATGGAAAGGGGGGCCGGCACGTACTCCAGGGTCAGGTAAAGCCCGAGGGCGTCCATGTCCAAGCCACTCGGGCACGCGGGGTGGGCCTCCAGGGCCTTCACTTCGGATCCGAAGAGGAGCCCGCCCGCCGTGGGGGCGTAGTACAGGGGCTTGACGCCCAGGGGGTCGCGACAGAGCAGGAGCCCGCCCTTGGCGCGGTCGTAAAGCGCGAAGGCGAAGATCCCGTTCAGGCGCGAGGCGAAGCGGGGTCCCTCTTCCTCATAGAGATGGACGAGGACCTCCGTGTCCGATCGGGTGGAGAAGCGGTGGCCCCGTGCCTCGAGTTCCTCCCGCAGGGCCAAGTAGTTGTAAATCTCGCCGTTGTAAACGACGGCCACCGAGCGGTCCTCGTTGTAAAGGGGCTGGGCGCCCGTCTCGAGGTCCAGGATGGCCAGCCGGCGGTGGCCCAATCCCACTCCGCCCTCGAGGAGGTACCCCTCCCCGTCGGGCCCCCGGTGGGCCAGGGTCTCCGCCATGGACTTCAGGACGTCGCGGTCGGCGCGCCCCGGTCCGAGGAACCCGGCGATTCCGCACATGGAGACTCCAGCACCCGGGAGATCACGTAGGGGGTGCTCTTCAGGCTGGCGAAGTAAATGCGGATGAGAAGTTCCCCCAGAAGACCCATCATGACGAGTTGCAGGCCCACGAGGGCGGAGAAGATGGCGATGAGGAAGACCGGGTTCCGGTGGACCCACACGTCGGCGGCGATCTTTTCCCAGAGGGTGAAGAGGAAGAGGAGGCCCGACAGGAAAAGGAGCCCGAAGCCCGTACCCCCGAAGGCGTAGATGGGCTTGGTGAGGAAGGAGCCCATGAACTTGATGGTCATGAGGTCGAGGATGACCTTTAAGGTGCGGCCCAGACCGTACTTGCTCTTTCCCGTGGCCCTGGGATGGTGGGCCACCTCCACTTCGGCCACCCTGGCTCCCTGCCAGGAGGCCAGGACGGGAATGAAGCGGTGCATCTCGCCGATGAGGTGGGTGGGTTGGAGGACCTCTCTCCGGTAGGCCTTGAGCGTGCATCCGTAGTCGTGGAGGTGGACGCCCGAGATGAGGGAGATGATCCGGTTGGCCAGCTTGGACGGAAGGATGCGCGTGACGAAGGGGTCCTTGCGGTGGCGCCGCCAGCCGCTGGCCACGTCGTACCCCTCGTCCAGCTTGGCGAGGAGCCGGGGGATGTCGCCCGGATCGTTCTGGAGGTCCCCGTCCAGGGGGATGAGGGTGGCGGCGCGCGCGTGCTCGATGGCCGCCGCCAGGGCCGCCGTCTGCCCCGAGTTTCGCCGGAAGAAGACGACCCGAAGCCCCTTCCTCTCTCGTGCGGCCTTTTCCAGGAGCCTGGGCGTGGCGTCCGTGGATCCGTCGTCCACCAGCACCACCTCGTAGGTCTTGTGAAGGCCCTCCATGACCGATTCGATGCGGTCGAGGAGGGGCTCCAGGTTTCCCTCCTCGTTAAAGAGGGGGATCAGGAGGCTCAACTCCGGTTCGGGCGCCGTCTCGCTCTTCATCCGTCCGCAGCTCCCTTCGATGTCCCTGTCCGGAATTCCAGCTCCGCGTTGCCAAATCCCAAATCCCAAATTCGAAATCCCCTCCTCACGCCTCCCTGGCCTGCAATCCGTACTTCTTCACGAAGTACCTCATGGACCGGAAGGTGATCCCGAGGCGGGCGGCGGCCCGCGTCATGATCCCGCCCTCGAGTTCCAGGGCCCGCTGCAGGTACGCCGCACGGATCCCCTCCAGGGTATCCGTCAGCGAGAATCCCTCGTCGGGAATCTGGACCCCGGCGAGATCGGGCAGGGGGCGGGCCCCGAGGAGAGGGTCGGGCAGGTGGCGGAGGTCGATCTGGTCCCCGTCGCACAGGGCCATGGCCCTCTCCATGCAATTCTCGAGCTCCCGCACGTTTCCCGGCCAGGCGTA
>JBFLVU010000248.1:0-3427 GCA_040758175.1 Acidobacteriota bacterium | reverse complement strand
CGTCTTCCCCTGGCCGTGACCGTGGGCGGGGCCGTTCTGGGCCTCGTCGTCCTGGGGGCCGTCGTTCTCGGCGCGGCGGCCCTCTGGTCCAAGGCCCGATCGGGCGGGCAGGCCCCGCCACAGGAAGAGGAGGCAGGCGCAGGAGGCGAGGCCACCGCCTCGAACGCCCCGGCGATCCCCGATCCGGCGCCCTCGTCCGCGTCCCCGGGCTCTGCGGCCACGGAGCCGTCGACGGCGCCGCCTGTCCAGCCTACCCGGCCCAGGCGATCTTCCCCTCCGAAAGCGGAGCCGAAGACCGAACCGCTCCCCCCCGTCCGGCCGGCCGAACAGGCGCCCCGTCCCGCCGTCAAACCCGCAGAGCCCGCCCAGGTCGCCTACACCTTCAGCAGCAAGATCCTCAAGGGCGGATTCAGGATCAAAGTGGATGGGAAGGATGTGGTGGCGAGGGACATCCAGCGAAAGTTCACGTTGAAAGACGAGACCTACACGGGGACCTTCGCGGTGCCTCCGGGACCACACGAGGTATCCTTCGAGATCCGGACCGACATCCAGAACGTATCGGAATCCCACGCCGAATCTCGAACCTTCGGGGCGGGCCAGCGTCTCACCCTGAACATCCGCATGACACGGCTCAACAAGGAGCTCAGTTTTGCGTGGGTGGAGTAGCGCCCTCGCAATCTCCCTCCTCGTCCCTCTTTTCGGCTGTTCGGCGAGGCGCGCCCCGCAGGACTGGCCCGCGGCGGGGACCTCCTGGTCGGGACGGGGGAGGATCGTCCTCAGCCGGGGAAGCCGGGGATTCACGGCCCCCTGCGCCTTCGCGCTGGATCCCTCTTCGGGGGCGCGCGTGGAAGTTCGCGATCCCTTCGGGACCACCCGTCTGCTCCTCTTCCTGGGTCCCAGCCAGGCCACGGTGGTGGACCCGGTCACCGGCCGGTACGGATTCTGGCGCGGCTCCTCCGACACCCTGCCCTGGTCCCCCTCGGACCTCTGGGCGGCCGTGACCGGGCGTCCCCCCGCCGGAGCCCGGCTCCGTCGCCGGGACGGCAGGGCCGAGGCCGCCTGGAGCGGCCGGGCGGGGAGGGTGAAGGCCGTCCTCCGGGACCCGGTGGAGGGGCCCGGGGAATCGGTGCTCCGTGCGCGAGGGGGGGCCGAACTGACGTTTCGGGTGGAAGGGCTTTCGGCCGCCCCCTTCGACCCGGCGGTCCTCTCGCCGCCCGGCGAACTGCTGAGGGTCCCATCCGATCCCGTCGAACTGCTCTGGGGATTGGCGCCGTGAGCCCGCTTCGGGTCCACGCCTGCGCCAAATTCAACCTGGGGCTCGAGGTGTTGGGAAGGCGCCCGGACGGATTCCACGAAATGCGGACGGTGATCCAGTCTCTGGCGCTGTCCGACATCCTCGACGTCTTTCCAGCGCCCTCGGGCCTCGCCCTGGAGTGCAGCGATCCGTCCCTTCCCTCCGGGGAGGAGAATCTCGTGGTGAGGGCCGCCCGGTCGCTTCAGGCGGCCTACTCCTGCCGGAAGGGCGCGCGGCTCCGACTCCTCAAGCGGATCCCGGCCCAGGCCGGGCTGGGCGGCGGGAGCGCCGATGCGGCCGCGGCCCTCCTGGCACTGGCCCGGCTGTGGAGGCTGCCCTGCCGGCCCGCGGACCTATTGCCTCTGGCGGCGGGCCTCGGCAGCGACGTGCCCTTCTTCCTTTACGGAGGGACGGCGCTGGGCGTGGGCCGGGGGGAGGAGGTCTACCCCCTTCCGGACGCACCGCGCCTGGAGGTCGTGATCGCCCTCTCCCCCCGCGGGATGCCCACCGCGAGGGCCTATGAGCGGATCGACAGCCGGTTGACACGGACAAACAGGGTACATACAATACAAGAGATTGTTCAGGGCATCGTCGACGGGAAGGTGGGAGAGGGGCTTCTGTTCAACCACTTCGAGGAGGTGAGCGGGCAGCCGGAAGGGGACGCCGCGGCGCTCCGCCGCGCTCTGGAAAAGGGCGGGGAGGGAAGGCTGTTGCTCGCGGGGTCAGGTTCGGCATGGCTGGGGCTCTTCTCCAGCCGAGAGCAGGCGCAGGAATCCGTAAGGAGGATGTCGCACCAGGGCAGCAGAGGGATACTCACGCACACGCTTACGCGGAAGGACTACTGGGAGTTGACGATTCCGAGCCAGGAGAAGGAGAGTCTGAGATGAAGATCACCGACATCCGGATCTTCCCAGTGGACGAGCCCAAGCTCAAGGCGTTCGTCTCCATCATTTTCGACCAGAGCTTCATCGTCAGCGACATCAAGATCATCGAGGGCAACAGCGGCCTGTTCCTGTCCATGCCGAGCAAGAAGCGAAAGGACGGGACCTTCAAGGACATCGCCCACCCGCTGAACAGCGAGACGCGGAAGATGATGGAGGACGCGGTGATCGCGGCCTACAAGGAATCCGCGGGTAACAAGCCCGCCATGTCCGCCCACGCGGCCGAGGAGGCCTCCTTCCCGGAGGCGGATCCGGCCGTGGCCTCGGAAACCCACTGAGGCATCCTTCGAGGGGGAGGAGAGAGGGGCCCGCCGGGCCCCTTTTTTTCGTCCTGGCAGGCGGCTGAGAAACCCCTAGTGGGTCGCGTTGCCAGCGCCACGGCCACGGATGCAAGGCGTCGCGTCGCCGGCCCCCGGGGGCAACGGCCCTCACCGGGGATGGGACCGTTCCCTCCTGGTACATGGGGGCGGGCTCCAAAGCGCCCCCTCTTGCCGTTGGCTTCGGCCCGCGCGTTGCCTCCGGGGAAGAATATGGGTACCCTGGCCTTGGGGTAGGCTCCGACCGGTTTGGGGAGTCGCCAAGCGGTAAGGCACCGGTCTTTGGAACCGGCATGCGGTGGTTCGAATCCACCCTCCCCAGCCACCCTCACGTGGGAGAAGGGAAAGGCGATGGACGACAAGACCGTGGTCTTCTCGGGTCGTGGCAACCCCAAACTCGCCGACCGGATCGCCGATTACCTCGGCATTCACCTCGGAAACATCAAACTCACGGACTTCTCGGACGGAGAGAACTACTGCCAGATCCTGGAGAACGTGAGGGGGCGGGACGTGTTCGTGATCCAGCCCACCTGCCAGCCCGTGAACGACAACCTGATGGAGCTCCTGCTCATCATGGACGCCCTGAAGCGCGCCTCCGTCCAGCGCGTGAACGCCGTGATCCCCTACTACGGGTACGCTCGACAAGACCGGAAGGACAAGCCCCGGGTCCCCATCACCTCGCGAATGGTGGCGGACCTCCTCGAGGCCGTGGGGATGGACCGGCTCATCTGCGTGGACGTGCACGCGGCGCAGATCCAGGGGTTCTTCAACGTCCCTGTGGATCACCTCTTCGCGGCCCCAGTGCTCATCGCGCACATCGCCAAGCTGGGCCTGCCCGATCTGACCGTGGTCTCCCCCGACGCCGGCGGGGTGGA
>JBFLVU010000247.1:0-3491 GCA_040758175.1 Acidobacteriota bacterium | reverse complement strand
ATCATGAGGCAGGCTCTCGATCAGGCCCACCGGGGGCGGCTCCATCTGCTTGAACTCATGGCCCAGACGCTCCCCGCGCCCCGCCCGGAGATCTCCCCCTTGGCCCCGCGCATCTACACCGTCACGATCCCCAAGTCCAAGATCGGGGAACTCATCGGCCCCGGAGGCAAGAACGTCCGCGCCATCCAGGAGAACACGGGTGTGGACATCAACATCGAGGAGGACGGGACCGTGACCGTCGCCTCGAACAACCCGGAGATGGCCCAGAAGGCCCTGGAACTCATCCGTGCCCAGATGGAGGAGCCCGAGGTGGGCAAAATCTACAAGGGCACGGTGCGGAGGGTCGAGCCGTACGGGGCCTTCGTGGAGATCCTGCCCGGCACGGACGGGCTCCTGCACGTCTCCGAGCTGGACTGGAAGCGTGTGGAGAAGGTGGAGGAGTACCTCCAAGTGGGCGACGAGATCGAGGTCAAACTGCTCGATTTCGAGCGCGGGGGAAAGCTCCGGTTGAGCCGGAAAGCCCTCCTGCCCAAGCCGGACGGTTGGGTGGAGCGCCCCGAAGGGGAGCGCCGTCCGCCGCGCCCGCGCGACGACGGCCGGCCCCCGCGCGGAGGAGACCGCGACCGCCGCGATCGCGACCGCCGTCCGCCGCGCCGCTAACTTCTAACGGAACAAGACGGACACGGGCGAGGGGAAACCCTCGCCCGTTCCTTTCGGGGAGGGGCGTCCATGCATACCGCGCCGGTTCGAGTGGAAAACGGAGCCGAAGGGGTTGCCCTCGGGTGGGTCTGCGGTGAGGGCGTGCGGGTGGGTCCGTGCGGAAGGACCTGGGAGGCGGAGTTCGAGCGGGCCCTCGAGCGCTGGCGCGGCCGGGAGGAGGATCCCAAGACGACCTGCCTGAAGGCGGCCGTCCGCCAGATGCTCCGCCACGGGAGCTACAAGCCCACGGGGCGGGGAAAGCCGGCCAGCGAATACCTCCTCCATGCCGCATTGGAAGGCCGCTTCCCGCGCGTGTCTAACGTGGTGGACGCGGCCAATCTGGCCTCACTGGAGAGCCTCCTCCCCATCTCCCTGCTGGATGTGGACCGGGTCGGCTCGGAATCCTTCGGAGTCCGTTGGGGACGGGCGGGGGAGCGGTACATCTTCAATCGGTCGGGCCAGGACCTGGACCTCCAGGATCTCCTCCTCACGGCCAGCCTCCCCGGAGACATCCCGTGCGGAAGCCCTGTAAAGGACTCCCAGGCCACCAAGGTTGTTTCGGACTCACGGAGAATTCTCGGTATCGTCTATGCCCCGTTCGAGATGGCGGACCTGGCGCGCGGGGTCGCGGAACGACTCGCGCGGTTCTTCGAGACCGAGGGCATTCGGACCCTGAGCGGAAGCTCTCCCGAGTGAAAGGTGAATCCTGGATCGAGCGTGAACAGAGTATCCTTTTCTTGACTGGTGTGGCCCTCGGCATTAGCTTAGGGTTGGGTGGCTGGGGAGCGGATGAAGCAGACGATTCTGGTCATCGACGACAACCCGGACCTTCTGGACATCGTGGATGCCATCCTTTCGGATGCCGGATACGTCGTTGCCAAGGCCCTGAGCGGTGAAGATGGACTCCACGTGGCGAGGGCCTTGAAGCCGAACCTCGTTCTGCTCGA
Organism: Acidobacteriota bacterium; assembly: GCA_040758175.1. Taxonomy (GTDB): domain Bacteria; phylum Acidobacteriota; class UBA4820; order UBA4820; family DSQY01; genus JBFLVU01. The sequence continues at coordinate 1,845 of JBFLVU010000247.1, read as the reverse complement.
CCTCAACATGCCCAAGATGGACGGCTGGGAAGTGCTCAAGCTCCTCAAGGCGGATTCGGCGACCAAAGAGATCCCCGTGGCCATCTTCTCCGTCCGGACCGACCTCAAGGACAAAATCTTCGGCCTCCAGCGCGGGGCCGTGGACTACATCTCGAAACCGTTCCAGTACGACCGCCTCACCGAGCGGATCGGCCGAATCCTGGCCACGGCCTGAAAGCAGATAGCGCCGCCTCACCGGAAGAGATTGGGGGAACGGCCGTGGTCCGGTTGTGGGCGCGCCGATTACGGACGGATGCGGCCCCGCAACACGGCGGCGGAGACCAGGGTCCGCAGTCGCTCCATTTCCTCCCGAATCCTCTCCTCGCCTCCGGGACCGGTGGCCTCCTCCAGAAGGGGAGCGTACTCCTGTCGTTTCTGGAAAAGGATGCGGCCCCCTACGTAGACTCGGGCTTCCAGGACGCGCTCCCGGTCCAGATCTTCGATCTGGAGGTGGTACTCGATGCCTTCGTGGGTCAGGGTCTCGTTGATCCCCGTGATCATGACCCCACCTGGAGGCGATTGGCCAGGTTGGCGGGAAGGCCGGCCCGCCGGATCCGGCGCGCGGCGCCCTCGAAGTCGTACGGGATTCTCCGGATGACGAGACGCCGGGTGTCAGGGTAGAACTCGGCGAAGGCGGCCTTTGGATTCCGGTCCCTCGGCTGTCCCACGGACCCCGGGTTGATCAAATAGCGGGCCTGGGCGTCCAGGACCACTTCCACGCAGTCGCCGGCCAGGGGGACGTAATCCACTCCTCCGGGCGTCTCCTGGTACAGGGCAGGAAAGTGCGTGTGCCCGTAAAAGCAGAGCCAGAAGCCGCCGGCGCGAAACGACTGGTAGGCGTCGAAATCGGAGAACAGGTAGGCGTCCTCGTCGGGGAAGGAGCCGTGGGCGATCCAGACTCCGGGAAGGGCCTCCAGGGGACCCTGGGGCAGCGCGGTGAGGAAGGCCCGGTTTGCCGGCGTCAGTCGTCCGTGGGTCCAGCGGGCCGCCTCCAGGGCCGAGGAGTTGAAGTTCCCTCCGCTGTCCATGCCGCCGCAGACCTTGTCGTGGTTGCCCCGAACCGCCAGAAGGTTCTTGATCCGCCTCAACCGGGCCACCACGGCGTTGGGGCTGGCGCCGTACCCTACCAGGTCCCCCATGCACAGCACGCCGGCGTAGCGCCGGCGCTCCACCGCGCGGAAAACGGCCTGGAGGGCCTCCATATTGGAATGGATGTCCGAAAGAATGAGGTACCGAGCTCGACCCAAGGTGCCCCCCGCCGCCTACGCGCCGATTATAACAGCCTCAGGATGGATTCGACCACCTCGTCCACCGAAAGGCCCTCGGTCCACACCCGGTGGAGCGCGCGAGCGTACCAACGCTTCCTACGCAGAAAGAGGCCGAAAAGATCGGGGCCCGAAGCCAGGGGCCTGCGCGGGTCACCGCCGATACGCCGCACGGCCTCCTGAAAGGTGAGGTCCAGGTGAACCGTGGGGCCAAGTCCATTCAAAAAGGGAAGGGTGACCTCATCGAGGGCTCCCCCCCCAAGGGCCATGACCCGCTCCCCCTCCGCCGGCGTGGATAGAACGACGCGCCGTTCCACTTCCCGGAAGTAAGCCTCACCCCGTTCGGCGAAGATCCGTGCGATGGAACGCCCTTCCAGGTCCTCCGCGAGGGCGTCCGTATCCCGAAAGGGCCACTTGAGCCGGCGGGACAGAATCCTCCCCACGGTGCTCTTGCCCGAGCCCATGAACCCAACCAGGGTGACCGTGCGTCCGCCCATGCGCCCACCCTAGCACACCTCCCGCCTCGCGGACCTCCGTCCCC
>JBFLVU010000246.1:0-3492 GCA_040758175.1 Acidobacteriota bacterium | reverse complement strand
TTCGTTCATGGGGATCGAAACAAGTCTCGTTGTCTGCCGAAAGGAAGGATCCGCCCTGAAAGGGGGGCGCCCGTTCTCCCATACGGACAAGACGGAGGTTTGGCCCCACCGCCCCTGGGCCGGACCTACTTCCCCTTCCCCGCCTTTTCGCGGGCCTGGAGGCGGCCCCAGGCGTCCTTGAGGGTGACGGTGCGGTTGAAGACGGGGGCGCCGGGGCGCGTGTCGGGGTCGGCGCAGAAGTAGCCGAGGCGCTCGAACTGGAAGCGCTCGCCGGGTCGGGCCGCGGCGAGGGAGGGCTCCACGAGGCATTCGGGGAGCGCCGCCAGGGACTCGGGGTTGAGGTTCACCCGGTAGTCCTGCCCCTCGGGGTAGTCGTCGGGGTCGGGGTTCTTGAAGAGCCGGTCGTAGAGGCGGACCTCGGCCCTCGCGGCGTGGGCCGCCGACACCCAATGGAGGGTGGCCTTGGGGGAGCGCCCGTCGGGCGAGGCGCCGCCCCGCGTGGCGGGGTCGTAGGCGCACCTCAGCTCCGCCACTTGCCCCGACTCGTCCTTGACCACGCCCGTGCAGGTGATGAAGTAGGCCCCCCGCAGGCGCACCTCCCGGCCCGGCGCGAGGCGGAAGAACTTCTTCGGGGGGTCTTCCATGAAGTCGTCGCGCTCGATGTAGAGGACCCGGGAAAAGGGCACCTTGCGCGTGCCCGCCGAGGGGTCCTCGGGGTTGTTCACGAGGTCCATCTCCTCGGCAAGGCCCTCGGGGAAGTTTTCGAGGACGACGCGGAGGGGACGCAGGATGGCCAGGCGCCGCGGGGCGCGCCGGTTCAGGTCGTCCCGCTGGCACTCCTCCAGCATGGCGAGGTCCACCACGCTGTTCGACTTGGACACGCCGATCTTCTCGCAGAAGGTCCGGATGGCCTCGGGCGTGTAGCCCCGCCGCCGGTAGCCCGCCAGGGTGGGCATGCGGGGGTCGTCCCACCCCGTGACGTACCCCTTGTTCACGAGTTCCAGGAGCTTGCGCTTGGAGAGGGCCGTGTAGGTCAGGTTGAGCCGGGCGAACTCGTACTGCCTCGGCCGGTGGGGCACGGGGAGGTTTTCGATGAACCAGTCGTAGAGGGGGCGGTGGTCCTCAAACTCCAGGGTGCAGACCGAGTGGGTGATGCCCTCGATGGCGTCGGACTGGCCGTGGGCGTAGTCGTACATGGGGTAGATGCACCAGGACCCGCCCGTGCGGTGGTGGTCGGCGTGGAGGATCCGGTAGAGGACGGGGTCCCGCATGTTGAGGTTGGGGTGGGCCATGTCGATCTTGGCGCGCAGGGTGCGGCTCCCGTCGGGGAACTCGCCGGCCCGCATGCGGGCGAAGAGGTCCAGGTTCTCGTCCACGCTCCGGCCGCGGTAGGGGCTCTCGACGCCGGGCTCCTTCAGGGTCCCCCGGTGGCGGCGCACCTCGTCGGCGCTCAGGTCGCAGACGTAGGCCTTTCCCTCCCGGACGAGGTGCACGGCCCACGCGTGGAGCTGGTCGAAGTAGTCGGAGGCGAAGTGGAGGTGGTCCCCCCAGTCCCAGCCGAGCCAGCGGATGTCGGCCTGGATCGAATCCACGTACTCCTGCTCCTCCTTCGCGGGGTTCGTATCGTCGAAGCGGAGGTGGCACCGGCCGCCGAACTCCCGGGCGATGCCGAAGTTCAGGCAGATGGACTTGGCGTGGCCGATGTGGAGGTACCCGTTGGGCTCCGGGGGGAAGCGCGTCACGACGGTCTTGTGGCGGCCGGCCTTGAGGTCCTCGTCCACGTGGGCGCGGATGAAGTCCAGCCCCGCGCGTCCGGCCTGTCCCGGCGCGCTCCCCGCACCCCCGGCGGCGTCCTTGCGTTCCGAATCCATGGTCGCGGTCCTTCCGAAGGTCCGGGCCCTCGCGGCCCGGCAGGCTGTATCCTACCACAAGGCTCCGGCGCGCACCGCGCGTGAGCGCCTGGTTACATCTTTGCCCCTTTGCCATTGAATTGGCGTGCGATTACAATGAAATCTTGTGTGAGGAAATGATCTCATGACGGCCTCCGCCCCCTCGGGACGCTTTCGCCTCGCCTACCGCGCCTACCCCGGAAGCCGGGGGTGCCTCGTCCTCCTGCACGGCGTCCTCGCCTCCCACCGCTACTTCCAGGAGGCCCTGGCCGGGCGCCTCGGGGGCTTCCGCCTCGTCCTGCCGGACCTCCTGGGCCACGGGGATTCGGCCCGCCCCGAGGGGGCCTCCTACTCCCTCGAAGAGCACCTGGACGCCCTGGCGGACCTGGTGGAGGCCGAGGGCCGTCCCGAGCCCCTCTTCCTGGGGGCCCACTCCCTCGGGTGCCTGCTCCTCACGGCCCTGGCGGCGAGGCGCTTCGAGGGCCGGGTGCGGGGGCTGGTCTTCCTCAACTACCCCCGCTTCTCCTCCGCCCAGCACATCCACGAAACGCTCCGGGCGGGCTCCCCGGAATACCGGAGGGCCTCCAGCGGGATCGCGGGTCTCTCCGACGAGGACCTGGTGCGCGTCTCTGGATCCATGGTCCGGCAGTTCGCCGCCATCCTGCCCGGGTCCCTCCGCGCCGAGGCCGACCGGACGGACCCCGAGGCCCTGGCCGGGACGGTGCGCCACGGGCTCTTCGGGTACCGGCCCGACGGGGATTTGGACCGCCTCGCCCGGGTGCCCATGCTGCACCTCCACGGGGGGAAGGACCGGGTGGCCCCCGCGGCCTTCATCCAGGCCCGGCTTCCCTCCTTCTCCGAGGCGCGCTGGGTCCTGTACGGGGAGGGCGGCCACCACCTCCTGCACACCCACGCGGGGCTCGCCGTCGGCGAGATCCGGGCGTTCCTGGAGCGGTTGGCCTAGCAGGCTGCTGAAAAACCCTCGCGAGGTTGCCGCGTACCGGCCCGGAAACCGGCCCTTACGCCTGCGGCGCCCCTCCCTCGACCGCCCGGCGCAGGGCGGCGGCCTCCTCCCTCAGGCTCCGGGCGGCCGCCACCAGGGCGCGGAGGTCCTCCGGCGCGCGGGGCGGGGCCGGGCGGGCGCCCTCGGGCCCTCCCAGGCCGTCGCTCGCCCCCCCCTTCAGGTGGACCAGGATGGCGTCCCGGATGGAGGCCGCGTTCTCTACACCCCGGAAGAACCCCTCGTGCATGTCTTCCCGCTCGGAGGCCTCCTCCGAATCTCCGCCCGAGGATCCCCCCCCGCCGGCCGTGCGGACGCGGAGGTCCTCGATGCCGAAGAGCCTCTGGAGCGGGCCCTGGCGGATGGAGAGGTTCTGGATGTTGTGGAAGGTCAGGGTCTGCTCGCGCACCCGCAGGATCCCCTCCCGGATCCTCAGGCTTCGGTCGGTGATCACGTACCAGCGCATCTCGTAGTCGAGGCGGACCAGGAAGGGGCCCAGGGGCAGCTGGGCGAGGAACCCAACCACGGCAAGGGCCTCGAACCACCCGAGGATCGTGGAAAGGGGGAGGCCGAGGACCGACACGGCCGGCACGATGCGGAGGA
>JBFLVU010000245.1:0-3500 GCA_040758175.1 Acidobacteriota bacterium | reverse complement strand
CGAGATGCCCCTGGAACAGGGTCGATGGTATACAGTCACCTTTCAAATGGCCGGCGACCGGATCGAAGGCTTTCTGGACGGCAAGAAATACCTGGAGGTTGTGGACGGCGCGATCTCTTCCCCCGGGCGTGTGGGCCTCTGGACCAAGGTGGACGCAGCGACCCATTTCGATGAGTTCGCCGTTTCGAGCCCGTAGCAGCGGCGCCCCAGCGGGATGGGTTTTTTCCTCCGCCGCGATGCGGACGATGGTCGGGTGGCGATCTACCGACGTCATCGTTCTTTTTCACAAAGGGGATACACTCATGAAACGCTCGATCATGGTGGTAATGATCGCGTCGGCCCTCCTGGCTGGCATCGGGCCGTCTATGGTTCTTGCCTGCGGGTTCTTGAATGTTGGAGCGTTGAGGGAGCAGCCATTTTATGAGGAGTTCGTGGAGGCGGAAAGGGCGTGGGCGCAGGGGAGATGGGAGGACGCAGCCCGGGGATATGAGTTCATCGTTCGCAGTGCGCCGGATGGGGCGTTTGGAGCGGAGGCGCACTTTCGGCTGGGAATCTATCTGACCCATTGGGGTTATCACGATCGGGCGTTGGGTCACTTCGAGCGGGTGATCGAGTGGATGAAGAACCTAGGGGAGGAGGCCGCCCTGGAAGAGGAGGGTTTTGTCCAAGAAGAGATCCACGAGGCCAAGCTGCGGATGGCGTCGATTTACGCGGAGGGAGGCCGTTATGAGCGTGCGGTGGAGCTGCTGCGGGACGTTCTGGCCGAGACACGGGACTGGCGGGTGCTGAAGGTGACCTCTTCCTGGGCGCAGGAGGCGGCGAGGAGAGCGTCTTTGGTGAGGGCGGGGCTGGCGCGCTCATGCGGGCATGAGGCGCTGGCGCAGGTGCTGAGGCGAAGCGGCTTCGAGGTGTCGGAGGAGGAAGTGGGACAGCTTCTGGGAAGCGCGGCGAGCCTCAGCATGGATGATCTCAGAGTGGCTGCGGAGCGCAAGGGGCTTCGCATGGAGGGCGTCAGGCTCTCGGCCGATCAGAGCGGGGCCATCCCTTCTCCGGCGATCTCCCTTCTCCGGCCTGGCCACTTCGTGGTTGTGACGGGGGTGGAGGGAGACGAGGTGCTGGTGGTGGACCCGGAGCGCTCCGGGGGCATCCTGCGTTTCGATCGGAGCACCTTCGAGAAGTGGTGGACGGGGGAGTTGCTCGCGGGTTCGGATCGGATACCCAGGGAGCTTCTGAGCGCCCGGCTGGAAGAGAGGGAGCTGGCAGAACTGAGAGGGGGGCACGATGAGCTGACGGACCCGCCCGCGACTGGGGGCGGAGGCCGCTGTGACAACCCGAATGCGGAGTTCGATCGGTTCGATCAGGCTCTGGGACACTGCTCGCAGGGAATGCCCGGGATCGCGGTGAACACGAAGAACCTGAACCTCGTGATCGAGGAGATGGATCTGTCGTACTCGGGGCTGGGCCCCTCGGTGGACGTGGTGCGGTATCACAACGGAAACGCGACGGCGAACCGGGGCTTGGGTTTTGGATGGTCGATGAAGTATCAGACCTACCTTCGCAAGGAGCTTACGGGGAATGTGGTGGTACAGCGCGGCTCGGGGGCCCAGCAGCGGTTCGTGAGCCTGGGAGGAGGCAACTTCGCGGCCCCCAAGGGGATCCACGACCGGCTCACGCAGAACCCGGACGGGACCTATGCGCTGTGGGTGAAAGGTGAGAGGCTCACGCAGGAGTTCGATGCTTCGGGAAAGCTCCTGGCAGTCCGTGACGGCCGTGGGCATGCGCTCACACTCCAGAACGTGGCCAACATCCCGACCGTGTTCGGGTACTACCCCTCCAACCTGGCGGCGTCCTCTGACGGATACGTGTACGCGGTTTGGGGCAACGAGAACAAAGTGCGGAAGTACGACAACAACGGGAATTTGGTGTTGCAGTGGGGCGCCACGGGATCGGGAGACGGGCAGTTCGACAAACCCATGGCCGTGGTCGTGGATCTCCAGGGGTACGTGTATGTCCTGGATGCGAACAATCACAGGATCCAGAAATTCGACTCATCGGGGAATTTCGTGACGAAATGGGGTTCGTATGGAACGGGCGACGATAAATTCATCTTTGGTGCAACGAGCCCGGTCTATGGCGTGGCCGCGGACAACCAGGGTTACATCTACGTGACGGATCCCGGGAACATGCGAGTCAAGAAGTTCACATCAAACGGTGAGGCCGTTCTCATTGACCCTCCATGGACCCTGCGCGGGGGCAGGGGCATCGCAGTGTCTTCCAACGGCTACGTGTACGTGAGCTTCATGATGCAAGTCGATACCATGTGGCATGGGGTGGCGAAATACACGTCCAACGGGACCTTTGCGGGCCAGTGGTATTCCGCGGGTCCAGGCTCGGGCCCCGGGCAATTCAATGAGCCCTTCCAGGTGGCGGTGGACAGTACCGGGTATGTGTATGTGGTGGACTACCGCAACCATCGGATCCAGCGGTTCGATGCCAATGGCGGGTTCAACACCCAGTGGGGAGGACAGGGGCAGGGGGACGGGGAGTTCCATTACCCGACGTCCGTGACGGTGGACAGCGGGGGGTATGTGTACGGGGGAGACAGCCGGATCCAGAAATTCCGGCGGGACATGCCCGTTGGGACGCGGGTGAACTCGGTGACGGACGCTGTGGGAAGGCTCACGAGCTTCGGGTACAACGGGGCCAATCAGCTCACCTCCATCACGGGGCCCATGGGAGGGCTGACCTTCGGGTATGATTCCTACGGGAACCTCCAAAGCTCCACGAATCTGGCCGGGGCCTCGACCACGTACACCTATGATCCGGCGAACCACTACATCCAGAGCATCACGACACCAAAGGGGGCGACGGAAATCGACTACTGCTGGGATCGCAACGTGGGCTATCATCTCTCCTCGATCAGGGACGCGGCGGGTCACGTCCGGAAGTACGGGTATGATGGGGCGACGGACCAGCAGCCGTGCTGCCGGCTCGGGGATTCGACCTGCAACTTCAACTACGCCAAGACGTTTGTGAAGGACGCCCTGGGTCACACGACGTGGTATCAAAGCAACACGGACGGCTTCACCACGATCGTTACCGATCCACTGAACCATACGACCACGTATGGGTACGACTCCGCGGGGAACCGCAACTCCATCACCAACGCGGACACCAAGACCCTCTCCCTCACGTACGACGACCATGGGAACATCTGGACCATCACCGAGCCCGCGCCGCTCAACCACACGACGACCTTCGCCTACGACGCGCGGGACAACCTCACGGACGTCTGGGACGCGCTCAACCGCAACTACCACCTCACGTATTTCCCGAATGACAACCTGGAGACAATCCGGGACCCCCTCCTTCGAGTGACGAGCTTTACGTACGACGCTCTGGGGCAGATCGAGACCATGACCAATGCTCGCGGGAAGGTGTTCAGCTTTGGCCACGATGCAGATGGGAACCTTACGGATGTGAACGGGCCTCTTTCCTGG
>JBFLVU010000244.1:0-3523 GCA_040758175.1 Acidobacteriota bacterium | reverse complement strand
AGCGGGGGGGGGGGGGGGGGGGGGGGGGGGGGGCCCCGCGCCGGGGGAGGTGGAGCCCGTCCCGCCCGCCGCGGCAGGCGCCGATCCTCGCCGCGTCCAGCTCCTGTGCTACCTTGGGGCGATGGATGGCCAGGGCGGTCCCTCCCTCCTCGTGCGGGACACAGCGGCGGTGTCGGGGCTCACGTTGCTCAGCCGCGTACTCGGGTACCTTCGGGACCGGGTGGCGGCTCACCTGCTGGGCACGTCCTTCGCCGCCGACGCTTTTTACCTGGCTTTCCGCATTCCGAACACCGTGCGCCGGCTCGTGGCGGAGGGGGCCCTGGCGAGCGCGATCGTTCCCGAACTGGCCCGGGCCTCGGCGGACGGAGACGGGGGTGGGCGGTCCGACCTCCTGGGCCGGAGGATCCTGTGGACCTTCGGGGCCCTGGGAGCGGCGATCGGGATCGCAGGCGCCCTGATGGCGCCGTGGGTGGTCCGCGTCCTCGCTTGGGATTTCCGGACCACCGCGCCCGACGCCTACCGCCTCGCCGGAGGGCTGACCGCGGCTCTCTTTCCTTACGTGGCCCTGGCGGGCATCGCGGCCCTGTTCTCGTCCCTCCTCTACGCAAGGGGCGCATTCGCTCTGCCCACCCTTTCTCTCTCCGTGCTCAATGCGACGGTCATCCTGGGCGCGCTCGTGCTGGCCCCTTGGCTGGATTCCCCGGCCTGGGCGCTGGCCTGGGCCGTCCTTCTAGGGGGACTCCTCCAGGCGGCCGTCCAGGTTCCATCGCTTCGGGGGCTGGGAGGCTCGCTCCGGCCGGCGTGGGGGTGGTCCGACCCCGCCGTGCGGCGCCTGGTCGCGCGCGCGGTCCCCGCAATCTTCGGGGCCGGAGCGTCCCAAGTGATCTTCCTTCTGGCCACGGTCCTCGCCCACACGGCGGGCGAGGGGGCCGTTTCGGCCCTCTACTTCGCCAACCGCCTGGAGGAGATCGCATTCGGACTCGTGACCGTGCCGCTCTCCCTTGTGGCGCTGCCGAGCCTCGCGCGGGCGACCGGGGAGGGCGACCGAGAGCTCTTTCTTGCGACCCTGCGGCGCGTGGTGTCCCTGGGCTTGTTCCTGATTGTCCCCGCCGCCTTGGGCCTGGCCGTCCTGGCAAAGGTCATCGTGCGGGTTCTCTTCCAAACCGGGGAGTTCACGGGCCGTTCGGCGGACCTCACGGCGGGTCCCCTGGTTTGGCTTGCCGCGGGCCTGGTGCCGTGGGGGGTGGGGACGCTTCTGGTTCGAGCCTCCCACGGGTTGGGCAACGTGCGCGGTCCCCTGTGCTCCGGATTGGCGGCCCTGGGGCTCTTCGCGATTACGGGCCCCGCCGCCTGCCGCCTGTGGGCAGCCGAGGGAATCGCGGGAGCCTTTTCTGTCTCGGGATTCGTTTACGCGGGGATCCTGGTCCTCTCCCTGCGGAAGCGCCTCGGGCTCCGGTTTCTGCCGGGGCCGGGCTGGTGCGCGCGCCTTCTCGCTTCCGCCGCCGCCGCGGCCCTCGCCGCCACTGGGACGGCCAGGATTTGGCCCCCACACTCGGGGTGGGACGGCGCCCTCGCCCTCTTCACGGCGGTGGCCTCCGCCCTTATCCTGTTCGCAGGCCTCTCCTGGGTATTCGGTATGGCGGAGATTCGAGAGTTGAGGGGCGCTTTCGGGAAGGGGGCAACGCGTTGATCCTCGTCCTGCAGAGAGTCAGCCGCGCCTGCGTCCGCGTGGACGGGGAGACCATAGGGGCCGTCGGCGCGGGGCTGGTGGCCCTCGTCGCCGTGGAATCGGGGGACGGGGACGCCCAGGCGGAATGGTGCGCGCGGAAGGTCTCGCAGGTCCGCGTCTTCTCCGACGCGGAAGGCAAGATGAACCGCTCCGTGCTGGACGTGGGGGGCGCCGTGCTCGCCGTGAGCCAGTTCACCCTCGTGGGCGACCTGAGGAAGGGAACGCGGCCCTCCTTCGGCCGGGCCGCGGACCCGGAGACGGCGAGGCGCCTCTTCGAGCGCTTCGTGGACCGCCTGAGGGAGGAGGGGGTGGAGGTGCAGACCGGCCGGTTCCAAGCCATGATGGAGGTGGATCTCGTGAACGACGGGCCCGTGACCCTCGTTCTGAGGAGACCTGCCCCGGGGCAGGAAGGGGAAGCGGGCCATGGCGATCCCTGAGGCCAACGCCCGGGTGACGGGCCGTGCCGAAGTGGCGCCCGGTCTCATCACCCTGAGGGTGGCCCCCGAAGGTTGGGAACTGCCCGAATTCTCGCCGGGTCAGTTCGCCGTGCTGGGCCTCCCCCCCTGGGCTCCCCGCTGCGACTTCGCGGAGCCCGAGGATTCCCCGCCCGCCCCCGACCGCCTCCTGAGGAGAGCCTATTCCATCGCCTCCTCTTCCCGGGCGCGGGAGTACCTGGAGTTCTACGTGGCCCTGGTGAGGTCGGGCGCCTTCACCCCCAGGCTCTTCGCCCTGTCGGCGGGGGACCGGCTCTGGCTCTCGCCCCGCATCACCGGGATGTTCACCCTCCGCGAGGTGCCCGAGGCGTCCGACCTCGTGCTGGTGGCCACGGGCACTGGCCTCGCCCCGTACATGAGCATGCTCCGCTCCGGTCTCGCTCAGCAGCCCGGGCGACGGTTCGCCGTGATCCACGGCGCGCGCCATTCGTGGGACCTGGGGTACCGGTCGGAACTCATGGCGCTGGAGCGCGCCTGGCCGCGGTTCTCCTATTTTCCGGTGGTGAGCCGCCCCGAGGAGGAGGACCCGCCGTGGACCGCCCACCGGGGCTACGTGCAGGACCTGTGGACCTCGGACGCCCTGGAGCGCGCGTGGGGCCGGATGCCTACGCCTGGAGACACCCACGTGTTCCTGTGCGGCAACCCCTTCATGGTGGATGCCATGGCGGGGCTCCTGAAGTCCTCCGGGTACAGGGAGCACACCCACCGGAGCCCCGGGGAGATCCACGTGGAGAGGTACTGGTGAAGGACGAGCCGGGCCGTCCCGCCCTCCCCGAGGAGGCGGAGCGCTTCCTCGAGTACGCCACCGTGGAGCGGGGCCTCTCGCCGAAGACCACGGAGGCTTACCGGGGAGACCTAGGCCGCTTTTTCGCCCAATGCCGCAAGGCGCCTCAGGAAGTCGGACGGGAGGACATCCGGCGCTTCCTCGGCAGGGAGCGGGAGGCGGGCCACTCTTCCGCGACGGCCGCCCGCAGGCTCGTGGCGTTGCGCACCTTCTACCGCTTCCTCATCCTCGAAAAGCGCGTCGAGTCGGATCCCACGGAGAACATCGAGAGCCCGCGTCCCGTGAAGCGCCTCCCATCCTACCTGACGCCCGAGGAGGTGGACCGCCTCCTCGCGGCCCCCGACGGCTCCTCTCCGAGGGGCCTGAGAAACCGGGCCATGCTGGAAATGCTCTACGCCACGGGCCTGAGGATCTCGGAACTCGTGGGCCTCACGACGGAGCGCGTGAATCCCGAGGCGGGCTTCGTGCTCGTCCTGGGAAAGGGCGGCAAGGAGCGGGTCGTTCCCCTGGGAGAGG
>JBFLVU010000243.1:0-3530 GCA_040758175.1 Acidobacteriota bacterium | reverse complement strand
GTCACGGGCCGGGGGAAGGCGGTGGGGGCCCCCTCGCGGCCGTCCACCTTCAGGGTGATCGTGATGTGGCGCACTTTTTCCTTCCCGTCCCGGGTTTCCCTCCGCTCGATCTCGGCCTTCACCACCTGGAAGGGGGTCTCGTCCGAGAGCCAGTAAGTCCCCGTCTCCACGACCTTGTACCGGTCGCCCAGGAAGGACGTCTCGGAGGTTGTGGCGACCCGCACCTTTTTGCAGGCGTAGGTCTTGCCCCGGAGGGCCACGGCGGCCTCCTCGCCGAGGTCCTCGGCGGTTCGAAAGGTTTTCACGTCCGCCGCCTGCCGGTGGAGGAACCCGAGGGCGCCGTCGGAGAGGCGGAAGGTCTCGCCGTCCTTTTTCGCGTACGCCACCTCCTGCGCCGTGAGGAAGGGGTTGAGGGCCTCCTCGGGCGCCGGGGCGGCCTTCAGGAGAAGGCGGAGCGTTCCGTCGGAATTACCGGCGAATTTCGTGGGGCCTGCCTCCACGTATACGTGGGGGACGTTCTCCTGGGTCTCCTTCCCCGTCACGGCGAGGTTGAAGGGACGGCGCTTCGTCCAGTCGCTCCCCCGGGTCTCGATGCGGTACTTGGCCCACGATCCGGGGGCGGGCGGGGAGGAGAGGAAGGTGCTCAATTCCTGGGCGCCCGCGGCGAGGGCCGGGACCAGGGTGGCCAGGGCGAAGAAGACGGTTTTCCGATGGAATCGCGCCAAGGTCGCCTCCCGTCCAAGGATAGCGCAGGGTCCAGCCTCCGTCAAAGCCTCTTGAACCGGGGCTTCCAAGGTGTTATAAGCATGGGGATGACGGAGGTTACCGGCGTGGAAGAAAGGCTCGGCGCCCGCGAGGAGCGCATCCTTCTGGACCTGGTGGCGACCTACATCCGGGGCCGCGGGCCGGTCAGCAGCCGCGCCCTCGCCGAACGGAGCCCGGAGGGCCTCTCCTCCGCCACCGTCCGGTCCGTCCTGGCCCGCCTCGAGGACCTGGGCTACCTCCACCAGCCCCACAGCGTCTCCGGGCGGATCCCCACCGACCTGGCCTACCGCACCTTCGCCGCCTCCGTCCTGAAGGAGGAGAGCCACCGCGCGGTGAACCCCTCCCCTGAAGAGGTGGCGCGCCTGGCCGAGGACGGCACCCTCGCCGGCGTGGCGCGGGCCATTTCTGGACGCCTGTCCGACTCGGCCCACCTGCTGGCCTTCGCCGCCACGCCGCCCCTCGACGAGATGCGCCTGCGCTCCTGCGACCTGGTGGCCCTCTCGCCCGAGCGGGTGCTTTTCGTCCTCGTCTCCCAGGCCGGCCAGGTCACCGAGCGGGTCCTGAGGAGCCCGCGGCCCGTCGGCGCCGACACCCTGCGCTGGTGCGCCAACTTCCTCACGGAGACCTTCTCCGGATGCACCCTCCCCGAGATCCGCCGACGCCTGGCCCGGGAGGTGGAGGTCGAACGGGAGCGCTGCGGCCAGGAGATCGCCTCCGCTCTGGAGATGGTGGCGCCCTGCTTCACCGAAGCCCCGGCCGACCGCGGCCTGTACTGGGAGGGGGCCCCCTGGCTCCTCGAGTCCTCCGTCCTCGAGGAGGGGGTGGACGCCATCCGGATCCTCCTTCGGACCCTTGAACGGAAGACCCGCCTCCTGGAGCTTCTGGAGGCTCTGCGCGGAGCGGACCGGCCCGTCCGGGTGGTCCTGGGCGAGGACTGGGGTGACCCCCAGGTCCGCACCCTCGCCATGGTCGTCGCCCCCTTCGGGGGCCACGCCGGCGGCCGGGGCTACGTGGGCATCGTGGGCCCCAGGCCCATGCCCTACGACACGGCCATTCCCGCGGTCCGGAACGCCTCCGTCCTGGCGACCCTGGCCGCCGAAGCCCTCGAGTAGAAGGGCCCATTCGAGAAGACAGCGGAGCGCCGATGGTGGACGACGAAAAGGGAGCCGGCGGAGGGACCGCCCCCCCGCCCGAGCACGAGATCACCGTGGAGTTCGTGGGCCACGAGGACGAGGGCGCCTCCTCCGTCCCGCCCCTGGACGAGGTCCCCGTCCCCGCCCCCCCCGAGGGGGAGTTCGACGCCCAGGCGCGGATCCTCCAGCTCGAAGAGGCCTGCCTGCGCGCGCGGGCGGACTTCGAGAACTTCCGCCGCCGGGTGGAGCGCGAGCGCGAGGACCGGCGCCGCGAGGCCTCGGCCGAGGCGGCCCTGCGCATCCTGCCCGTCCTGGACAACCTGGACCGGGCCCTCGAAGCCATGGCGGGCAACGAGCACCCCGAGTGGTTCCAGGGCTTCGCCCTCGTGCGCCAACAGCTCTGGGAGGCCCTCCAGGCCTCCGGCGTGGAGGAGATCGACGCCCTTGGACGGCCCTTCGATCCCGCGTATCATGAGGCCATGTTGCTGGTTCGAAGGGAGGGCGCCCCGCCGGGGTCCGTCGCGACGGTCTTCGAAAAGGGCTATCTCCTGGGGGGAAAAGTCCTCAAGCCGGCCCGGGTGGCGGTGAACGAGACGGCGGCCGAGGGTCCGTGCGAGCGAGGAGAGGGCGATGGCTAAGGTGATCGGGATCGATCTCGGGACCACCAACAGTTGCGTGGCCTTCATCGAATCGGGCCAGCCCCTCGTCATCCCCAACAAAGAGGGGGGGCGCACCACCCCCTCCATCGTGGCCTTCACCGAACACGGCGACCGCCTGGTGGGCAACCTCGCCAAGCGCCAGGCCGTCACCAACCCGGCCAACACCATCTACGCCGTCAAGCGCCTCATCGGGAAGAAGTTCGCCGACGTGACCGTGGAGAGCGCCAAGAAGGTCCTTCCCTACGGCGTCACCGAGGCGCCGAACGGCGACGTCCGCATCAAGGTGCGCGACCGGGAGTACTCCGCCCAGGAGATCTCGGGCTTCATCCTGGCCGAGATCAAGAAGGGCGCCGAGGAGTTCTTCGGGGAGGACGTGAAGGAGGCCATCATCACCGTCCCGGCCTACTTCTCCGACCCCCAGCGACAGGCCACCAAGGACGCCGGGAGGATCGCCGGCCTGGAGGTCCTGCGCATCCTCAACGAGCCCACGGCGGCCTGCATCGCCTTCAATTTGGAGGAGACCCAGGCCAAGACGGTGGCCGTCTACGACCTCGGCGGCGGCACCTTCGACATCAGCATCCTGAGGGTCGGGGAGGGGCTCTTCGAGGTCATCGCCACGGCGGGGGACACCTACCTCGGCGGCGAGGACATGGACCAGGCCATCATGGGCGAGCTCATGGCCCGCTTCAAGCGCGAGACGGGGCTCGAGCTCTCGGGCGACCGGCTGGCCCTCCAGCGCCTGAAGGAGGCCTCCGAGAAGGCCAAGTGCGAGCTCTCCACCATGACCGAGACGGAGGTGAACCTGCCCTTCATCGCCGCCGACGCGGGCGGCCCCAAGCACCTCGTCACCCGCCTCACCCGGCCCGAGCTCGAGAACATCATCCGCGAGATCGTGGACCGCACCCGCAAGCCCTGCGAGGAGGCCCTCAACATCGCCGGCCTCGAGCCGCGGCAGATCGACGAGGTCCTCCTC
>JBFLVU010000242.1:0-3557 GCA_040758175.1 Acidobacteriota bacterium | reverse complement strand
CGCGGTCGGACGGGGGGTGGCCACACGGCCGGGGGTCACGGCCTCCTCCACCGTGAGATCCCTGTGGGCGGAGAATGAGGCTTGTGCCCACAGGACGAGCGTGAGGACGGCCAGGGGGACTCCTCTCCATATGTGCCTCACGGGTCACCTCCCAAGGGGGACATTGTAGCCCGGCTTCGACCCGACGGGCGTGGTATCCTCGGGGGCGTCGGGCGGGAGGTGACCATGGGCAGGGCCATCCTGGTAGGCGCCAGCTCCGGCATCGGAAGGGAGCTGGCGAAGGTCATGGCGGCGGACGGATGGGTCCTCGGGCTCGCCTCGCGGAACGCCCAGGCTTTGGAGGCCCTTTGCGCCGAACTGGGGGGGGAGCACCGGGTCCAGGCCCTGGACGTGACGCGTTCGGAGGAGGCCGCCGAGCGGCTCGACGCCCTGGCCGGTGAGCTGGGCGACGTGGACTGCGTGGTCATATCCTCGGGGATCGGGATCGAAAACCGGAAGCTCCAGTGGGAACCCGAGGCCAGGACCATCGCCACCAACGTCTCGGGCTTCGCCGCATGCGCCGCCTGGGCCGGCCGCTACTTTCTCCAGCGCAAGCGCGGCCACATCGTGGGCATCTCTTCCGTGGCGGGCCTGAGGGGGAGCCCCTTCAATCCTGCCTACAATGCTTCCAAGGCGTTCGTTTCCAACTATCTGGAAGGCCTCCGGCTGAACCTGGGTCGCTTCGAAGTCGCGGTGACGGACATCCGACCCGGGTACGTGGCCACTCCCATGACCGAAGGACAGAGGGGAATGTTCTGGGTCGCCGATGCACGGACCGCGGCCCGGCAGACCTACGACGCCATCCGCCGGCGCCGCCCGGTGGCCTACGTTACCCGGAGGTGGCGCTGGGTGGCGCTGCTTTCCCGCAACGCGCCGGCCTTCCTCTACAAGAAGTTCTCCAACTGAGGGCCAGGGGCCGGTTCGGGCCCGTCTTGGGCCCCGCCGGGTGCTATACTTCCCACTTTCCACGCGGGGGGTGCGCGGAGGAAACCGGGGAGGAGCGCATGGCGTCCGACTTCGAGAGTTTCGTCGAAAAGAGCCTCGTCGTCCACGACTTGATGGAAATCCAGCAACTCCTGGAATGGGACCAGCAGGTGATGATGCCGCGGAAGGGGGCCGAACAGCGCGGCGCCCACCAAGCCGCGCTGGCGCGGGTTGTCCACGAGCGGCTGGCCGATCCGGGATTCGGAGATCTGCTCTCCCGGCTGGAAGGGATGGCCCTCGGGGAGGACCCGGCGGCGGACCTCCGGGAGGCGCGTCGGGCCTGGGAACGGGCCGTGAAGGTGCCCTCGCGCCTCGTGTCCGAGCGGGCCATGGCCGTGGCGCTTTCCCAGGAGGCCTGGATCGAGGCCAAGCCCAGGGGGGATTTTGAGGCCTTCCTCCCCCACTTGGAGCGCGTCCTGGGGCTGACCCGGGAAATGGCGTCCCTACTCAATCCGGACCACCCCTACGATGCGCTTCTCGAGGAATACGAACCCGGGATGACCGAGGTTGAACTGGCCGTCGTCTTCGCGGACCTCAAGGGCCGCCTCAGGCCCCTGCTCGACCGCATCCTCGGCGCCCCGTCGCCGCCCGACGCTTCGG
Source organism: Acidobacteriota bacterium (assembly GCA_040758175.1). GTDB lineage: Bacteria > Acidobacteriota > UBA4820 > UBA4820 > DSQY01 > JBFLVU01. Next base: position 1,934 of record JBFLVU010000242.1, on the reverse strand, counting down.
TTCTGGGGCGGCAGTATCCCGTGGAGGCCCAGGAGGGCTTTTGTCGAAGCCTCGCGGCGGACCTCGGATACGATTTCGAGGCGGGCCGCCTGGACCGGTCGGCCCATCCCTTCACCAATGGGACCTTCCGGGACGTCCGGATCACCACGCGGTACAGCGAGACGTTTCTCAACATGGCCCTCTTCGGTACCATCCACGAGACGGGCCACGCGCTCTACGAGCAGGGACTCGACCCCGAGCGCTACCGGATGCCCGCCGGCCAGGCCTGCTCTCTGGGCATTCACGAGTCCCAATCCCGGTTCTGGGAAAACGTGGTGGGAAGGTCGCGCCCCTTCTGGTCGCGCTACTTCCCGCAGCTCCGTCTGGCCTTCCCCGCCGCTCTGGAGGGCGTGGAGGAGGAGGACTTCTACCGAGCGATCAACGCGGTGAAGCCTTCGCTCATCCGTGTGGAGGCCGACGAGGTCACCTACAACCTTCACATCATCCTCCGCTTCGAGCTGGAGAGCGCCCTCCTGAAAGGCACCCTGAAGCCGAAGGACCTTCCCGAGGCGTGGCGGGCGGGTATGAAGAGCCTCCTCGGCATCGAGCCGCCCTCGGACCGCGAGGGCGTTCTTCAGGACATCCACTGGGCGGCGGGTCTCGTGGGGTACTTTCCGACCTACGCCCTCGGGAACCTCTACGGAGGCCAATTCCTGCAGGCGCTTCGAGCGGACCTCCCCGACCTGGACGCCCGGATCGCGGCCGGGGACTTCGCCCCCGTCCGCGAGTGGCTGAGGATCAAGATCCACCGCCAGGGCCGGCGCCACCTCGCGCCGGATCTTTGCCTGAGGGTGACGGGGAGCGCTCTTTCGGCGGCCCCGCTCATGGCCTACCTGGAGGCGAAATTCGCGGACGTGTATGGACTGTAACGGAGAGGGACCATCATGCGATTCAGAGATGCGGGCGTGGACGGAGCAGACTGCCGGATCGAGCGGGACTCCCTGGGGGAGGCGCGCGTTCCCCGGTCGGCCTACTACGGGAGCCAAACCCAGCGGGCCATCGAGAACTTCCAGCTGACGGGCGTGAGCCTGGAGTCTTTTCCCACCTTCATCCGGGCTCTGGCCATGGTGAAGAAGGCGGCGGCCCTCGCCAACCGCCAGCTCGGCCACCTCCCCGCGCCCACCGCCGACGCCGTCGCCGCGGCCTGCGACGACATCGCCGCGGACCGGCTCCACGAGCATTTTGTGGTGGACATGCTCCAGGGCGGGGCGGGCACCTCCACGAACATGAACGCCAACGAGGTCATCGCCAATCGGGCCCTGGAGATCCTGGGGAAGCCCAAGGGCGATTACGCCCACTGCCACCCCAACGACCACGTCAACATGTCCCAGTCGACCAACGACGTCATCCCCACCGCCATCAAGGTGGCCGCTCTCTACGGAGTGAGGGACCTGCGCGAGGCCCTGGGCAGGCTGTGCGAGGCCTTCGCGGCCAAGGGGCGGGAGTTCTGCGACGTTCTGAAGATCGGGCGCACGGAGATGCAGGACGCCGTTCCCATGACCCTGGGGCAGGAGTTCGAGGCCTACGCGGTGATGATCCGCGAAAGCCGCGACGCGCTTCAGCGGGCGGAGTTTCTCCTCCAGGAAATCTCCATGGGCGCCACGGCGGTGGGGACGGGGCTCAACACGGATCCCAGATACGCCGGCCTCGTCTGCAAGCACCTTTCGAGCCTGACGGGATTCCCCCTCGTGACGGCCGTGAACCTCGTGGAGGCCACGCAGGACAGCGGGGATTTCGCCGAGGTATCGGGCATCCTCAAGCGGATCGCCGTGCAGCTCTCCAAAATCGCCCACGACCTGAGGCTCCTATCCTCGGGTCCCCGGGCGGGGTTCGCGGAAATCACCCTTCCCGCCCTCCAGCCGGGCTCCTCCATCATGCCCGGCAAGGTAAACCCC
>JBFLVU010000241.1:0-3560 GCA_040758175.1 Acidobacteriota bacterium | reverse complement strand
GACGACCAAATCTTCTATCTGATGTCCCGGGGCCTTTCCGAATCCGACGCCATGGCCATGATCGTGCAGGGATTCATCGCCCCCTTCGCCAAGGAGCTTCCGATGGAGTACGCCATCGAACTCAACCGCTTGATCCAGCTCGAGATGGAAGGTTCGGTCGGATGAGCGGCGAACCCAGGAGGAGGGAGGGGGCGGCCGGCGAGGAGGCGCTGGAACACCTCGTCGGCTCGTTCGGGATGGGGGACGGCCTACTTGGCCGCCGGAGGGAGCACGCGCGGGCCTTCGCGCAAGGCCTTCCGGGCTTCGGCAAGTACTCGCGCCTGCGCCTGAATTGGGCTTCCCTTCCACATAGGCCGGCCCTTTTCGAGACGACCCTGCTTCCCGTAGAGGCCCGAAAGGGAGACCCCCGCGTCGCTTCCCTGGCCGAGACCGTCCGTCAGCGGCCGGAGGTTCTGGACGAGCTCGCTTCCCCGAAAAGTGCCTGGGATCACTTGGTTCTGGCAGGCTGGCAGGAGGGGGCCCTGGTGCGTTTTCCTCGCGTGGGGGGAGCGGACGGCCCCGCGGTCCTTACCCTGGGGGACCCGGGGGGCCTGGTCCTGGAGCCGCTTCTCTTTGATGTGGAGGAGGGAGCGGAGGCGGGGATCGTGATCCACTGGCGGACGGGAACAGGAGAGCCCTCCTTCCACCTCAGCCACCTCGCCGGCCGGGTCGGGCCGGGCGCGCGCCTGAAAGTCTTCCTCCTGCAGGAAGGTGGAGAGATCCACCACTACGTTTCCGGCTCCATCCGGGTGGGGCGGGAGGCCGAAGTGGAGCTCTTCTCCGCCTGGACGGGCGGGAAGTGGAGCGTCGTCCGGCTCGAAGGCGACCTTTCCGAACCGGGCGGGTCCTGGAAGGAGAGCCACCTTTCCTTTGGAGCGGGCACGTCCCATTTGGACCTGGACAGCCAGGTCCGGCTCGCCGCCCATCACGGGCGGAGCGACGTGGCGGTCCGGGCCGTCGGCACCGAGGCCTCCAGGACGGTCTTTACGGGGAACATCCTCATGGAGAAGGAGGCCCACCATTCGGAGGCGGTCCTTTCGGACCACGTGCTCCTTCTTTCGCCGCACGCCCACGCCGATTCCATTCCCGGGCTGGAGATCAAGGCCCTCGAGGTGAAAGCCGCCCATGCGGCCAGCGTGGGACAGGTGGACGAGGAGCAGATTTTCTACCTGGAAAGCCGCGGGCTCGATCCCGCCGCCGCCCGCCGAATTCTCGTGGTGGGCTTCCTCGAGAGCCTCTTCGAGCGCAGTCCGTATCCCTGGGCCCGAGAGGTCCTGGACGAGATCTTGGAGAGGAGGGTGGGCCTCGGATGATGGAAAAGCCGGCCAATCCCAACGAATTGCTGGACGTGGATCCCCTCATGATGGATGTCCTCCTCGACCACTATCGCCACCCGCACAACTTCGGGAGGGTGGAGGGGGCGACGGTTTCTCATTCGGAGGGGAACCCGTCTTGCGGCGACCAGATCGAAATGTCCTTGAAAATAGAGGGGGATGTCATCGAAGAAGTCAAGTTTCACGGCAAGGGATGCATCATCAGTCAGGCGGCGGCCTCCATCTTGACCGACATGGTGAAGGGCGAGCCCCTTCAGCGCATCCGATGCCTGACCCGGGACGAGATGCTCGAGAACATCGGGATTCCCATCGGCCCCATGCGCCTCAAGTGCGCCCTCCTGGCCCTGAAGGTGCTCAAGGTGGGCGTCTACGGGCACGCGGCGGGGACCGAGGACGAGGACGACTGAACGCGGGGGCTGAGGCGCAAACGAAGGCCCCGGCGGACGATTTCAGGGAGCGATTCATGGCGGAGTGGGTGAAGGTCATGGAATTGGAGGCCATTCCTCCCGAGGGGGCGTATGCCCTTGCAGGGGAAGAGGAGATCCTTCTGGTCCGCGACGGCCAGCAGGTCTTCGCCATCGCGTACCTTTGCAGCCATCAGGATATGGAGCTCGAGGGGGGGAGCCGGGAAGGAGGCACCTGGGTGTGTCCGCACCACGGGGCCCGCTTCGACCTGCGGACCGGCGAGGCCGTGTCCATGCCCGCCGTGGACCCCGTCCCCGTCTATCCCGTCCGGGTGGAGGACGGGTGGGTTCACGTCCGGGTAGGGGGCAAGCCGTGAGCCGAGCCGAAGCCTGTCCGGCGGGCGATGCCTTGAACATCGAGGCTGTGCGGCGGGACTTCCCGATCCTGGAGCGGCGCATCCACGACCGGCCCCTCGTCTATTTCGACAACGCCGCCACCACCCAGCGACCGCGCCAGGTCGTGGAAGCCATGTCGCGCTTCTTCTACGAGTCCAACGCCAACATCCACAGGGCGATCCACACCCTCGGGTACGAGTCCACCGTGGCCTACGAGGAGGCCCACAAAAAGGTGGCCCGCTTCATCCACGCCAAGTCCTGGCGGGAGATCGTCTTCGTGCGCAACGCCACCGAAGCCCTGAACCTCGTGGCCATAGCGTGGGGGCAGGGGACCCTCCGGTCCGGGGACGAGGTGGTGGTCTCCCTGATGGAGCACCACAGCAACATCGTCCCCTGGCAGATGGTGAGGGACAGGCTGGGCGTCACCCTCAAGTTCATCCCCGTTACGCCCGAGGGCGTCCTCGACCTCGATGCCGCCCGGCGTCTCATCACGCCCAAGACCCGCCTTGTCGGCGTCGTTCACGCCAGCAACGTCCTGGGCGTCATCAATCCGGTGGACGAAATCCGGGCCCTGGCCCGGGAAGCGGGGGCCCTCTTCCTCCTCGACGGCGCCCAGTCCGTGCCGCACATTCCCATTGACGTGCAGGCCCTGGATTGCGACTTCTTCGTGGCTTCGGGCCACAAGATGCTTGGGCCGACGGGGATCGGTTTCCTGTACGCCCGCAAGGCCCTTCTCCACGAAATGCCCCCGTTTCTCACGGGAGGGGACATGATCGCCACCGTGACGCCCGACGGGTCCACCTGGAACGAACTGCCCTGGAAGTACGAGGCAGGCACCAGCGCCGTCGCCGAAGGCATCGGCCTCGGTGCCGCCGTGGACTACCTTACGAATCTGGGCATGGATAAAGTGTATGCGTACGAGAAGGAATTGGGTCAGTACACCTTGTCCCGCCTGCAGGAAATCGATGGCCTCCTCCTGTACGGCCACAAAAGGGGGGACCACCTGGCCGTCTTCTCGTTCAACCTGCCCGAGGCCCATCCGCACGACGCCGCCAATTTGCTGGACCGGTACGGCGTCGCCGTCCGCTCGGGCCACCACTGCGCCCAACCCCTCATGGCCTTCCTCGGCATGGACAACACCCTCCGCGCCTCCTTGTACCTCTACAACACCCGCGAGGAGGTGGACCGGCTCGTGGACGCCATCGCCGAAGTGAGACGGCTCTTTGGAAGGGCCGGCTAGATGCCTTGTTACCCTTGCTCACTTCCCGCATCTCTTGTAGCCTGGAAAGGGGACGCGACATGACGGTAGATCGGGTTCTTCGCGGGATCGGGGGTTTTTTCGTCGTGCTTTCGGTGGCCCTGGGTTACTGGGTTCACCCGGGTTTCT
>JBFLVU010000240.1:0-3597 GCA_040758175.1 Acidobacteriota bacterium | reverse complement strand
GTCCGCCAGGTGGCCAACTACCTCCACCTGGATCCGGAGAAGGTCCTGAAGGATTACCTGGGCCGCTACGAGGCCTGGCGCGGCCGCCGGGAGCCCGGATGATTTCCGCCCGAGACGCCGAGGGAGCGCGCGACCGATGAGCACGGACCTCCCCGGCGACGAGACCGCCCTTACCTCCCCCCGCCAGCTGGCGGATCTTGTCGAGCCGAAGGAGCCCGTCCGCGGCCGCGTGGGCGTGGAGTGGGAGCAGGTCCCCGTGGATTCCCGGGGCCGTCCCGTTCCCTTCGACGGCCCGGCGGGCGTGGAGGCCCTCCTCCTTCAGCTCTCCTCCACCCACAAGGCCATCCTGGAGGGGGGCCGCTGCACGGCCCTGAGGCTGAGCGGCGGCGGGATGCTCGGGCTCGAGCCCGGGGGCCAGGTGGAGATCGCATCCCCCCCTTCGGCGCGCATGACGACCCTCCACCGCTTCCTGGCCCGAACCTGCCGCGAGGTGGACGGGGCCGCCCGCCAGATGGGCTTCCGGCTGGCCCCCTGGGGCCTGAGCCCGTACGCCGAGGCGGAGGACGTGCCCGACGTGCCGAAGGTCCGCTACGCGATCCTCAGGGACCACCTGGAACGCGCAGGCACCCGGGGGCGGCGCATGATGAAGCTCACGGCCTCCACGCAAATCTGCCTCGACTACCTGGACGAGGCCGACATGGGCCGGATGGTCTCGGCGGTGACGCCGCTCCTTCCCTACGTGGCCGCCTACACGGCCAATTCGCCCGTCTACCGCGGGCGGCGGAGCCGCTGGGTAAGCCAGCGGCCCTGGATCTGGAGGGGCACCGACGTCCTGCGAACGGGGCTCCCGGGGTTCCTGTTCGACGCGCCCGTCTCCTACCGCCAGTGGGTCAAGTACGGCCTGTCCCGGCCCGGCCTTTTCCTGATCCGAGACGGGCGGTACCTCCCGGGCGACGGGCGAACCTTCGGGGACTGGATGAAGCACGGCTCTCCCGGAGGGGCCCTTCGGGTCTCCGACTGGATCGTCCACTGGAGCACGCTCTTCCCCGAAGTGAGGATCCGCGGATACCTGGAGATCCGCACGGTGGACTCCCTTCCGCTCCCCCTGGTGCTCGCCGTGGCGGCCCTCTTCAAAGGGCTCGTCTGCCCGCCGGAGGCGCCGGGTTTTTGGGGCGTCCGCCTTCCCCGCTGGAGCCCCCGGGAATGCCGGGCCGCCCTGCTGGAGGCCTCCCGCCTCGGTCCCCGGTGGGCGCCCCTGGAGGGCCCCTCCCCTCACGCGGTCCTCTCCCGCCTCGTCCGCGCCGCATCGGCGGGCCTCGCCTCCCTGGGCGAGGAGGACTCCTGGCTCGCCCCCTTCAAGGAACTGGTGGACCGGGACGCCTGCCCGGCGGACCTCTGGCGCAAGGACGCCGCGGGCCGGTGGCGCGGCGCCGAGGACCCGGACCCCATCTACTGACGGGAAGGGAGAGCCCCGGCCTTCGGGCCGTGCGACCCTCGCGGGCCGGCCCATTCGGGGAGTCGGAGGGGACCTGGGTCCATATTCCATAAGGCGTCCGGGGTGGCCTTCCGCTCTCGAGGGTTCGGCGGCCGCGGCATCGCGCCCGCGGCCCGTTCGCGTGAAACGGCCTGGAGAGTGTGACCCGGCGCACACCTTCGCGGGTGAAATGGCCCACCGTTCCGCCGGGCCCCGTGCGAGGGAGGAGCGCGGGCGGGCAGGGAGCCCCCGTGGGGGCTTGACTCCCCTGGAATTGAGCCTATACTTTGAGTCAGAGGAGGGAAAGGTCGGAAAGCAAAGGGCAAGAGGCCATTCCTCCAGGGGGGAGGGTATTGACACCACAGATTGCCCTGATATACTTCCCCCGCAAAGGGAGCGGGCCATATTTACTGGGTTTCTTGGCCGTGACGGGGGGTTGAACGGTGGAGGATGCGCCGGGGCTTGACGGCGCGTGGGTGCCTTCGGTATTCTGAGGCATCCAGTTCGTCGCAGGAATTCCGGCGGACGGACTCGGAGGGCGGGAGCGACATGGACACGCAGCGGTCCCAGCGGAGAGGGAGGCGGAGCGGCCGTTGGCCCGCCCCGAGAGGTGATCCATTCGGGCTTGTTTCGACACGATACCCCATGTGGTTGAAGCGCTTTGAGTGATGGAATAGGAGGTTGAGGATGCACAAAACGTTGAGAACGCGGCTCGTGGGGATCGGCCTGGTGGTCGCCCTGCTGGCGCTCGCCGTTCCGGCTCTCGCCCAGAACACGTGGCAAAGGCAGTCCACGGTCATGGGCGTCGCCGGGGCGAACTTCCCCACGCCCCCGATGGCGATCTGGTCCAACCCGGGAGGCGTTGTGGACGTCGGCACCGCCGGAGGCGGGTACCCCGGCGGGAACCTGGGTTACCTGTACGAGTCCACCTTTACCTACGGTGTCAATTTCGATTTTCAAGTGACGCCCCCCGGTCCGGCGGCCGACGACTTTACGGCCGTCACGTGGGACGGAGGCGTCTCCTACGTCGGCAACTGGAACACGGGCCTCTGGGTGTTCAGCGGTGGCTGGACCAACGTGTCCGCCGGCGTGCCCTCGGTGAACCAGCACGTCCAGTGCATCACGTGGGATCCCAACGTGGCCACGGGCACCCTTCCCCACGACGTGTTCTTCGGCACCTGGGGCAGCGGCGCCTACATGTACGAGGGGACCACCTTCACCCAGATCTTCGATCCCCTCTTCGACCTGGTGGACGGCGCCGCCGCCACGCCGGGCATGTACTTCGTCCACGACATCGCCGTCAAGCAGGCCAACTGCATGGCCACCCCCCGCCTGGTCTTCCTGGCCACGGACGGCGGCGGCCTCCTGCGCGGCACCCAGTCCTGCTCCACGGGCCTCTGGTCCTGGAGCCAGGTCTACGACGCGGACCTCTACATCTACGACGTGACCTACGACTACGCCAACGGCGTGCTCTTCATCGGCACCCAGCAGCACGGCATCCAGCTCTCCACCGATGACGGCGCCTCGTGGACCACGCTGGCCGCCTCCCCGGCCATCACGACACCGGTGACGGACATCCAGTTCGGCGGCTACCCGAACTTCGTCTTCGCCGCCACCCTGGGCCAGGGCGTGTTCCGCTACGACAGCGACGCGGGCTCCTTCTACCAGATCAACGCCGGGTTCGGCGGCGCCAACATGAACGACCCCAACGTCCACTGCATCTTCTGGAATGCCGCGGACGGGTACCTCTACGCCGGTACGTCCGACGCGGCGACCCCCACGGCGGGCAACGTGTGGAGCATCAACCTGGTGCCCTTCACGGGGACCTTCACGCCCACGACGCCCCTCGAGGTCGGTGACGCGGTGAACGACTGCGTGGCCCTGACCCTGACCAACCAGGCTCCGAAGGACTGGACCGCCGCCATCACGGCAGGCTCCCTGCCTCCGGGCATGGCCCCCACGGTGAACAACGTCCCGTATCCGCCGGTTCCCTGCATCACCGGCGCGCCCACGGAGGACGGCTGCTACGACGCCACCCTCACGGTGTGGGACGCCCTCATCAACCGCACCGACTTCGCCAACGCCGACTACACCGTGACCCCCGGCGTGGCCATCGACGCCCA
>JBFLVU010000239.1:0-3682 GCA_040758175.1 Acidobacteriota bacterium | reverse complement strand
TCAGGGTGGCCGAGACGCCTGTCATGTACACCCCGCCCGCGTATCCGGTGTACCCGACCCCCACGCTGGTGCTCTGGCCGTTCTGGAGGAAGAGCGAATCCTCGATGAGGAGAGTGCCCCCGCCGGTGCTGTAGATGTCCAAAGCCGCGCCCAGCCAGGAGTCGTTTCCCCTGAATTCGCAGTGGTCCACCACCACGCTCCCCTGGCTCGACACGGAGACGCCCCCGCCCCGCGGGGCGCTGCACCCGTTGCAGTACGCGTCGTTGTACAAGAAGAGGCTGTCCCTTGCCACCAGGTTGCCGTTGATGAGGCGAATCCCGCCGCCGTAGGCGTTGGTCGAGCCCGTGATGAAGGCGTAGTTGCCCTCGAAGCGGCAGTCTTGCACGGTGAGGTTCGAACCGGAGGCGTAAACCCCGCCCCCCTCGCCCTCCACGTACCCGTTTTGCACCGTGAGTCCGTCGAGGACGACGGAGAGGCCCGTGTTCACGACGATACACCTCCGGACGCCCTCGCCGTCCAGGATGGAGGGATGGGCCGCCGGGTCCCTTGCGGGGGCGCCCGTGGCGGCCCCGTCCCACCCTCCGAGCAGGGAGAGGGAGTGGGAGACCAGGGCCACGTTCCCACTCATGTCGCCCGTGTAGGTCCCCTCGCCCAGGTAGAGGACGTCCCCGTCCACGGCCGAATTCAGAGCGGTCTCCAGGGAACAGGGGCTCCCCTGTGAACCACCGCCGCCCGCCGAGGGCGTCACGAACCACTCCGCCGCCCCCGATGCGGTTCCGAACAGGCAGATCGCCACCGCCGCCGCCGCCCACCGACCCCTCGCCCGATTCGTGTTCCGCCCCATGATCCACCCCTTATTGAGGAACTCTCCGTCAACGCGTAGTCCCACTCTAACGGGGCCAGGGGCAAGAGGCAATAGGCATCAAAGCGCTCCTTCCCTGGTATCCGCCGTTTCTCATCCGCCGAGCGGACCGGGCGTGAGAAGGCCCCGCGTGTGGAGTCCGGCCGCCCTTGCCCGCGCAAGGGCCGCGGGTGCAGACTAGGGGAGAGAGGGACCGAATGGGCGCGAGAAGTCCGGCTTGGGCCTGGGAGGCCTGCTACGGGATCCTTCCGAAGGTTTCGCGGACCTTTGCCCTGTCCATCGCCCAGTTGAAGGAGCCCCTCAAGGGCTCCGTCTGCGTCTCCTACCTGCTCTGCCGGATCCTCGACACGGTGGAGGATGCCCCGGGGCTGGCCGCCGCCGATCGCTGGCGCCTCATGGAGCCGGTCCTCCTCCACATCAAGGACCTCCGGCCCTGCCCCTCCGGCTGGGGCGAGGCCGCCGCCCGGCGCCTGGAGGACCTGTCCGCCCCCTCGGACCGGGACCTCCTGCGGAGCGCGCCCGCCGTCCTGGCGGCCTTCGCCTCCTGCGGCGGGGAGGACCGCCTGGCCATGGCGCGCTGGGTGACGGAAATGGGCAAGGGTATGGTGGCCTGGAGCGAGCGCATGGGGGAAGGCGCCGGCGCGCTCAAGCGCCTCCCCTCCATGGCGGCCCTGGACCGGTACTGCTATTACATCGCGGGGACGGTGGGGTACCTCCTCACGGACCTGTACTACATCCACTCGCCGCACGTGGACCGGGCGCTCTTCTTTCGCCTCCAGGCGGACGCGGAGGAGTTCGGACTGGGGCTCCAGAAGGTCAACATCGTGAAGGATCTGGCGGAGGACTTCGAGAGGGGCTGGTGCTTCATCCCCGAGGAGGCCCTCGCCGCCGCCGGGGTCTCCCCAGTGGACTTTTCCAACCCGGCCCGACACGAAGCGGTCTACGCCGGGGTCCTTCCCGTCCTGCGGACCGCGGCGGCGCACCTGGAGCGCGCCTGGGCCTACCTTTCGGTCTTCCCCCTGGAGGAGAAGGAGGTCCGCTTCTTCCTCGCCACCAGCCTCTTCTTCGCCCTGGAGACCCTGGCCCTGGTAGCCGAGAAGCCCTCCCGGCTCACGGCGCCCGCGAAGCTCAAGATATCGAGGGCCAAGGTGGCCGCCCTCGCGGCCGAACTCCGGTTGAAGATCTCCCGCCCGCGGGCCCTCTCGGCGCTCTACGCCGACACCTCCGCCCCTTTGAGGACCTTCGGAGCCTGAGCGCCGGCTTCACTCCAGGGGATAGAGTTTCTCGTCCCGGGCGGGTGCCAGAAGGCGGCGGAGCCGGTGCCCCCCGAGGGAGGAGCGGGGGGCCGTTGAGGCTTCGACGGCCGGATCGTCCCCGCCCGCATCACCCGCCTCTCCGTCCCCGAAGAGGGGGCCCAGTTCCTCCTCGATCTTCTCGGGGTCTTCGCCCGCCTCCATGCGGCGGACGGCCTCGTCCATCCCCGGCGCCCTGATCCCCGCGGCCTCGGAGAGGGTGCGAAGGAACCGCGCCATCTGGCGGGGATCCTTTTCGTCCAGCCCCCCCATCTCCGATTCGAGGGAGGCCATGGCGCGCTCCAGACGGGTGGCGTCCACATCCCCGAAGGGACCGTCCGCGGGGGCCTCCCGCGCCCCGCGCGGGGACGCGAAGGGGGAGACCTGCCTTCGAAGGTCCGCCCGGCCGCAACGGGGGCAGGCCGGGCGGGCGTCCGTGAGGATGCGCTTGGACAGGAACTGGTACACCGTATGGCAGTCGGCGCAGTAGAACTCGTACACCGGCATGGGACCCCGAACCTCCCGGGGGGCATTGTACGAAAGGTGCAACGGCGGCGGAACTCCCCGAATCCACAGTCCCTGGGCGGTCACTTTCCGACGCGGGTCAGGACGAGGGGCTCCCTCCAGTCGAAGGGGCACACGCCGGAGGGGTCTTCCACCAGCCGGCGGACGTGGTCGGCCGTCAGGGGGCCGAGACGGACGCTTCCTTCCACTTTGGCGCCGGGAAGGGCCCCGCTTTCGACCAGGGCGCCGATACGGTCGGCATCGGGAAGGAGGACGACGATCTGTCCCTCCCGCTTGGCCACGAGGGCCCAGAACCACCCCCCCGATTCGGCGTCCGCCACGTTGCCGAAGGTCCAGTCGCCGGTCCGGCGGACCTCGACCCGGTAGGACTCCAGGACGGGCCCCTCGCGCTTGGCCTCCGCCCAGAAGACCCGGAGCTGGCCCTTCTGGGGATCCTCCACGACCAGGGTCACGGCCATCTCGCCGCCGATCCACGTTCCGTCCCACTCCCCGGCGGAGAGCGGCGCCAGCGCTTCGCCCACGGGCCGGCTGGAGGTCACCGAGGCGCACCCGACGAGCCATGCGGCGGCGAGGAGCGTGCATGCCCGCACCCATTTCTTCATGAGCCACCTCCCGCTTGTGGAATCACGCATATCCAGTCGCGTCAGGAACGCGGCTTGCGCGGCCCCTTTGGGGAACGCCCGCGGCCGGCGGGAGGCCGCCCTGCCCGTGGGGGGGCCGCTTTGGGAGGGCGGGCCGCGGGTTTCGCCTTGGCGGGCCGGGCGTCGCGGTCGAGGTACGTGCGGGCCTCTCCCGTCTCCACCTCCACTTCTACGAGGTCTTCCGCCGCCACCGTGTGGAAGGACATGACGGCGAGGGTCTCGTGTCCCGCCTCGAAGGAGTGGGGCACCCTCTCGGGGATGATCAGGAGGGAGCGCTCCGGAAAGGCCGGGTCGTAGGGTTGCAGGGTGAAGCGGTAGGGCCCGATCTGGCCCGTCCCCCCGCCCTGGATGACGGCCATGTG
>JBFLVU010000238.1:0-3714 GCA_040758175.1 Acidobacteriota bacterium | reverse complement strand
CCGCCTGCTCGGGGAGTACAAGGACCAGGGGAAGAGGGTGTCGTTCGTCGTGGGCGGAGCCTACGGGCTCGACGAGGAAGTCCTTCGGGCCTCCGACAAGGTTCTCTCCCTCTCCCCCATGACGCTTCCGCATGAGATGGCCCTGCTCGTCCTCACGGAGCAGATTTACAGAGCCTTCGCCGCCTCCACGGGAAGGGCCTACGCCAAATAGGAGACCGGAGGAGTCGCCATGGACAAGAGGACCCTGAAGCACTTCGAGAAACTACTCCAGGACAAGCGGAGGGAGCTCCAGAAGGCCTACCAGGACAAGCTCATGAGGAGCGGCGACGCGGGCGCGGACGGCGCACTGGACTCGGCGGACGAGGCGTCGGTCAACTACAACAAGGAGTTCTGGTACTCCCTGTCGGACGCCGACCGCCGCACCATGCGCATCATCGACGAGGCCCTGCGCGAGATCCGGACGGGGGACTTCGGCGAGTGCAAGAACTGCGGCGAGCCGATCCAGAAGAAGCGCCTGGAGGCCGTGCCCTGGGCCCGCCACTGCGTGGCATGCCAGGATCTCCAAGACCGCGGACTCATCGAGTGAAGGGGCGCCATGCGTCTGAAGACCGCGCTCGTAACGGGATTCCTGATCCTCACCATGGCCTTGATGGTGGGGGTTGTGTCCCTCAACGGGCCCGTGCTCGCTCAACCCTTCAATCTGCTCGGCGTGGAAGTCCCCACGGCATGGGTGCTCGCGCTGGCCTTCCTCGCCGGCTTCATCGCGTTCACGCTCTGGCTGGCTGGAACGGGGGTCGTCCATTGGGTGCGGCGCTGGATCGAAGGCCTGAGGCGACAGAACGAAAGGGCCGCCGAGGAGTATTACCTCAAAGGGCTTGACGCCGCCCTCGGAAGCCGACCCCTCGAGGCCATCACGCACTTCCAGCGCGCCCTCGAGACATCCCCCGAATACCTGCCGGCCCTCCTCAAGCTGGGAGACGCGCTGAGGGCCGCAGGCAGGCCGCAGGAGGCGCTTTCCTTTCACAGGCAGGCCCTATCCATCCGGCCCGAGGACGTGGCCACCCTTTACGCGCTCACCGAGGACGCGCTCCTCCTTCAGGACCACGAGGAAGCCAAGCGCCATCTGGCCACGATCCTGCGCATCCAGCCCCGGCGCGCCCTCAAGGCGCTCCGCCTGCTCCGCACCCTGTACATCCGGGAGACCAATTGGAAAAAGGCCCTGGAGATTCAAGAACACATCGGCAACGCCCGGGTCCTGGAGGAGGAGCGGGCCGACGACGCGCCCTTCACCGCCGGCCTCATGTACCAAATCGGGGCCGACCTTCTGGGCCAGGAGAAATACAAGGATGCCGCGGCGCAGTTGGAGAAACTGCGCCGCAAGTTCCCCGCCTTTCAGGCGACGTACCTCAAGCTTGCCGAAGCCTACCTGCTGAGCGGCCAGGAAGAGACGGCCGTTGACGTGTACCTGGACGGCTACCGAAAGAACGCCTCCCCCATGTGCCTGCTGGCCATGGAGCAGCTCTTCCTGGACAAGGGGGACCCCGAGGGCGCCGTCCGCCAGTACCAGAACCTCATCCAGACGACGGACCGGAAGGTGCTTCCCAAGTTTCTTCTCGGTCGCTTCTACTACAAGCTGGAGGTCCTGGACCGCGCCGAGGGTCTGTTTCGCGAAATCCAAGGGAACGTGCGCCAGTCTGGACTCCTGGAGTACTATCTGGGCCGGATTCGGGAACGAAAGGGCGATGCACCGAAGGCCTGCGCCCACTACCGCGAGGTGATCCGGGTCCTCAACCCCTTCGAGCTGAACTACACATGCGCTGGGTGCGGCCAGGTTTCCCCCGAATGGCGCGATTTCTGCTCCACCTGCCAGCGGTGGGACACCCTGTCACCCAACTTCCGGGACGAGCTCCTCCAGGAGATCCACGAGCCCAGCCCCGTGTTCTACCAAGGGGTCCCATGGCACGCCTGACCAGGGGCCCCCTCCTGCTGGCGGTCCTCGATGGGTGGGGCCTGGCCGAGGATGGGGCTTTCAACGCCGTGACCCGTTCGGGCCTTCAGAACTTTCCGGCTTGGCTGAAGCGGTTCCCCTGTCGCCCTCTCTGCGCCTCGGGAGAAGCCGTGGGGTTGCCCGGGGGCCAGATCGGAAACTCCGAGGTGGGCCACCTCACGCTGGGTTCGGGACGGGTGATTTTCCAGGACCTCCCGCGCATCAGCCGGGCCATCGGGGACGGGAGCTTCTTCCGGAATTCCGTCCTGAGAGACGTCTGCCAGGCCGCCCGCGGAGGCACGCTGCACCTCATGGGGCTCGTGTCCGACGGAGGCGTCCACAGCCATGTGGATCACCTGAAGGCCCTCGTGACCCTCGCGGGCCGGGAAGGCGTGTCCCGCGTGGCGATCCACGCCATCACCGACGGCCGTGACGTTTCCCCGACCAGCGGTATCGGGCACATCGCGGACGTGCGGGGGTTCCTGGAAATCGAGGGCATAGGGTCCCTTGCCACGATCATGGGGCGGTACTACGCCATGGACCGGGACCGCCGCTGGGAGCGGACCGAGGTGGCGTACCGCGCCTTCACCCGGGGAGAGGGAGCCCGATGGGACGACGCCGAGGCGGCCATCCGGGCGAGTTACGCGTCGGGCGTCACGGACGAGTTTGTCCGGCCCATCGTTCTTCCCTGTCCCTTCGGGACGATCCGGGACGGCGACGCCGTCCTCTTCTTCAACTTCCGTGCGGACCGCGCCCGGCAGATTTCCCGGGCCCTGGCCGACCCTCGTTTCGCGGATTTCCACCGGGGCGAGCCGCCCCGTCTGAGCGCGTTCTCCACCCTGACCCGGTACCACCGGGACTTCCCCTTCCCCGTGGCCTTCGAGCGCGACATCCCGGCCAATACGCTCGGAGAGGTCGTGGCCTCCGCCGGCCTGCGACAGCTCCGGATCGCCGAAACCGAAAAGTACGCCCACGTGACCTTCTTCTTCAGCGGAGGCCGGGAGGCGCCCTTTCCCGGGGAGGACCGGATTCTGATCCCCTCCCCCAAGGTGGCCACCTACGACCTTCGGCCCGCCATGAGCGCGGCCGAGGTGACCGAGGCGCTCCTCGCCGCCTTGGACCGCGACTACGGCTTTCTTCTCCTCAACTTCGCGAACCCCGACATGGTGGGTCACACGGGGGACTTCGGGGCCGCCTGCGAGGCGGCGCGCACGGTGGACCAGTGCATGGGCCGCGTGGTGGAAAAGGTCCTTGGCCTGGGCGGGGCGGTCGCCCTCACCGCCGACCACGGGAACCTGGAGACCATGCGCGAGCCCGACGGCGTCCACATCCACACCGCCCACACCACGAACCCGGTTCCTTTTCTCTGGCTCTCCCGTGACCCCGTGGGGCTCCGGAAGGAGGGGAATCCCGGTCTCGCCTCGGTAGCGCCCACGCTCCTGGAATGGCTCGGCCTTCCCCGACCTCCGGAAATGGACGCCCCGTCGCTTTTCGGCCCGTCCTAAGGCGCGGCGTCCCCACCCCCCGTTTCGACCCGGTCCTCGGCCTCTCGCCGTCCCCGAATCCTCCGAAAGAGGCTTCGAAGGATCTCCGTGTCACGCCGGGTCAGGCCGGCTCGGTGGATCAGGGCCCTAAGCTCCCTCCCCACGGGCTCGTCGCCTCGGATGAGGAATCCGGATTGACGTCCGACCTCAAGGACCATGGATGCCAACCCTTCCCGGTCGGCG
>JBFLVU010000237.1:0-3717 GCA_040758175.1 Acidobacteriota bacterium | reverse complement strand
GCCATGTCTCGAGAAGAGGCGTCGTCTGGTGGCCGGGATTCATCACGAGGAGCCGGATGGCCCCCGTGGAGGGGTCCACGTAGCCCACCGTCTCCAGGAGTCGGTTGAGGTCCCGGTACACGGCCCGCGCCCCGAGGACCAGATCGGACCCGACCTGGTGCTGGAGCGTGAGCGTCCATTCGTCCTGGGACTGGTTCTTCACGCCGCCGAGGGCGAGGGCGGCGACGTCGTTGTAAATGGCGTGGGCGGTCTTTGCGCCGTTCACGTATGTGTCCTTGTACGTGGCGTGGCCACCGTCGAGGACCCTGGACAGGTACAGGGGGACGCGCTCGTAGTAGCGCCCCCAGGAGAGGGCCAGTTTGGATCGGTCGTCTCCGGTGAAGTCCCAGGAGACGGCTGCCCGGGGAGAGAGGTTTGCCAGGGAGAGGTCGTTCCCCCTCTCGCTGTCCAGGCGGTTCCTTTCCCACCGCAGGCCCGCCGTCACCGTGACGTCCTCGACGGGATTCCAGCGGTCCTGAAGAAAGAGGGCTCCGTAAAATCCCCTTTCCCGAATGGAAGGATCCTGGAGGTAGTTCACATACCGCTCCTGGTAGGAGTTCGGGTCCGTGAGGTCGGGGGCCGTCTGTTTCCTCAGCTGGACGAAGGTCCCCCCCGTGTATCCGCTGGTCTGGCCCCAGGTGGCGAGGTCGGCCTCGAAGCCCGCGAGCCACTCGTGGGAACCGAGCGCTCCGCCCTCGGGCGTCCAGGTCAGGGCGGCGCCGATCTGGCGGGTGCGCCGATCGTCGATCGTGAAGCGGCCGAAGCCCGCCGAAACCCCCAGATCCTGGTCCCAGTCCTGGCTCACGTACAGGGGGCGGCCGTACCCGTCGGCCCCGGAGGTCCAGGGTTTTAGATCGTCCCGGCGGTGGGTCGCTCCCGCGTGCGCGTCCAGGAAGAGGCGCGGGGAAAGAGTCGCGGTCCAACGGAGGACGGCGTTGGTGGAGCCCTGCATCCTCCGGCTCAGCCGGGATTCGGGGAAAAGCGTGACGGCGGTCCCCTCGGCCAAGTGCTGGCGGGACGGGTCGCCGAAAAGGCTCAATTCCAGGCTGTGACCGTCGCGAGGCCGGAAGGTCAGCTTTCCGAAAAAGGTCGTGGTGCGCCATGTCTTGTCGTAATCGTAGGCCACCCCGAAAACCCGGCCGTCCCGGGTGTTCTGGAGGACGTCCCGGCCCCTGTCCTCCTCGCTTTTGAAATAGGGATTGGCGCCCACGAAGTACCAGAGGCGGTCCTTCACGATGGGGCCGGAAACGCTGAATCCGGCATCCACGGCGCGCCACGGCCGTCCTTCGGTGATTTCGAAGTCGTTGGAGTTCTCCCGGGCCGTCCAGCCGGCCCCGGTGGTCCAGCCGAACACCTCGCCGTGGAATTCGTTGCTTCCCGACCGCGTGAGCAGGTTGATGAAGGCGCCCGTGGAGGCTCCCTTGGAGGCTTCCACGCCGAAGGCCTCCGTGGTCAACTCGTAGAGAAACGCGTGGTTGAGGTGCGTTCCGAAGGTGCCGGTCACGGGGTCGTTGAGCGTCAGGCCGTCGATGACGGTCACGTTCTCAATGCCCGTCGCCCCGCCCACGGCCGGGTTTCCGGAAAGTCGGGAGTGCGTGGCGGTGGGCGTGAAGTAGAGCAGGGTCTGGTAGGAGCGATCCTGAAATTCGCCCAGGACGGGCATGGATACCGTCTCCTCCCTCGTGAGCGTCGTGGGAACGGCGGCTTGCCGGGGCGTGACCGGCCGGAATCCGTCCACGGTGATCTCCGTGCTGCCGGCCCCGAGAAAGACGTTCAGGGTGCTCGCCGTGCCGGATGTGATCACGATGTCCGAGAGAGAGAGGCGCGCGCCGTCGCCGGTGGTCGCCAGCAGACTGTAGTGCGTACCCGGCGGCAGGTTGGGGAGCAGGAAGCGGCCCCCGGCGTCCGTTACCGCTGTCCGCTCCCCTTGGAGCGCCGGCCCGCTCAAGACGACGGTGACCCCAGCCTGGGGGGTCCCGCCGGGCGAAAAGGCGAAGCCGGAGAGTGAACCGAGGGTGGTCTGCGCCCTCAGTCCCTGGAGGACCAGGAGCGAAAGAACGAGTAAGACAAGGGAACGGATCGGACCCGCTTCCCTTCGGAAGGATTGGATCATGACCGCCTCCTCCCATGAGTTCACGGCGGTGTATGGTGCATGAACGCGGCCGGAGGCGGGAACCCTCCCGCCCCAGCCGTGGACCCAGCTGGCACGACTTGTCGCGGGACCGGTGGCGGGATCTAAATCCGGAGGGGAAGGAGAAGCGGGGTGCGCCCGGCGCCCTCGCGAACCGAAGGAGGGGCTCCCCGCCGTCCGGTGCGGACCGCGCACCGGCGGTCCTTTTGCGGATCCGGCGCGCCGCCCGGGCCGGGAAGGACGGTGGCGCCGGGGGGGGCCGAAGGGGGATTCGGATTCAGCCTCGCACCGGAGGATTCGAGGGCCCGCGAAGGCGGGGCGCCTCTCCCGTCAAGCCAGAGTTCGCCCCTGTGGTACACCGCCCGCGCCGCCGGCGATGCGCCATGGCCCGCCACCCGGAAGACCCGGCTCGTCGCCCAGGTATCCTCCCGGCCGCCGCGGCCCACCCGCAGGACGATCCGGGCCACCTCCCCCGGGACGCGAGGGAGGAGAAGGATTCGATGGGTCTGGAGGGGGCTGTCGGATTCGGTGAGGCGGAATTTGCCCCAGGCCGGGGACCCGCATTCGAGGAGAAGTTCGAATTCCTCCACGTCCGCCGGAAGGGGATCCCAGGAGACGGAGAGCGGAAGCCCGGGAAGTAGGTGCCCCGCGCACCCGATCCGGACCCGGTTTCGGGCTTCCGGAGTGCCCTCCTCCCGGGCGCCGACGTCCACGGCCACCGTTACGAGAAACAGGGCGGCGAGGGCGCCCGCGGCGGCGGCACGACCGGTCATCCAGAATCCCCCCTGAAGCGGGACCCGCCCGGCGGGTCGCGGCGGCATCAGACGAAGAGAGAAGAGACCGAGGACTCGTCGTGGATGCGGTGGATGGCCTCCCCGAGGAGGGGGGCCACGGAGAGGACCTCGATCTTGGGGCAGCGCACGATCTTGTCCCCGATGGGAATCGTGTCGGTGACGAGCAGGCGCGTGATCTCCGAGGCGTTGAGCCGGTCCACCGCCGGCCCCGACAGCACGGGGTGCGTGCAGGCGGCGTACACGGCCCGGGCCCCCTTTCCCATGAGGGCTTTCACGGTTTCGCACAAGGTGCCGGCGGTGTCGATGATGTCGTCCACGATGAAGCAGCTCTTCCCCTTCACGTCGCCGATGACGTTCATCACCTCGGCCACGTTGGCGACCTCGCGCCGTTTGTCCACGATGGCGAGCTGGGTGCCCAGGCGCTTGGCGTAGGCCCGGGCCCTCTCCACACCGCCGGCGTCGGGGGAGACCACCGTCAGATCGGGCAGGCCCATCTTGGCGATGTGCGCGATCAGCACCGGGGCCGCGAAGAGGTGATCCACGGGTACGTTGAAGAACCCCTGGATCTGCGCCGCGTGCACGTCCACGCAGATGAGCCGGTCCATCCCCACGGCCTCGAGGAGGTCCGCCACCATTCGGGAGGTGATGGGGACCCGGGGCTTGTCCTTCCGGTCCTGTCGAGCGTACCCGTAGTAGGGGATCACGGCGTTCACGCGCTGGACGGAGGCGCGCTTCAGGGCGTCCATGATGAGC
>JBFLVU010000236.1:0-3722 GCA_040758175.1 Acidobacteriota bacterium | reverse complement strand
CGCGCCGGGACAAGAACCCCGACGAGGTGGTGGCTCTGGGCGCCGCCCTCCAGGCCGGCATCATGAAGGGCGAGGTCAAGGAGATCGTCCTCCTCGACGCCATCCCCCTCAGCCTCGGCGTCTCCACCAAGGGCAACATGTTCGTCAAGCTCATCGAGCGGGGCTCCGCCATCCCCACCAAGAAGTCCCGCATCTTCACGACCGTCGCCGACAACCAGGACACGGTCCAGATCCACGTCCTCCAGGGCGAGCGCGAGCTGGCCAACGAGAACATCTCCCTGGGCAAGTTCGAGCTCGTGGGCATCCCGCCCGCCCCCAAGGGCGTCCCCCAGATCGAGGTCACCTTCGACATCAACGCCAACGGGATCGTCTCGGTCCACGCCAAGGACCTCATCACGGGCAACCAACAGCAGATCGTGGTGAACCCCTCCTCGGGCCTCACCGAGGAGGAGATCGAGCGCATCGTCACCGAGGCGGAGAAGCGGGCCGAAGAGGACCGCAGCATGATCGAGCTCCAGAAGCTCAAGATGAAGCTCGAGCGCCTCCTCGAGAGCAACCAGCGCACCTTCGCCGAGTTCGGCACGAGCCTCGAGGAGGAGAAGCGCCAGAACATCGAGAAGATCCTGGAGGAGGCCCGGCGCAGCATGGCGGTGGACAACATGACGAGGCTCCAGGAGTCCCTCCAACAGCTCTCCGCGGTCTCCCGCACCCTGTCCGAAGTGATCCTCTACGATCCCAAGTTCATGGGAGGCCCCAAGGCATGACGTCTGCGAACGACTACTACGAGGTCCTGGGCGTCTCGAGGAACGCGACCCAGGAAGAGGTGAAGTCCGCCTACCGCAAGGCGGCCCTCAAGTACCACCCGGACAAGAACCCCGGCAACAAGGAGGCGGAGGAGAAGTTCAAGAAGGCCAGCGAGGCCTACTCGGTCCTCGGCGACCCGGACCGCCGGGCCCGCTACGACCGCTTCGGGACCGCCGCGGAGCCCGGGCCGGGCGGAGGCATCCCCTGGGACTCGGACGTCTTCGCCGACTTCTCCGACCTCCTGGGAGGCCTCTTCGGCTTCGGCGACTTTTTCGGAGGCGGGCGGGGCGGCTCGCGCCAGCCCCAGCGGGGATCGGACCTGCGCTACGACCTCCGCCTGAGCCTCGAGGAGGCCTACTCCGGCAAGGAGGAGACCCTCACCATCCCCAAGGAGGAGCCCTGCCCCACGTGCCACGGCACCGGCTCCACCTCGGGCCAGCGCATCACCTGCTCGGCCTGCCGGGGGCGGGGGACGGTGGCCTTCCGGCAGGGCTTCTTCACCGTCAGCCGCACCTGCCCCCAGTGCCGGGGGGAGGGCGAGATCGTCAAGGACTCCTGCGGCGAGTGCCGCGGCCGCGGACGCCGGCGCGCCCAGAGGACCCTCAAGGTCAAGATTCCGGCCGGCGTGGACTCGGGCTCCCGCCTCCGCATCGGCGGCGAGGGCGACGCCGCGGAGCGGTCGGGCCCTCCCGGCGACCTCTACATCTTCATCGAGGTGGAGGAGCACGCCTTCTACAAGCGCGGCGGCGACGACCTGTACTGCCTCGTGCCCCTCAGCGTGCCCCAGGCGGTCCTCGGCACGGAGCTTGCCCTGGACACCTTCGAGGGCGAGGAGCGCCTCCAGGTGCCCGCCGGCACCCAGGCGGGCCAGCGCTTCCGCATCCACGGCAAGGGGATGCCCCGCCTGGGCCGCACGGGCCGGGGCGACCTCTACGTGGAGGTGGAGATCCAGGTCCCCAAGAAGCTCAACAAAGAGGAAAAGCGCCTCTACGCCGAGCTCCAGCGCCTCGAAAAGGAGCGCGAGGAGAAGGGCGGCGGGTTCTTCCGGAAGGTCATGGAGAAGTTCGCGTGAATTCCGGTGCGAGAAAGGGAGGAACGGCCATGTCCCGTTGGAGAATCGCGGCGGCCTTGACGGCGCCTTTCTGGTTCGTCGGATGCGCGGCGGTGAACCCCGCCATGGACGACGTCTCCCGCCGGGTGGACTACCTGAGGCAGGACGTGGAGAAGCTCACGGCCCAGCAGAAGGAGCTGGCGGAGGAGATCCGCCGCCTCACCGCCGGCGCCCCCGCTCCGGCCACCGCGCCCGAGGCCTACACCCCCGCCCCCGAGGCCCCCGCCGCAAGGGCCCGGGTGGACGTGCAGGACCTCTCCGCCGCGCCCGCCGACCAGTACCGGGGCGCCTTCGCCCTCATGGAGGAGGGGAGGTACGCCGAGGCCGAGCGCGCCTTCGCCGCCTTCGTGGCCTCCTACCCCCAGTCGGACCTCGCCGACAACGCCCAGTACTGGATCGGCGAGTGCCTCTACACGGAGAAGAACTTCAAGGACGCCCGGGACGCCTTCAAGGGCGTCTCCGACCACTTCCCCTTTGGCAACAAGGTCCCCGACGCCCTCTACAAGCAGGCCCTCTGCGAGAAGCAATTGGGCGAGACCGAGGCGGCGGGAAAGACCCTGGCCCGCCTCCGGGAGTTCTTCCCCGAGTCGGAGGCCGCGGCCAAGGCCGGGGCCCTGCCCTAACGCCCCCCCGCTCGGACCGGGGGAAGGGGACCGGGGGACCGGGATGCGCACCGAACACTGGACGCCCGTGGCGGCGGACGCCTCCGCCCGCCGCTACTTCAAGGGCGAGCGGGACGGCGGCCCCGCCCTCCGCGCCGAGTACGGCGAGGACCGGGACGGCCTGAACCGCTACGTCTTCCTCACGCGCCTCTTCGAATCGTCGGGCATCCGGGTTCCCGCCCTCTACGAGGCCCGGCCCGAGGAGGGCGTCTGCGTCGTGGAGTGGATCGACGGCGAGCCCCTCTCGCGCGGCCGCTGGGACCCCGAGTGGGAGCCCCGGCTGGTGGACCTGGCCCTCTCCGTCGCCGCCGTGCCGCCCTGGGAAGGCGAGCCCGACCTCCTCGCCCTCGACGCCGACCGCCTCCGCTTCGAGCTCCGCTTCTTCGCCCTCCATTTCGTGGAGGGCCTCCTCAACCGCCCCCGCGATCCGGACCTCGCCGCCGCCCTCGACGGCCTTGCCGAAGAGGTCGCCTCCTTCCCCCGCGCCCTCGCCCACCGCGACCTCCACTCGGAGAACATCCTCGCCGCGCGCTCCGGCGAGTGGGTCCTCCTCGACTTCCAGGACGCCCTCCTCGCCCCGAGGTGCTACGACGCCGCCTCCCTCGCCTGCGACGCCTACCGCCACCCCGACCCGGCCATCGGCCGCCGCCTCGAGGCCGCCTGGATCGAGCGCACGGGCCACCCCGCGGAGGAGTTCCGCCGCACCGAACTCCAGCGATGCCTCAAGGCCCTGGGCACTTTCGGCTTCCAGGTCACCCGCCGGCGCAAGGTCCGCTACCTCCTGCCCGCCCGCCGCACCGCCGCCCGCGCCGACCACCTCCTCCGGTCCGCCCCCGCCCCCCTCCCCGGCCTCGCCGAAGCCCTCCAGGAAGCCGGGAAAATATAGAGAGACGGGAAACGTGAAACGGGAGACGAAATAAGGGCGGAAGGCGTAAGGCGGAAGGGAAAGAAGGGGCATGGGGGATTGGGGATTTGGGATTTCGGGTTTGGGATTGCGGATGTAAGAACAAAGGCGAAGGGGCATTTGGAAACTGGGATTTGGGATTGGGTGACAGAGGGAGAAGCGGAGCCCGTGGGGCGGGCGCCCTCGCCCGCCTGCGCCCGGTTCATCCCAGTCACCCAAACCCCCAGTCCCCTCATCCCGA
>JBFLVU010000235.1:0-3727 GCA_040758175.1 Acidobacteriota bacterium | reverse complement strand
TCCCCCGTCGCCGGCCCCGCCCAGGTTCTTGGTGGGGAAGAAGGAGAACCCGGCCATGTCGCCCAGGACGCCCGCGCGGCGTCCCTTGTACGTGGAACCGTAGGCTTGGCAGGCGTCCTCCAGCACGAGGAGCCCCCACTCCCTGGCCAGGGAGTTGAGCGCGTCCATATCGCAGCAGAGCCCGTACAGGTGCACGGGGAGGAGGACGCGAATCGTCGTCCCGGTGGACCTATGCACCGGCCGTCCCCCTTCGCCCCGAACGCACTCCACGTCGAGGAACCGCCGGAGGGCCAGGGGAGACAGGTTGAAGGTCTCCGGATCCACGTCCACGAAGAAGGGCCTCCCGCCGGCGTTGTGGATGGCCCCGGCGGTGGCGAAGAAGGTGAAGGGGGTCGTGATCACGCCCTCCCCCGGGTGCAGGCCGAGGACCCGCAGGCCCAAGAGGAGCGCGTCGGTTCCCGAGGCGACCCCCACCGCGTGGTCCGCTCCGAGGTGAAGGGCGGCCTCCTGCTCGAGGGCCTTGCCGTGCTTCCCCAGGATGAAGTGCTGGGAGGTGAACACCTCCGCGACGGCCTGCTGGATCTCGGTCTCGATGCGGCGGTACTGCCGGGTGAGGTCGAGGACGGGAACGCTCATGTCTGGCAACCTCCATGCGAACGGTTTTATACCACACGGCGGTCCGGTGGCGCAAAGCGGACGGGGCTTTGCCGACGAGCCTCCGGGGTGCTATCTTGTGGGGAAGGAGACCCCCGATGGACGTGACGATCTTTCACAAGCTCCTCGTCAGCGCCATCCAGAAGAACGCTTCGGACATCCACCTCCAGGTCGGCTACCCCCCGCTCCTGCGGGTCAACGGAGAGCTGCTCGAGGTGAAGTACCATCCCCTGGAGCCCGAGGAAACCGAGGCTGTGGCGCGGGAGATCCTCTCCCACACCTTCTTTGGGGACAAGATCGGAAACATCTCGGAGCTCGATGTCTCCTACGGGCTCGAGGGCCAGGGCCGGTTCCGGGTCAACATCTTCCGCCAGCGCGGGACCCTCTCCGTCGTCCTGAGGGTCATCCCCGCCTCCATCCTCTCCTTCGCCGAACTCAACCTCCCCCCCGTCCTCGAGCAGGTGGCCAACCTGCGCCGCGGGCTGGTCCTGGTTTCCGGCGCCACGGGAAACGGCAAGTCCACCACCCTCGCCGCCATGCTGGAGTACATCAACCAGACGCGGCGGGCCCACGTGGTGACCATTGAGGACCCCATCGAGTTCCTCTTCCGCCACAAACTCTCGGTGATCTCTCAGAGGGAACTCGGGAGCGACACGCCCTCCTATGCCAAGGCGCTCCAGGCGGTCCTGAGGCAGGACCCGGACGTGATCCTCATCGGCGAGATGCGCGACGGAGAAACCGCCGACACGGCCCTCAAGGCCGCGGAGACCGGCCACCTGGTCCTCGCCTCGCTCCACACGACGGACGCCGTCAAGACCATCAACCGGATGATCGGGTTCTTCCCCCCGGACCAAGAGGTCTCCGTGAGGAAGCGGCTCTCGGACGCCCTCATGGCCGTGATCTGCCTTCGTCTCCTGCCGCAGAAAACGATTCTGGGAAGAATCCCGGCGGTGGAGGTCCTGCGGGTCACCCGCACCATCCAGGAGTGCATCCGGGATCCCGAGAAGCTCACGGAGATACCGGGCCACATGGACAAGGGGCGCGACGTTTACGGGATGCAGTCCTTCGATCAGAACATCCTTGAACTCGTGAAGACCGGGAAGATCGACCTGGACGTGGCCAAGGCCTCCTTCAGCAACCCCGCCGAACTCGAGCGGGCCCTCATGCTCGAAGGTTAGCAGGCCCTGGCAGGCTGCTGATTCGCCGGGATCGGTCCGAAACCAGCCGAGTCCACGAACCCCGCAGATTCCCGTCTTTCCCCGCTTGCCGTCTTCGGCCCACTGCTGTCCAAAAAGAGAGGGGGGGGCAGCATCCCGCGTGTGGAAGAAGCGGGACGGGACGTCCGAAGTGCGCAGGGAGGCCTGGACCACGGGCGCGGACGCGCTTGCGCCGAAGCGTCAGGTCGAGGCCTCCCGTGCCGCGCCAACGGAGCGGTGCCCGTTCCGCCTTGCTTCGCAGGCAGCAGGACCGGTTATTTTGGACGGGCGTCACTCCGGCCTAATAGGGTCCGCCCAGGGCTTCCAGGGCGCGCGCGAGCCCCTCGTCGTCGAGGTCGTTGTGGGTCACGAAGCGGATGGACCGCTCGTTCAAGACGTGGCAGAGGACCCCCCGCTCCTTGAGCACCTCGCCCACGCGAGGCGCCGTGAGGGGCGGCCGCACGGAGGTCACGACGATGTTGGTCTCCACCGAGGGAAGGTCCACCTCGAAGCAACCCGCCTCCAGTAGGCGCTCGGCCAGGACCTTCGCCCGCCGGTGGTCCTCGGCGAGGCGCCCGGTCATGGTTTCAAGGGCGATCCGCCCCGCCGCGGCGAGGACGCCCGCCTGCCGCATCCCCCCGCCCATCATCTTTCTTACGCGCCGGGCGCGCTCCACGAACTCGGCGCTCCCGCACAGGAGGGAGCCCACCGGGGCGCAGAGCCCCTTGGAGACGCAGAACATGACCGAGTCGAAGGGGGCCGCCAGGTCGGCCGCCGGCACCCCGAGGGCCACCGCGGCGTTGAAGATGCGCGCCCCGTCCAGGTGGGTCGGCAGGCCGTGGCGCCGGGCCGCCCTCCCGATGGCGGCGGCGCGGTCGGGCCCGCACACGGTCCCGCCCGCCAGGTTGGCCGTGTTCTCGGCCGCCACCAGCCCCGTTTGGGCGAGGTAGTAGCTCCTGGGGCGGACGGCGGCCTCCACGTCCCGGGGATCCAGGTGGCCTCCGGCGCCCTGAACGGGCCGGGCGAGGACTCCGGAGAAGGCCGCCATCATGGCCATTTCCACGTTGTAGATGTGGCACGAGGCCTCGCAGATGACTTCCTGGCCGGGCTGCGTGTGCACCTTGACGGCGGCCTGGTTGGCCATGGTGCCCGAGGGGAAGAAGAGGGCGGCCTCCTTGCCCACGGCCTTCGCGCCCTCCTCCTGGAGCCGGTTGACCGTGGGGTCCTCCCCGTACACGTCGTCGCCCACCTCCGCTTCCGCCATGGCCCGGCGCATGGCGGGCGTGGGGAGCGTCACCGTATCCGACCTCAAATCCACCCAGCGAACAGACATCTCGATCCTCCCCCGGGTCCAACGTGGCCTTGGCGCCGCGTGGACACTTCATTATAGGCTCCTCTTGCGAATCCGTGGGCCTCAGAGGGCGGGGCAGGCCGCCCAAGCGCTTGATGCGCTTGGCTGGGGCCGGGGGCCCCGACGCGGGGTTGCCCCCGGAAAGACCCCTGGGCTATCCTGGGCTCCCTCCATAGGAGAGTCGATGGTTCCGGCCGTTGCCATCAAGGACCTGACCAAGTCCTTCAAGGGCCACCTCTCCGTGGG
Organism: Acidobacteriota bacterium; assembly: GCA_040758175.1. Lineage (GTDB taxonomy): Bacteria > Acidobacteriota > UBA4820 > UBA4820 > DSQY01 > JBFLVU01. The sequence continues at coordinate 280 of JBFLVU010000235.1, read as the reverse complement.
GAGGCACCCCGTGCTGAAGGGGGTCACGCTGGAGGTCCCCCGCGGAGGAATTTACGGGTTCCTCGGCCCCAACGGCGCGGGAAAGACGACCACCCTCAAGATTCTCATGGGCTTGCTCTTCGCCGATTCGGGAGACGTGCGGCTCCTCGGACAGCCCCTTGGGGATCCCGCCGCGAGGGGCCGGATCGGATTCCTCCCCGAGGCGCCGTACTTTTACGACTACCTTACGGGCTCGGAGCTTCTGGACTTCATGGGGCGGCTTTTCGGGCTCCCCGCGCGG
>JBFLVU010000234.1:0-3735 GCA_040758175.1 Acidobacteriota bacterium | reverse complement strand
AGGCCCCGCCGGAGGCCCCGCCGGCGTCCGCCATCGTGTACAAATCGGTCCGCGTCACCGGCCACGCCGCCTTCACCGAGGACCGGCTCCTCCAGGCCGCGGAGGTGCCAAGCATCCCCCGATTCCGGCTCTTCGGACCGGGCCCGTCCCTTTCTCCGGTGGACGTCACCCGGGCGGCCTCCGAAATCGCCCTCTTCTACAGGCGCCAGGGATTTTTCGAAGCCGCCGCCCTGAACGCGGGGACCCCTCCGCCGGTGGCGGAGATCCGTGTGGAGGAGGGTCTTCCCACCGTGTGCGAGTCCGTCGTGGTGAGACTTGCCGGGCCGGGATCGGGCGAGGAGGAGGCGCTCCTCGCCCTTCTCCTCGAAGACCTTCCCCTCCGGCAGGGGGACCGGTTCACGGCCGACGCATACGAGGCGTCGGCGGGGCACCTGATCCGGGGATTCCAGGAGGCGGGCCACCCGTTTCCGGTGGTGGCGCCCGAAGCCCAGGTGGACCTCGCCTCACGGAAGGCCCGCGCTCTCTTTTCGGTGACGCCGGGCCCCGTCGGTGTTTTCGGGGAGGTCACCTTCCGCGGCATCCGTCACACCGAGGAGGTCCTCCTCGCCCGCGCGGTCACCTTCCGCCGCGGATCTCCCTACCGCATTTCCGAAGTGGAGAAGACCCAGGAGGCCCTGTACCGGACGGGGCTGTTCGATTCGGTCGTCGTCCGGCCCAGGCGCAAGGGGCCCGAGGGCGAGGTCCCCGTGGTCATCGTACTGAAGGAGGGACGCCACAGGAGGATTCGCCTGGGTGCGGGATTCAGCACGGACGAGGACCTCCGGTGGAGGGCGGGATGGGAAACCCTTCGCCTGCGGGACCGGATGATCAGCCTCGGCTTCGAATTCCGCGGCTCCTCGCTGGAACGGGAGGCCTCCGCCCACCTCCGCCGGCCCTACTTCCTCGACCGGGACACGGCGCTCGCCGCCCATGCTTCCTTCGGCAAGATCAAGCTTCCGGCTTACACCTACCACACCCTGCAGGGCCGCGTGGGACTCGAACACGCCTTCACGTCCCGGTTCAGCGGCCGCCTCTTCGCCGCCGGGGAACACGTCACCCGCCTCGAGCCCGACCCGTCCGTCGCGCTGCGGCTCACTCGCGAGGCGGAGGAGGCCACCACCATTGCTTCCCTCCAGGGTGTCCTCACCTACAACACGACCGACGCGCCCTACGACCCCCGGAAAGGATGGCTCTTGACCGCCGCGGCGGAGCCTTCGGTCACCCAAAACGGAATCCGGTTTCTCAAGGCCACCGCCGAGGCGAGGCACTACCGATCCCTGGGGAGGAACCTGGTCTGGGCGGCGCGCTTGAAAGTGGGAGGCATCCTGACGGATCAGGACCTTTCAGGCATTCCTCTCACGCGCCGCTTCTACGCCGGGGGGCAGGCCAGCGTCCGGGGGTACCGGTTCGGCGTGCTGGGCCCCCTGTCCCAGGTGGGGATCCTCCAGGGTGGCAAGGGTCTGCTCGAGCTTTCGACGGAGGTCCGGTTTCCCGTGCGCGGTGACGTCAGCGGCCTGGTCTTCGCGGACGCCGGAAACGCCACCACGAAGCCCTTCGCGTCGGGCGGCGCGTCCCTCTTCACCGGGGCGGGGGCGGGCCTGCGTTTCAAGACCCCCGTGGGTCCCGTGGGCGTGGACCTGGCGTGGAAGCTGAGAAAGACGCCTGTTGACCCGTCCCGCTACCAGATCGCCTTCTTCATCGGCTACGCTTTCTAGGAGGCGGATGAGAACCTTCTTGTGGTTCGCGCACGAGGTTATCAGCCGTCTGCTGGCATGAGGAGGGGGACAAAACGCGAAGGTGGTCTATCTTCAATATCTCACGGTCACGATGCGTCTCGGGTTAGGATGCCGCGCTAGCGGAAGGGGCTGGAGGCGGTCAGCCTTTCCCGCGGCGGCTGCCCGCCGAGGCGGCTTGGGAAGGTCCTCCATTGTGAATCCACCCGGCGCGAGAGGTGGGCGGGAAGGGGTCAACCCCTTCCCGTCCCAGGCAATTAAGTGGGAGATGTAGACCAACCGTGCAATCAACCTCTACCGCCCATGATCCTGACCATCGAGGCGAGGATTGAACCGTCCTGTCTTGTTAGGCCTTCCACCCGCACGACCTGCGATGGAGCCAATGCGGCGGGGGAAACGGGTTGTCCTCTCCGGATGATCACCGTCTCAGGGTCGAGGACGACGGTCACGCTTTGGCCTCGGCGGTCCATCTGAAAGCCCATGATCGTTCCCTGAACCGTGGAGACCGATGCGATTCTCCCGGAACTCATCATGTTCGTGGCCATGACGTGAACAAAAACTCCTGCGAAAACCCCGTCTTTCGAGATTCCCCCGACAGAGGCATAGGACCCGACCTGAAGTAGAAGATCCTGGCCATGATCCTGACCCATATGCTCCCCCGCATGCATCCCGCCGCCGCCGCCCATCCCGCCGCCGCCGCCCATCATGCCGCCCGTACCCATGCCGCCGGACATGTCGCCGCCCGCGCCCATCTGCATGTCGCCGGGGCTCATTCCCGAGAAGCGGGCTTTGGCCACGCGGATATTGAAGAGACTGTCCAGCGTGATCTGCACGGGGTTACCGGAGGCGTCGGCTTCCAGCGAAGTGACGTTTCCCTGGAGCATGAAGGGGCGACCAAGATAGACCGCCGTGGCCAGCGCCTGCCCCAGATTCACCCGCTCAAACGCCACCACCTCATCGCCTGCCGCGACGTCAGGCAGTTCCAGACCAACCAGATTGCCCTGGTCGTCCATTCCAACAAGAACCGTGTCGGCCGTCACGGCGAGGGGGACGCCTTGCACGACGATCGAGGTGCCGTTTACGGCTTCAATGTCCCCGGTAAGATAGCCGTGGGGGGAAGGCCCTCCTGGAGTCTGGGCAGAGGTCGAAAAGGGGGCGGCCAGGGCCGTGCAAACCAAGCCCACAACCCCGGCGCACAACCCGAAACGTTTCCATTCCAACCTGAGTGACCTCGCAAACATGGGCGACCTCCTTAGCAAGATGTTGCCACAGCGTTTGACTGCACTATTTTCACCGATCTCGAAGCGCGTTTGAATGATATCCTCCACTCCGTCATTCTTCTCCTAGTCTGGAAGTCTTTGACGGTGGACCGTTCGCTGCCGAACCCCTTTTTGTAAGCAAATGGCCCGCCATGAACCCGGGACCCTACAAGGAGGGGTTCGTTTCCGAAAGCCGGACACTCGCGTGCAGGCATCCCATGGAACATTGGAGTTCGTACCGGCCCGCTGCGTGCGGTCGCCAGCGAACAACCGCCTTTCCCGTTGCCGGAAAGGACTGCCGCACCCCGGCTCCGCTCAGCACAACACCCTGGGTGCATCGCCCCCCTCCGGTACGAAGGATCGTTAGCTCCACAGGCCGCCGGGGATCGAGGGTTAAGGATGCGGGGGAGAACCCCGCCTCTCCCAAAGTCATGGTGAATCTCTGTGGGGTGTCCAGCCATTTTTGGTAGCGCCAGGCCACGAGGCCTGCCCCGGAGACCAATAGGAAGGATACGATTAATACGGCCACCGTCCCTCCCGGAGATAGCATCACTGGATATACATAAGGTTCGTCCTGGCTTCGCAACGTCGTCATTGGATCCTCCTGCTCTGTCGGGTCCATGCCCGCCGTTCCTGAACCTATCAAGGGTCATGCCACCCACATGAGGAGCACGCCGAGAATGCAGCATCTCTTTCTTCATGAA
>JBFLVU010000233.1:0-3760 GCA_040758175.1 Acidobacteriota bacterium | reverse complement strand
AACGTATCCCCGGTCGTTCGCCCAGGACGGGAGGCGGGCGGGGGCCTCGAAGGGCGGGTTACGACGTGAGGTTTTTCCGGCCAGAAAGCGCGCGGGAGAGGGTTTGGGCGTCAACGTACTGGAACTCGGCCCCCACGGGCAAACCGTAGGCGATCCTGCTGATGCGGGATACCCGGCCCTCCAGGTGGGCTGCCAAGAAAGAGGCCGTGGCCTCTCCCTCGGACGTGGGAGGGGTGGCCAGAATGACCTCCCTTACCTCGCCCCCTCCAAGTCTTTTTTCCAGAACCTCCAGCCCGAGGTCCTCGGGGCGCACTCCCCGAAGGGGCGAAAGGAGGCCGTGGAGGACGTGGTAGCGGCCCCGGAACTCACCGGTTTCCTCCACCAGGTACACGTCCGAGGGAGTCTCCACGATGCAGAGGACCCCTGGGTCCCTTTTGGCGTCGCTGCACAGGGGACAGGGTTCTCCCGCAGCCTGGTAGGTCCGGCACTGGGAACACCGGACCACATCCTCCGCAACCCGCTGAAGGGCGTCGGAGAGCTCCCGGGGGGCCTCCGGCCCCTTTTCCAGGAGGTGAAAGAGGATCCTCTGGGCGGACTTGGGGCCCACCCCGGGCAGCTTGCGGAGGACGTCCAGACAACGTCGGAGGGGGGCGGGGAGTTCGGCCATGGCCGCACCCTCAAAAGCCGGGGAGGCCCATTCCTCCCCCCAGGCCTCCCAATTTGGTCTGGAGGGTCTCGTCCACCCTGGAGCCCGCCGAGTTCACCGCGGCCACCAGAAGATCCTCCAGCATCTCCTTTTCCTGGGGGACCAGGAGGGACGGGTCCAACCGGATTTCCAGGACCTGCTTGTGCCCGTTCATGCGCACGGTGACCATCCCTCCGCCCGCCGACTCCTGCACCTGGAGGGCCTCCATTTCCTCCTGCACCTTTTCCTGCATCTTCTGGGCCTGCTTCAAGAGCTTATTCAGGTTCGGCATCGTCTCCTCCAGCCGGCGCCGGGGGTGCCACCGGTCGAACGCCCACCACCTGCCCCCCGAGGCGGCGGACTACCTTGTCTGCGAGGGGCGTCCCCTTGGGCCCCTCGGGCTCCTTCGGCGCGGCCTGGGGGTCCGGCTCTCGCAACTCCACGACGATCCGGCCGGGGAAACCCAGTTCCCGGGCCGACTTTTCCAGAGCCTCCCGCGATTCGGGCGAGGCCAGGAGGGCCGCCGCCGTGCGCGCCCCATCGGGAAGAGCCACGTGAAGGACCCCGTCGGGATCCAGCGAAACATCCGCCGCCTTGAGGGCGGATGCGGCCAGGGGCACCTTGAGTCCCGCGCTCGCCTTGTACGCCGAGAACCGCGCGTCGCCCTCGAGGGAGGCCGCCTCCCCTTCGTCCATCCGCTTGAAAGGAATGAGGGCGCGGAAGCGAAGCCCCTCCCCCTCCTCTGCCTCCTCCATCTCGCGTTCGGACTCCCCGGCCTGCGTTTCTCCGTTCCCCGACGACGACCCCGAGAGAGGGGGCTTGCTCGCCAGGGCGTCCAGAATCGTGTCCAGGGGCAGAATGTTCGGCAGGTGGGCCGCCTTCACGAGCTGGAGCTCCACGAGCGCCTCGGGGTCCGCCGCCCCCTTCAGACGTTGGCGCGTGGAGGCAATCAGGTCCGTGAGCCTCAACAGGTCTTCCAGCGAGGCCCGCGAGGAGAGGGCCTGGAGCCGCCCCGGAGCCGAAGGGACTTCCGCGCCCAGCTTCAATCGCATGGCCGTCCGAAGGGCTTCGTCCAAGTCCCCGAGGAACCGATCCAGGTTCTGGCCCCGCTCCCGCATCTGGTCCACGAAGGAGGCCGCCGCCCGGGCATCTCCCACCATGATGGATTCCAGCAAGCCCAGAAGAGCCTCCTGGCCCACCACCCCGAGCGCATCGGAAGTCTCGCGCTCCGTTAGTGGCCCGTCGGCGTAGGCCAGGAGCCGGTCGAGCAGGGTCAGGCTGTCCCGGACCGATCCCTCCCCTCCCCGAGCCACGATCTCCAGGGCTTCGGGCTCTGCTTCGATCCCGCCGTCCCGGCAGATCTCCTGAAGGTACCGGGCCACGCGGGCGGAGGGGACCCTTCGGAAAACGAAGTGCTGGGCCCTGCTGTGGATGGTCTCCGGAATCGAGTGGGCCTCGGTGGTAGCCAGGAGGAAAACGACGTGCGGGGGCGGCTCCTCGAGGGTCTTCAAGAGGGCGTTGAAGGCCGCTTTGGAGAGCATGTGGACTTCGTCGATGATAAAGACCTTATAGCGGTCCCGTGCGGGCATGTAGCGTGCCGCCTGCATGAGGTCCCGCGCTTCCTCTGCCTTCGTGTGAGTGGCTCCGTCGATCTCCAGCACGTCCAGGCACGATCCCCGGGCGATCTCTTCGCAGGCCGGACAGGCGCTGCATGGATCGGGCGTGGGGCCGGCGGCGCAGTTGAGACCCTTGGCGAAGATCCTCGCCGCCGTCGTCTTCCCTACACCCCGGATGCCCGAGAAGATGTAGGCAGGGTGGATGCGGCCGCTCGCGAGGGCGTTGCTCAACGTGCGGACGACGGATTCCTGGCCCACCATCTCGGAGAAGGACCGGGGGCGGTACCGTCGCGCCAGCGCTTGGTGTGGCCGTCTCTCGTTCATGGCTCTCCCCGCTCGTCCACCGCCGAGGCTCTAAGGGTGGCGGAAAATGGAAAGGGGTTCAAGCGACCTGCGGCACACGGGCTGGCTGCTTACCGTTGCTCCCTTCCGGGCCTGGCGGAGTTCACAGGGCACGTTGCACAGGGCTCGAACCCCATAAGGGTGGGCCGAAACCCGATCCGGCGGCAGTATACGCCCTCTGGGCCCCGGTGGAAACCACTTCGCCGGGAGGACCGGAACCGGAGTCAGTCCTTCTCCCCTGGAAAGGCCTCCTCTCCTGAGAGGCGGACCTCGGCGTGCCCCCCCCACGGGCCACGGCTCCTGGATTGGCCGGCGTCCCCAGCGGCCCCCCCGGGGAGGCTCAGCGCCGGTTCCCCGACACCCATGGCCCCGAGCAGCGCCGGATAGGGCCTCTCGAATTCCAGTCCGGCCCGATAAACAAGGCCTCGGGGGGCCTCCCTCCCGCTCTCCCTTCCCCAAACACGGCACCGCTTCACGGTGGCCCGCACGAGAATTTCGCCCTGGTCGAGGAGAAAACGGACTTCGCAGGTACCCCTCACGGGAAGCGGAAGGGACACCTCGAGCTGAACCCCGCGCGTGGATACATCCAGCACCCGAACGGGAACGCCGGCCTTCAAACGGGCCCGGAGCGCCTCAGGCGGGGCAACCCGCCTTGCGGAGCGATGCTCCATTCCAAGACCTCCTCCACCAGGGACCACCGCCTCAAACCGGCTGGTCCCGGCTTCCCTGCCGTTCGTCTTGAATGTAGGGGTCGCCGAGCCGGGAGTCCATGTTCGGCCTGCCGCCGTTGCGCCCCCGTAAGGGGTGTCCTATGCTGACGGCCATGGTGCGACCGGAGCGAAAAAGGCGAATCTGGGTCCTGGGGCTTCTGGCCCTTGCCGCTGCGGCGGCGTACTCCCTTCGCGTCAGCCCCGATGTAAACGCGCCCCTTGGACTGGACCGGTTTGACGAATCGACGGTTCGTGAGAAGGTGCTCGCCACGTCCACGCGGCTGTTGGAGACCTCCGGGCCTCTGGACGTCCGCCTGACCCAGAACTCCGACACGGACAACCTCCGGCGGATGCAGGAGCTTTTCGGGTTCCGTGCCACGTCCTACTGGACCAGCAAGGAGGTCCCG
>JBFLVU010000232.1:0-3798 GCA_040758175.1 Acidobacteriota bacterium | reverse complement strand
TCCGCTTCGCCGAGCGGGCGGGGGGCCGAAAGGTGGCGGGGCTCGTCGTGACCTCTCCCGACAACCCCACCGGGAGGACGATTCCCCTCGCGGAGCAGCTCGACCTCGCCCGCGCCGCCTTCGGCGCCGGCGTTCCGTACGTCCTCTTCGACTGGATCTACCACCGCGTGACCGACGGCGCCCCCCACGACGTGAACGAATTCCTCCGGGCCCTCGAACCCGCCGAGCGGGAGCGGGTGATCCTCCTGGATGGGATCACCAAGTCCCTCGGGGCGAGCAACGTGCGCAACGCCCACCTCCTCGCCTCCAAGAAGCTGGTCAAGTTCATGCAGAACCGCGCCTCCCACGGCGTGATCCCCTCCTTCCACAGCCAGGCCGTCGCCATGGCCGCCTACTCCATGGGCTTCGACCGGGCCGCCGCCCCCATCGTGGCCCCCACGAACGAGAGCCGGACGGTGCTCTCGGCCTTCCTGGCCGAAAAGGGGATCCGCGCCATTCTTGGAAAAGGCTACTACGCCTTTCTCGACCTGGGGCCGTGGATGGACGCGGGGGGGATGAACGACAGCGCCGCCATGGGCGCCTACTTGGCCGAGCGCTTCGGGCTGGCCGTCGTTCCCGGCGTGTACTTCAGCGACTACGGATCCCGGTGGGTCCGCTTTTCCTACGCCCTCCCCCCGGACAAGACCGCCCGGGCGGCGGAACGCCTTTGGACGGCCCTTTCCCAGGTAACGGGAGCCGGGGACGGAGGAAAGCCTTGAGGAAACGGGCAAGGGAGGTGGAGCGCAGGAGGGCGGTCGAGACGGCCACCCCTCTTCTCGGGAGATCCCGCCCTTCGATTCCGGGAGGGCGGCTCCGGCCATGAAGTCCGGCGACTGGGGCACCTTCGCCGAGAAGTTCCGCCTGGCGGTGGAGTCTTCCCTGGAGACCCACTTCGGGAGGGGCCTCTCGGGCCTGGAGTTGGAATTCAACGTCCTGGACCGGGAGCTCCGGCCCGTGACCGCCGTGGGATACGGGCCCGAGAGAAGGTCTTTCGCGGACCACCTCATGGACCGGTACCTGCCCGAGGCCGCGCGCCCCCGCTTCCAGCTCGAGGTCTTTCATTGGATGATCGAAGGGGCCACCCGCCCCTACTATTCGGCCCGCGGGACCGCCCTGGAGGGGAGACTGCTCGAGGCCGCGGCGATGAACGCACTGGCCCGGGCCGGGCTCGCCTTCGGGGAGCGCTTCTTCGCCCTCCACGGCAACGTCCCCTACCCCGTGGAGGTCAACGGGGACGCCATCCCCGACGGCTGGAGCCTGGCGAAGAAGAAGTACCTGGCCCGGTGCGTTGCTCTCTTCGGCCCCAGCCTGGCCACGGCGGGCATCCACACCAACCACTCCTACCCCGAGTCGCTCCTCTCCTGGGACTTCTTCCACCTCCCGCGCCACCGGAGGGAGGGCCGGACCCTCATCGACTTCCGAAACGACGCCCTCATCCGGGCCACGCGGCTTCTGAGGCCCTTTTGCCCCCTCTTCATAGCGGTCTCCGCCTCCACGCCCTTCGCGTGGGAGACGGTGGAGGGATCTCCCGCCGTGGTGCTCACGGAGCGGGACAGCAACCGCCTCCTCACCTTCCCCAATCCGCCCGAGCTGGACGTGCCGTACCTGTACGCGAGCCACGCCGACTACCTCCGCATCTCCTACGACCTGGTGCGCCGCGGCGTGCGCTTCGGGGCGAACAACTGGACGCCCGTCCGCGCCCGCTCCGACGTGGACCCCGTGAATCGAAACATCTGGGCCACCAGCGAACAGCTCCAGCGCCTGTACCAGAAGGGCCTCTACCGGGCCGGGGAGCGCGCCGACTTCGAGGAGGCCGAGCGGGCCCTCCTCGTGGAGAACCTCTGCGCGCGGGTGGACCTCCCCATGACCCGGGTGGAGGTGCGCACCGACGAGGGCGGGGACGACTTCGCCCTCTCCCTGGCGAAGATCGTCTTCAAGGAGCTCCTTCTCCTTCGGATCTACGCGGACGAGTCCTTCGGCGCCGCCTTCGTGTACGACGCCGACGACGTCCAGCGGGCGCGCCGAAACGAAGACGCGGCGGCGCGGTCGGGCCTCGAGGCCCGGATCGAAGACCCCTTCACCGGCGCCCCTGTGGCCCTCCGCGAATTCCTCGCGGCCACCCTCGCCGACCTCGATCCGCTGGCGCGGGCCCTGGAGTGGCGGGAGGCCCTGTCTCCCCTCGCCGAGATGGCCGCCGGAGGGGCCAACCCCGCCGGCCGCACCCGGGAGTGGTTCCGCTCGCGTCTGGATGCGCCGGGGAAGGCCCCCTCGGGCGCCCCCATCGTCCCCAGGGAGGCCTTCACCGAATGGCTCGAAGCGCGCGGCCGCCTGCTCGAACGGGAGCTGAGGGACGCGGCCTCCGTGGCCAGGGGCCTCGGGGACGAGGAGGGAAAGGTCCGCCCGCTCCTCTTCGAGGCGGCCCAGGAGTCGGAGTCCGACGCCGTCGTGGCGGTTCGGATCGGGGCGGCAACCCGCCCGCGGGTCCTGGCGGTTTCGGAGGATCCCGAAGGAGAGACCGTCGGCCTGGCCGCCGAACTCATCCGGATCCCCTCCGTCACCAACTGCCCCCGGGAGCGGCTGAAGGAAGTCTGGCGCTGTGCTCGGTTCCTCGTGACCCGCCTCCAGGAGGCGGGCGCCGAGGTCCGCCTCTTCGAGGGCGGAAAGTACCCCGCCGTCCTCGCGGGCTTCCCCGGCCGGCTCCTGGCGCCCGTCGTCCTTTCGGGCCATTTCGACGTCGTGGAGCCGGACCCCGACGACCTTCAGTTCGAGCCCCGCGTGGAGGGGGACTACCTCTGGGGCCGCGGCAGCGCCGACATGAAGACCGTGGTGGCCTCGGACCTCGTGTGGATGCGGAGGAGGATCCAGAAGGGCCCGCCCTTTCCGCCCCTCTGCCTCCTCTTCGTGGGCAACGAGGAGAACGGGGAGTCCGAACCCTGCGGCACGCCCCACGTTCTCGAAGAACTCCGCCAGACCCACGGGTGGTCGCCCGGCCTCATGATCCTCGGCGAGCGGACCGGAGAAAAGGGGGAGGAGCGTTTCGGCGAGATCTGCACTTCCAACCGGGGCGTCGTCCGGGTCCGCGTCACCGCGCGGGGGGAGCGGGCCCACACGGGCATGGCCGGGGCTCCGGCCGACCTCTCCGAAAGGCTCATCGCCGCCCGGGCCGCCATCGCCGGGTTGCTGGAGGACCGCTTCACGCGGAAGGCGGACGACGGCTGGGTCACGGGCGTCCGGTTCCCCTTCTTCTCCTTCGGGGAGCCCGGCGTCTACAACATCACGCCCGGCGACGCCGTCCTCGGCATCGAGGTGCGGCCCATCCCCGAGGACGACGTGGATGGATTTCTGGAGGCCCTCCGGCGCCTTTGCGGGGCGTCGAGCCTCGAAATGGAGGCCGAAGTCCGCGAGGCGGGAGTCACCTGTCCGCCGGAGAACCCCTACCTGGGTTCGCTCCTTCGGGCCGCTCGATCCGTTCAGGGAGGCCCGCCCCGGATCGGACGCAAGCTGGCGGGCACCTCGGCCCGCTTCGCCCCCGGAGGGGCCGCCGTGGTCTGGGGTCAGACCGGCATCGGCCCCCACACCCGCCACGAGCGGCATTTCATACCGAGCATCGCCCCCTACCTCGAAACCCTCCCCGCCCTTTCGGAAGAGGGGGCGGGGCGGGCGGGGGGGGAGGCCCGCGCATCGGGGTCCCCGAGGGGGGCGGCCAGGAGGGAGGACCCATGACGTCGAACCGGAGAGCGAAGCGGGTGGAGGCGGCGA
>JBFLVU010000231.1:0-3802 GCA_040758175.1 Acidobacteriota bacterium | reverse complement strand
CCCGTCCTCTACCGGAAGATCAAGGACAGGCCTTCGGTGCGCCGCCTCTACACCGAGCGCCTGACCCAGTGCTGCGAGCTGGGCCAGGAGGAGGCGGAGCGAATCGCCGGCGCCTTCAAGGACCGTCTCCAGGCCGCCTTCGAGGCGGTCAAGGAGAAGGCCCCCGCGCGGGAGCGCTTCGCCTTCCAGGACCGCTGGGCGGGCCTCGACGCGCCGTACAGCCACGCCCCGGTGGCGACGGGCGTTTCCCACGGCGTCCTCGTGGAGGTGGCCCGGGCCCTGACCCAGGTCCCCGAGGGCTTCGCCCTCAACCCGAAGGTGGCCCGGCGCCTGCCGGAGACCTTCAAGGCGGTGGCCGAGCGGGGAACCGTGGACTGGCCTACGGCCGAACTCCTCTCCTTCGGAAGCCTTCTCCACGAGGGAATCCCCGTGCGCCTGTCGGGTCAGGACAGCGCCCGCGGCACCTTCAGCCAGCGCCATTCGGTGTGGCAGGACATGAACACCCAGGAGCCCTACATTCCCCTGCGGCACATCCACTCCGGCCAGGCGCGCTTCTGCGTGTACAACAGCCTCCTGAGCGAAGCCGCGGTCCTGGGTTTCGACTACGGCTACTCCCTCGAAGAGCCTCACATGCTCGTCCTGTGGGAGGCCCAATTCGGGGACTTCGCCAACGGCGCCCAGGTCATCATCGACCAGTTCATCGCCTCCTCCCTCTCCAAGTGGCAGAGGGCCTCGGGCATCGTCCTCCTCCTGCCCCACGGGTACGAAGGCCAGGGACCGGAGCACTCGAGCGCCCACATGGAGCGCTACCTCCAGCTCTGCGCCGAGGACAACCTCCAGGTCGTGAACCTCACCACGCCGGCCCAGTACTTCCACGCCCTGCGGCGCCAGATGAAGCGGAACTTCCGCCGGCCCCTCGTGGTCATGGCCCCCAAGAGCCTCCTTCGGCACCCCCTCTGCGTCTCCCCCGTCCCCGACCTGACGTCGGATCGGTTTCACGAAGTGCTCCCCGACCCGGAGCCCCCCATGAACGTCCACCGGGTGGTCCTCTGCAGCGGGAAGGTTTTCTACGACCTACTGGAGGCCCGGCGCAAGGCGGGCGTCACGGACGCGGCGGTCTTGAGGCTTGAGCAGGTCCATCCCTTCCCCGCCGCCCTTCTCCGGGAGGCCCTCGCGCCCTTCTCCTCGGCCGAGGAGGTGGTGTGGTGCCAGGAGGAATCCATGAACCGGGGCGCCTGGACCTTTGTGGAGCCCCGCCTGCGGGACCTCCTCGGCGGCCTCCCCCTCCGCTACGCCGGCCGCAAGGCGAGCGCCAGCCCCGCCGTGGGTTCCCTCAAGGCCCACCTCCAGGAGCAGGGCGCCTTCGTACGCGACGCCCTCGCGCTGAGGGAAGAAGGGACGAGGGGATGAAGGGACTAGGAAGAACCGGAGACACGCAGACGAGGGCGCTCGCCCCACCGGTCCCCTGTTCACCTCTTCTGTCTCCCGTTTCCTCAAATCCGAAATCCGAAATCCCAAATGCTCCTGCTTTCCTGAGGTCTTCCCATGCAGGTTGAGGTGAAGGTTCCGACCGTGGGCGAATCCATCACCGAGGGACTCCTGGCCGAGTGGCTCCAGGCCGACGGGGCGGTGGTGCGAACCGATGATCCCCTCTTCGTCCTGGAGACGGACAAGGTCACCATGACGATCAACGCCGAGCACTCGGGCCGCCTTGCCATCGCCGTGCCGGCGGGGAGCCCCGTGAAGATCGGCCAAACCGTGGGCTCCCTCGACACCGCCGTCCAGGCCGGCGCCGTCGCGCCCGCCGCGGCCGCGCCGCCCGCCGCGAGTCCCCCTCCCGCCGTCCCCCAGACGCCGGGCCCCGCCCTGAACCCCGTGGCGGGCGTCCCCTCCCTGAGGGAGCACCTGGCCCGGCCCGAGGCCGCCGAAGCCCTGGCCCCCTCCGTGCGCCGCCTCGTGGAGGAGCACCGCCTGGATCCGGCCTCCATCCGGGGGACGGGCCGGGACGGCCGCGTCACCAAGGAAGACGTGGTGGCCTTCATCGCCTCGGGATCTCCCGCCCCGCCGGCCCCGGGCCCCGCCGCGCCAGAGCCCTCACCGGAGGCCCAGGTCCGCAAACCCCTCTCGCCCATCCGGTCCCGCATCGCCGAACGCATGGTCCTCTCTCAGCAGACCACGGCCACCCTCACCACCTTCACCGAGTGCGACTGCGGAGCCGTCACCGCCCTGCGGAAGGCCCACAAGGAGGCCTTCCTGGCCCGACACGGCGTGGCCCTCGGCTTCATGGGCTTCTTCGTCAAGGCGGTCGCGGACGCCCTGCGCGCCTTCCCCGACCTCAACTCCTGGATCGAGGGGGCGGAGATCGTGGAGAACCGGCAGATCCACGTCGGCATCGCCGTGGCCGCCGAGCAGGGCCTCGCCGTTCCCGTCCTGAGAAACGCCGATCGCCTCACCCTCTCCCAAATCGAATCCGAGATTCTCCGTCTGGCCGCCCGCGTCCGCGAAAAAAAGATCACCCTCGCCGAACTCTCGGGCGGAACCTTCTCCATCACCAACGCGGGATCCTACGGCGCCCTCATGGGCACGCCCATCCTCAACCCGCCCCAGAGCGGCATCCTGGGCACCTACGCCATCCAGGAGAAGCCCGTGGTGCGGGAGGGACAGGTCGTGGTACGCCCCGTGATGATTCTCGCCCTCTCCTACGACCACCGGATGGTGGACGGCAAGACCGCGGGGCTCTTCCTCAAGCACGTGGCCGACTTCGTGGGCCGAGCCGACGCCTCCTTGCTGGAGCTGTAGACGGGAGACGGGAGACGAGAGACGGGAGACGAAAGACGTGAGACGGGAGACGCGAGACTGGAGACGCGAGACGGGAGACGGGAACGGCGGAAGGCGGAAGGAAAAGATAGGGCATGGGGGATTTCGGATTTTGGATTTGGAAGTTGGGATGCGATGAACCCCGAACCCTCCGTCCAACTCCATGGAGGCCCGCGTGACTCCTCGGCATCCCGGAAACCGGCATCTGGGCAGCCCGGCCTCTTCCCAATCGCTGTCCCCGCTTCACGGTTCACCTTTGACCTTTTGACGGGAGCCCATGATGGAACCCTTTGACCTCGTCGTGATCGGAGCGGGACCGGGTGGATACGTCTGCGCCATCCGCGCCGCCCAGTTGGGCCTCAAGACCGCCCTCGTGGAGAAGGACGCGAGCCTCGGCGGGACGTGCCTCAACGTCGGCTGCATCCCCTCCAAGGCCCTCCTGGAATCGAGCGAGCGGTACCACGAGGCCCTCCACGCCTTCTCCGCCCACGGCGTCGAGCCCTCCGGCGTCCGCCTCAACCTGCCGGTGATGATGGCCCGCAAGGCCGCCATCGTGAAGGACCTCACCGACGGCGTCGGCGTCCTGATGAAGAAGAACAAGGTGGCCGTCCTGCGGGGGGAGGGAGTCCTGCGGGGCCCGGGACGCGCGGAAGTGAGGACCGGCGGGGATTCCCAGGACGTGGAGGCCAAGGCCGTCGTCCTGGCCATGGGCTCGGTGCCCGTGGAACTGCCCTTCCTGCCCTTCGACGGGGAGCGCGTGGTGACCTCCACCGAGGCCCTCTCCTTCGACTCCGTGCCGGGCCACCTGTGCGTCGTCGGCGCGGGAGCCGTGGGGCTCGAGCTGGGAAGCGTCTGGCGTCGCCTGGGCGCCCAGGTCACGGTGGTGGAGATGCTCCCCCGCGTGGCGCCCTTCGCCGACGGCCAGATGTCCACCCTCCTCGAGCGCTCCCTCAAGGCCCAGGGCCTCGTCCTCAAGACCGCCACC